>JAZKDL010000246.1:14453-17599 GCA_040387575.1 Pseudomonadota bacterium
GCTCCAATCAGTCAAGCTCTTCCCGACAGGCCCTAAGGGATCAATATCAGACTGCCATCGTGGCGAACGCAGAAGTTGCCGCCCCTGACATGGATGAATGAGTAGCCGTGAGCTGCGCATCGATCAGCGACTCATAGGCCGCGCGCACCGTGCCACGCGCAACGCCGAGTTGCGACGCGAGGTCACGCCAAGACGGCAGCCGTGCGCCCGGCGCGAGGCGCCCGTCGACGATGGCGGCGCGCAGGCCTGCGCTGATCTGCTCGGTCATCGGCTCGCGCGCCTGGCGGTCGACGCCGAGGTGGAGGGGCAAAGCGTCCTGCGTCATCGATCGCGCGCTGTCGACTGCAATCGGTTGTCGTCAGGCCGCACCGCGGAAGCAGGACAGCCCCCACGGCGTGAGCTTGACCGGCAGGTGGTAATGCTGCGACAGGTCGGCAATGCCGAAGCGGAAGGTCTGCACCTCCATGAAGGCCGGCTGCGGCAGCGCGGTGCCGCGGGCGCGGTAGTAGTCGGCGACATGCAGGCGAAGCTCGTACACGCCGATGTCGAACAGCCGCTCGCGCCCCTCGATGCCATCCACCACACCGTTGCGCCCGACTGTGCCGGTGACGACATCCGTCCAGGTGCCGAAGCCTTTGGGGTCGTCAAGGCGCGCGATGTCGACGCGCATGCCGGTGGCGACGACACCGTTGGCGACGTCGACGATGTGGATGGAGACGGCTTGCATGGGTGGGGTCCGATGTTGCGGTGGAGCGAGGATAGCGAGGGCACCGTAAAGCTGCAGCCCGCGCCCGCCATTCCCGCCGATGGTGCGCCGGCGACTGTCCCATCACGTGCGCACTAGATTTCGACTGCCATCGACTCTCGCAGCGATAGCCGTGTCCTCGATTTCGCCTAAGTCACCACGTCATCCGTGGTGCTGCCCGGCTTTCAATGCGGCGAGCGCTCACCACTTCACGCGCATACCCAGCGACCCGCCGATCGCGCTGCGAACCTTCTCGCTGCCGCCCGATGACCAGAGCTTGCCCACTTCGCCGTGGACGGTCGTGCGCGGGCTCAGGGCCAGCGTGAAGCCGCCGGCGAGTTCGGTGCTCGTGCCGCCGACGGGTGCCGTGATGTCGGTCATCGCTGTAGGGGTGACGAAGCGCGCGACGTCCGTACCGTTCGACGACTCGTAGACATTCACGCGGCCATAGGGCTGCAGCATGCCGAGGCTGGTGTCGATCTGGCCCTTGATGCGCACGCCTGCACGTGCGATCAAGCCGCCGTCGGCCTCGGGCTGCACGATGGCGCCGGTGATCTGCGTCGTGTCGAGGTCGATGTGCTGATGGATCAACTGCAGTTGCGGCTCGACGATCCAGCCACTGTTGCCTATGGGCAAGGCCTGACCTACTTCGATGGAAGCCAGCAAGCTGTTGCCCTTGGTCTCGCTGCTATAACTCAGCAGCGGCGTCACGTTCGTGCGATGGCGGCCCGCCTGTACCACGGCATCGGCATAGAAGCCGGTGTCGTTCGTGTAAGTGCCGTAGGCGCCCAGGTATTGGTTGCGCAGGTCGTTTTGGCCTACGCGCAGATTCTGAATGCCGCTCGCAAAGCCGTTGACCTTCGCATCGCCGTCGAGCTGGCCGACGTAGATGCCCGCGCGCCAGTTCGTGTTCGCAAACAGGTCGGTGCCGGCCTGGAAGCCCGAGACATTGCCCTTGCTGGTCGGCGAGACGGTGCCGCCTTGCTGCGTATCGAGGTCGGTCGTGATGAGGCGGCCCCATGCGCGGCGGTCCGAGCCGGTCGCGGTGGGCGTCGCGCCCTTCACATCGTCATCACCGACGCGCAGGCGCAGGTTGCCGAGCATCGAGAGGTTGCTCTGGCGCAGTTGGCTCGGCAATGCGGCGAACATGGCTGCTTCGAGACGATAAGCCGGCACGGAAGTGCCGGCCGCCGGTGCTGCGTCGGTGCGCAGATACCAGTTCTGGCCCGCACCGCTCGCATCAGCGGCATAGAGGCGGTACTCGAACGCGCCTGCGGTCACACTGCCGCCTGCGAGCGAGAAGGCGTCCTTGGTCGTCTGCGCCGTCGTCGTCGCGCCGTTCTGCGCGGTCACGACCTCGATGCCGTTGTCCGTGGTGCGTGCACCCAGGCCGCCGAGGTTCGTGATCTGAACACGGGTCTTGCCACTGGCCGCGCCGCCGTCGATGACGAGGCGGTCCGATGGGCCCGTGGCGCTCAAGATCGTGCCAAGCTTGAGCACGCCGTCGTTGCCGACGTAGTTGCCATTGACCGTCAGCGTCGTGCCGGGCATGGCGCCGAACAGCGAGACGGTGCCGCTATTCGACAGCGATGCCACGGTCTGGTTGAAGCCAGCGAGGTCCAGCGTCGCACCCGATGCGACCGCGTGCGCCGAAGCAGCGCTGAAAGTGTTCGGGGCGCTCGCCTTCAACGTGCCCTGCGCCACGTTGGTCGCGCCGGTGTAGGTGTTCGCGCCCGAAAGCGTCAACGTGCCCGTGCCATGCTTCGTGATGAAGCCTCCGCCTGTGATCGCACCGCTCAACGTTTCGGAGAACGTGCCTGTGTCGATGATGGGATCGTTCGAACCCGTGAGCTGGATCGCGTTGGCCACCGTGAGCCCATCCGCGCTGAAGCCCAGCGCCGTGCCGTCATCCATCGCCAAGGCACCCGTGCCCAGCGCCGCGTTGTTCCCAAGGTTCAGTTGCCCCTGCTTGAGCGAAGTCCCACCCGTGTAGGTGTTTGCGCCCGACAGCGTCAGCGTGCCTGTGCCTTCCTTGATGATCGAGCCGCCCGCGTCCGAAATCACGCCCGAGATTTCCGTGCTGGTGTTGAGCTCACCGACCGTGAGCGCCTTCGTCCCGAGCAGCACGCGCCCCGCGCCTTCGAGCGAACCGATGCTGACGCCGCCCGCTGTGAGGCTGCGAATGCGCACGACGCCACCGGCCTTGTTGACGACGGTGGCCTTATTGGCGCTCGCCGTGTCGTAGATGTCGAGCGCTCCGCCTGTTTCGTTCGTGATCGTGGCCTGGGCTGCAGAGCTGCTGCCCATCAGGTTGGTCGCGCCGCCGAAGTTGGTGATCTTTGCTTGTCCGCCCGTGGCGTTGTTCCAGAAGGTGATCTGGCCGCCATGGTTTTCGATGGTG
>JAZKDL010000247.1:0-12800 GCA_040387575.1 Pseudomonadota bacterium
CCGATGCGCGCCTGAAGGATCTCGTGAAGCGCGTGCAGGACACGAAGTAGGTTCTCCCCAGGCTTCGGCGCACTGCGTGTCGCCTCTCGCCAACCCCCTTTCGGGGGCAACACCAGCGGCCCGGCAAAGCCGGTTCCGCGGTGTTCTGCGAACAGAGCCCGCCTCCGTCTTTTTTTGCATTGAAATCCATGTACACCAAACTCTGTCGCACGCTGGCCCGCGTCTGCATGTGGTTGGGCATCCTCGGCCTCGTCGCAGTGATCTGCGCGGTGAGCTGGCAGGTGTTCGGCCGCTACGTCCTCAACAACACGCCCACCTGGGCCGAGAGCCTGGCCCTGCTGCTGGTGCTCTACGTCACGATGCTCGGCGTTGCGGTGGGCGTGCGTGACGCCGGCCACATCGGCCTCGAATCCTTCCTGGTGCTGGCCCCCGACTGGCTGCGCCTGAAGATGGAATACCTGATCCACGCGCTCGTCCTGGTGTTCGGCCTGGCCATGGCATGGAACTGCGCCTACCTCGCCGAATCGGTGTGGGACTACCGCCTGCCCACGCTGTGGATCTCGGAAGGCTGGAAGTACGTGCCGGCTGCCGTGTCGGGGGCCCTGATCGTCATGTTCTCGATCGAACACATCATCGCGCTCGCCCAAGGCCGCGAAGTCGAACCCGCCTGGGCCTGACCAATGACCATCCCTCTTCTGATCCTGTGCGTTTCGTTCGCACTTCTCCTGCTGCTCGGCGTGCCGGTCGCGTTCTCGATCGGGCTGTCGGCGCTCGCCACGCTCGCCTATGAAGGCCTGCCTCTGGCGGTCGGCTTCCAGCAGATGACCTCGGGCATGGGCATCTTCTCGTTCCTGGCCATTCCGTTCTTCATCTTCGCCGGCGAGCTGATGCTGTACGGCGGCATCGCCGACCGCATCGTCGACTTCGCACGCAGCCTGGTCGGCCACGTGCGCGGCGGGCTGGGCATGTCGAACGTCGTGGCCTGCACGCTGTTCGGCGGTGTGTCCGGTTCGCCGGTCGCCGACGTGTCGGCCATGGGCGCCGTGATGATCCCGATGATGAAGAAGGAGGGTTATCACGCCGACTACGCGGTCAACGTGACGACCCACGCGGCCCTGGTCGGTGCGCTGATGCCGACGAGCCACAACCTGATCATCTATTCGCTCGCAGCGGGCGGCAAGGTGTCGATCGCGGCGCTGATCCTCGCGGCACTGCTGCCGGCCGCGGTGCTCACGGTGAGCAACCTCGCGGCCGCCTACCTGGTGGCGGTGAAGCGCGGCTATCCGGCCGGCACCTTCCCGGGCTGGTCGATCGTCGCGCGCTCCTTCGCGGCCGCGTTGCCGGGCCTGTTCATCGTCGTGCTGATCCTCGGCGGCATCCTGTCGGGCATCTTCACGGCCACCGAATCGGCTGCCGTGGCCGTGCTGTATGCGCTGGTGCTCACGATCTTCCTGTACCGCACGCTGAAGTGGGAGCACTTCGTCAAGGCGGCCTCGAAGGCGGTGCGCACCACCGGCGTGATCCTGCTGCTGATCGGCATCTCGAGCACCTTCGGCTACCTGATCAGCCTGTACGGCGTGGCCGAACTCACTGGCCAGATGCTGTCGCAGGTGACGAGCACGCCCTGGGTGATCTTCCTGCTGATCAACATCATCCTGTTCGTGCTCGGTACCTTCCTGGACATGGCCGCGACCATCCTGCTGTGCACGCCGATCTTCCTGCCGATCGCCCAGCACTACGGCATGAGCTCGGTGCAGTTCGGCATCGTGATGCTGATCAATTGCGCGCTCGGCCTGAACACGCCGCCGGTGGGCACGACGCAGTTCGTGGGCTGCGCGATCGGCGGTGTGTCGGTCGGCACGGTGATGCGCACGATCTGGCCGTTCTACGGCGCGCTGATCTTCGCGCTGGGCGTGGTCACCTTCGTGCCCGCGTTCTCGACCTGGCTGCCGAGCATGTTCATGGTGGTCAAGTGACCGCAACGAAAGGCAAGCCCGTGCCACACACGCTTCCTCTGCGGAAGATGTTGCACCGCATCGCCGGATGTATAGGCCTGCTCGCACTCGCCGGCACCGCGTCGGCCGCGACCTGGGTCTACGTGGCCAATGCGGACAGCCAGGACGTCTCGGTGTTCGCACTCGACCGCAGCGCTGCAACGCTCACGCCGGTCGAAACCGTGCCGCTCGGCGGCATGGCGATGCCGATGGCGGTGTCGCCCGACAAGCGCGTGCTGTACGTCGCGCTGCGCTCGCAACCCTTCCGCGTGGTGAGCCTCGCGATCGACCCGGCGAGCGGCCGGCTGCGCCGCCTCGGCGACGCCGCGCTGGCCGACAGCATGGCCAACATCGACACCGACGCCACCGGGCGCTGGCTGTTCGCGGCGTCGTATCCGGGGCACAAGATCACGGTCAACAGCATCGACAAGGACGGCCTCGTCGGCGCCGTGCAGCAGCTGATTCCGACCGCGCCGAACGCGCACGCGATCCACGCGGACGCGTCCAACCGCCGCGTGTTCGCCACCAGCCTCGGCGGCGACCATCTCTCGAGCTGGCGCTTCGACCCGGCGACCGGCCGGCTCAGCCCGAACGAGCCCGCGTTGACCCCGATCGCGCCCGAGAAGTCGGGGCCGCGCCACTTCGTCTGGGACAAGGACCAGCGCCATATGTACGTGGTCGACGAACTCGACGCCGCGCTGCACGTGATGGACTACGACGCGGCCACCGGCACGCTGCGCGAAACGCAGCGCACCACGACGCTGCCCGCCGGCTTCACCGGCAAGCCCTGGGCCGCCGACCTGCATCTGTCGCCGGATGGCCGGCTGCTGTACGCGTCGGAACGCACGTCGAGCACGCTGTCCACCTTCCGCGTCGACCCGGCCACCGGCCAGCTCCAGCCGCTCGGGCAGGTGCCGACCGAGAAGACGCCGCGCGGCTTCGCGATCGACGCCACCGGCCGCTTCCTGATCGCCGCAGGGCAGGACTCGAACGGCGTGTCGCTGCATCCGATCGACCCCGCGACCGGCCTGCCCGGCACACCCACGCGCGTGTCGGCGGGCAAGAACCCGAACTGGGTCGAGATCGTCGACCTGCCCTGAGCCTCCGCCGCCCACGCCGCCCACGCCTCCACGAAAAATGACAGCGCCCCACGCCTCCCCGCCCCTCACGATCCGCATGCACGCGGCGGACAACGTGGCCATCGTCGCCAACGACGGCGGCCTGCCCGCCGGCACCGTGCTCGCCGACGGCCTGACGCTGATCGACAAGGTGCCGCAGGCCCACAAGGTCGCGCTGGTCGACATTCCGCAGGGCGCGGCGGTGCGGCGCTACAACGTGCCGATCGGCTATGCGCTGAAGCCGATTCCCGCCGGCAGCTGGGTGCACGAGCGGTTGCTCGAGATGCCCGAAGCGCGCTCGCTCGAAGGCCTGCCGATCGCGACCGTGGCGCCTCCCGCGATGCCGCCGCTGGAGGGCTACACCTTCGAGGGCTACCGCAACCTGGACGGCTCGGTCGGCACGCGCAACATCCTGGCGATCACGCAGACGGTGCAGTGCGTGGCCGGCGTGGTCGACTTCGCGGTGCAGCGCATCAAGGCCGAGCTGCTGCCGAAATACCCGAACGTCGACGACGTGGTCGGCCTGTCGCACAGCTACGGCTGCGGCGTCGCCATCGACGCGCCCGACGCGATCATCCCGATCCGCACGCTGCGCAACATCAGCCTCAACCCGAACTTCGGCGGCGAGGTGATGGTCATCAGCCTGGGCTGCGAGAAGCTGCAGCCCGAGCGGCTGCTGCCGCCGGGCAGCATCCCGCTGGTCGACGAGCGCAACGTCGCCGACGTCGGTGCCAGCGCGGATGCGAGGCTCGACGTGGTCTGCCTGCAGGACGACGCACACGTCGGCTTCATGTCGATGATCGATTCGATCCTGCGCCAGGCCGAGGAACATCTCGAGCGCCTGAACGCGCGGCGCCGCGAGACCGTGCCCGCCAGCGAGCTGGTGGTCGGCGTGCAGTGCGGCGGCAGCGATGCGTTCTCGGGCGTCACCGCCAACCCGACCGTCGGCTTCTGCACTGACCTGCTGGTGCGCGCTGGCGCCACGGTGATGTTCTCGGAAGTGACCGAAGTGCGCGACGGCATCGACCAGCTGACCTCGCGCGCCACGACGCCGGCGGTGGCCGAAGCCATGATCCGCGAGATGGCCTGGTATGACGCCTACCTCGACAAGGGGCGCGTCGACCGCAGCGCCAACACGACGCCGGGCAACAAGAAGGGCGGCCTGTCGAACATCGTCGAGAAGGCGATGGGCTCGATCGTCAAGAGCGGCAGCGCGCCGATCTCGGGCGTGGTGCCGCCGGGCGAGAAGGCGCGGCAGAAGGGCCTGCTGTACGCCGCCACCCCGGCCAGCGACTTCATCTGCGGCACGCTGCAGCTCGCCGCGGGCATGAACCTGCACGTGTTCACCACCGGACGCGGAACGCCCTACGGACTGGCCGAAGTGCCGGTGATCAAGGTCGCCACCCGCAGCGACCTGGCGCGCCGCTGGCACGACCTGATGGACATCAACGCAGGCCGCATCGCCGACGGCGACGCCAGCATCGAGGACATGGGTTGGGAGATGTTCCGCCTGATGCTCGAAGTGGCCAGCGGCCGCAAGAAGACCTGGGCCGAGCACTGGAAGCTGCACAACGCGCTGGTGCTCTTCAACCCCGCACCGGTGACCTGATCGCCGACCGATTCACAACGACTGGAGACATGACATGCAACGCAGAACACTGATTCAATCCGCCGCCGCGGCAGCCCTCGCAGGCATGGGCAGCCTGCCCGCCTTCGCCCAGGGCGGCTGGCCCACCGGCAAGGCGATCACCTACCTCGTGCCCTTTCCGGCCGGCGGCACGACCGACGTGCTCGGGCGGCTGATCAGCCAGAAGCTCGGCGTGGTGCTCGGCACCTCGGTGATCATCGACAACAAGGGCGGCGCCGGCGGCAGCGTCGGGTCGGAGGTCGCATCGCGCGCGGCACCCGACGGCTACACGATGCTGGGCGGCACCGTCAGCTCGCACGCCATCAACGTGAGCCTGTACCCGAAGATCGGCTACGACCCCATCAAGTCCTTCGCGCCGGTCACGCTGATCGGCACCAACCCGGTCGTGCTGGTGGTCAACCAGGCCAGCCCGTACAAGACGCTGAAGGACGTGCTGGAAGCCAGCAAGGCGAAGCCGGGCGGACTGTCGTCGGCGTCGGCAGGCACCGGCACCTCGCAGCATCTGTCGCTCGAACTGCTGGCCTACAAGTCGGGCGTGAAGTTCACGCACGTGCCCTACAAGGGCAGCGGTCCGGCCATTCAGGACGTCATCGGCGGCCAGGTCGACATGATGTTCGACACCACGGTGGTCGCCGGCCCGCACATCCAGAGCGGCAAGCTGCGTGCCATCGCCGTGACGTCGAGCAAGCGGCTCGCGTCGATGCCCGACGTGCCGACCGTTGCGGAGTCGGGCATCGACGGCCTGAAGGATTTCGAGGTGGCGTCGTGGCAGGCGATCTTCGTGCCGGCCGGCACGCCGGCACCGGTGATCGACCGGCTGCACGTCGAGATCCGCAAGATCCTGGCGCAGCCCGAGATGCAGGACAAGCTCAAGGGCTTCGGCATGGAACCCGCCGACATGACGACCGCGCAGATCGCCGCGTTCCAGAAGGCCGAGGTCGACAAGTGGGCGCAGGTGATCAAGGCGGCTGGCGTGAAGGCCGACTGAACTGCGGACCGTTTGCCCGGCACCGTTGGGCCGCCCGGGTGACCAGGCGGCCCAACGACCGGACGTCAACGTCCGGTGCCGAGCGCCCGGTCGATCAGCGCCGCCACCTGCGCGTGCAGCGCAGTGCCGGGCGTCGTCAGCTGGTTGAGCAGGCTGAAGTGGTCCGCGCCGTCGGACAGGAGCAGCTCGGACGCGTTGCCGGCCGCCAGCCACGCGGCGTGCATCCGCTCGGTCTGCGCGCGCATCGCCGGCGTTTCGTCGGCGCCGACAGCGATCAGCGCGGGCGGTGCGCCGTCATGCACGCGCAGCAGCGGCGACGCGGCGCGCGCGCTGTCTGCATCGAGTTTCAGGTTGATGTCGAGCGAGGTGTGGCGCAGCGGCTCGATGTCGTACAGGCCGCTCAGCGCGATCACGCCGGCCACGCTGCCGTCATCGGGCAGACCGCGTTCTGCCCACCGCGTCAGGCCCATTTCCGCAGCCAGATGACCGCCCGCCGAATGTCCTGCGGCAATCAGCGGAACGGCCGCGCCGGCGCCTTGCCGGGCGCGCGCCGCGACCACGTGCATCGCGCCCCGCACGGCCTCGGTGAGCGCCTCGAGCGTCACGGTCGGGCACAGCGGATAGTTGACCAGCGCGACGTCGAGACCCAGCGCGGTGAATGTCGGCGCGATGAAGCGGAAGTGCGACTTGTCGCGCCACTGCCAGTAGCCCGGATGGAAGAAGGCGACGACACCGCGAACACCGCGCGCAGCGCCATCCGGCACCGGGAAGTAGTCGAAGGTGCAGCGCTCGGCGTCGCCGTAGCGCAGGTCCAGTTCGCAAGGCACGTCGTCGACGACCGCCAGGCTGCGCGCCGCGAAGTCCGCATGCAGTTCGGGAAAGCCGGGACGCGCCTGGCCCGTGAGGTACTGGAACTCGAGATCGTCGAGCGACATGGAAATCTCCTTCAGCGGTCGCGCGCGTCGGCGTGCGGATTGGGGTGCGCGACCACGCGGTCGATGCGGCGCCCGTCAAGTGCGGTCACTTCGAAGGTCCAGCCCGCGCAGTCGATGCGCTCGCCGACGATGGGCAGTTGGCCGGACACGGACATCAGCAGGCCTGCCACGGTGTTGTAGCGACCGCGTTCCTCTTCCGGCAGTTCGCGGATGGCCAGCCGTGCGCGAAGCTCCGACACCGGCATCAGCCCGTCGAGTTCCCAGGCGCCATCGGCGCGTTGCTGCGCCCAGGCCTCGGTGTTGACGCCTGGCTGCAGTTCGCCGGTGATCGCCTCGAGCATGTCGCGCGGCGTGATCAGGCCCTGCACCACGCCGTATTCGTCGACCACGAACACCAGCCGTCCGGCACGCGCGCGGAACTGTTCGAGCATCTCGAGGCCTGTCAGCGTTTCCGGAACGAAGGACGCGGGCTGCGCGACGCTCTCGAGCGACCCCTCGTACACCGGGCCGAGCCGCAGCAGGTGCGCCACGCTGATCACACCGACCACGTCGTCGAGCGAGTTGCGGCAGACCGGGTACCACGAATGCACCAGGTTCAGCGCACCGGCCGCCGCAACCTTCTGCAGGCCGGACGCCACGGTGTCGGTCGCGTCCAGCCATTCGATGTCGGCGCGCGGCACCATCAACGACGACAGGCGGCGGTCGTCGAGATGGAACACGTTACGCACCATCTGGTGCTCGTGCATCTCGATCACGCCGGCGTCCACGCCCTCCTCCAGGCTGGCCGAGATCTCCTCCTCGGTCACGGTGCGCGCGGCGTTGGCGTCGATGCGCAGCAGCTTGAGGATGGCGGCGGTGGCGCCCGAGAGCAGCAGCACGAAGGGCTTGGCGCCGGTGGCCAGCCCGCGCATCGGCCGCGAGACGAAGCGCGCCACCGGCTCGGGGTAGAGCTGGCCGATGCGCTTGGGCACCAGCTCGCCGAAGATGATCGTGAAGAAGGTGATGCAGGTCACGACGACGGCGGTCGACGCGATGCTGGCCGTGCCCGCTCCCATGCCGACGCCGATCATCCAGACCGCGAGCGGCGCCGCGAAAGCGGCCTCGCCGACGATGCCGCTGAGCATGCCGATGGACGTGATGCCGATCTGCACGCTGGACAGGAACTGCGTTGGATCTTCCATCAGCCGGAGCGCCGCGGCGGCGCCGGCGTCCCCCGTTTCGGCCAGCGCGGCGAGCCTCGCGCGACGGCTGGTGGACAGGGCCATTTCAGACATTGCGAAGAGCGCGTTGAGCGTCGTCAGCAAGGCCAGCAGAAAAACATCCATGAAGGGGAGGGAGAATGGGGACCATGGCACTTTACTTGATCGGTGACGTGCAAGGCTGCGACGCCGCCCTGCAACGCCTGCTCGACACCATCGACTTCTCCCCGAGCCGCGACACGCTGGTGCTGCTCGGCGACCTCGTCAACCGCGGGCCGGCTTCGGCCGATGTACTACGGCGCGTGCAGCGGCTCGGCGGCGCCGCGCACAGCCTGCTCGGCAACCACGACCTGCATTTGCTGGGCGTGGCGTACGGCGTGCGCAAGCCGGGCCGGCGCGACACGCTCGGCAGCATCCTCGACGCGCCCGACCGCGGCGCGCTGATCGACTGGCTGCGCCATCAGCACATGGCGCTGCACCGGCGGGTCGGCTCCGGCAACGCGGCCGGCGACCTGCTGATGGTGCATGCGGGCGTGCTGCCGCAATGGACGCTGGCCGACACGCTGGTCTTCGCGTCCGAAGTCGAGTCGGTGCTTCGCGGCCCGGCGCTTGGCGACTTCCTGCAAACCATGTACGGCAACGAGCCGGCGCAATAGGACGCCCGACTCGCCGGCAGCGCGCGGCTGCGCGTGATCGTCAACGCGCTCACGCGGCTGCGCTACTGCAGCGCCGACGGCACGATGGAGTTCGACAGCAAGGACGCATCCGCCTGCGCACCCGAAGGCTTCATGCCGTGGTTCGACGTGCCGGGCCGCAAGACCGCGGCCGCGACGATCGCGTTCGGCCACTGGTCGACGCTGGGCTGGGTCTCACGGCCCGATCTTCTTTCGACCGACACCGGCTGCGTCTGGGGCGGCTGCCTCAGTGCGGCGCGCATCGGCTCAACGCTAGCCGAGCGCGAGCACATCGAAGTGCATTGCGAGCAGGCTCAGGCACCCGGCTGATAGGCCGCGACAATCCGGGGATGAATTCCGTGGTTTCCGTTCAATCGCGCGTCAGCGACGCGCTGCTTTCCGTGCTCGACAGTCGCGCGGCCCCGATCGACCAGGCTCGCCTCCTGCTGAAGCAGGGCGAGGCCACGTTCGTACTGTCCGGCATCGTCTGCAGCTTCTCCGACAGCCAGGACTGCGTCGAGCTTGGTGCCGCACTCGAACTCATCCATGTCGGGCTGCACCGCCTGCACGTGCGCATCGACGACGACCGGCACTTGCCGGTTCCGCTGCGGCCGGCCGGCCGCGTGCTGGTCGGCGACTACCTCACGAGCGGCGCGTTCCGGCTGCTGTCGCGGTGCCGGGATGCGCAGGCGCTCAAGGCCATCGGCATCGCGATGGTCCAGACCTGCGAGCACGAAGTCGTGGCCTTGGGCGAAGACCAGACCGCAGAGGCTGTGGCACGCAGCTACATGCCGTTGGGCGAAGCCGCAGGCCTCGCTGGCGCACAACTGGCCGGCTGTCGGCCCGATGCGCTGGCGGAGGCCAGCCGCTTCGGCGGCGCCCTCTTCGCTGCGCATGCGTTGCTGCGCCACGGACTGCGCGACACCGACGCCATCCGATCGACTGCCCTGATAGCAGCCAGCCGGCGCACGTCGCAGACGGCGCTTGAAAACGCGCAGGCGCTGCACGCGATGACCGGGCTCGATGCACCGCTGGCCTTCGCAACGGAGCGCCACGCACGAATCGACGCCGAAGCCTCGGCGCGGCACTAGCGACGGCGTGGCGGCCGCACGCAGCGAGCCCTCCACTGCGCCGGAGCGTTGAAAATGCGGATTCCGACCGCCCCGCCGGCCGCTTGACGCTCGACACGATGAACACTGCGACAGACAACCTTCCCGCGGCGCCTGCAGCATCACCGAAACCGCCGACATCCACGGCGACGACACGCGGCATTGCGCCGCTGCGCGACTTCGTCACCGCCTTCGGCCGGCTGCTGGACAGCACCCCCGACGAAGCCCACGTGCTCGCTGAAGGCAGCGCGCTGTTGCGCACGCTGGTCGCGCAGGACGACTGGCTGCCGGCGGCGTATGCGCAGCCGAACCCCGAGCGCTACCAACAATTTCTGCTGCACGCCGATTCGACCGAGCGCTTCTCGGTCGTGAGCTTCGTCTGGGGCCCGGGCCAGGCCACGCCGGTGCACGACCACACCGTGTGGGGCCTGATCGGCATGCTGCGCGGCGCCGAATACAGCCAGCCCTGGCGGCTCGGCGACGACGGCCGTGCCGTGCCCCACGGCGAAGGCGTCCGGCTCGATGCGGGCGACGTCGAGGCCGTGTCGCCCACCGTCGGCGACGTGCACCGCGTGCACAACCTGTTCGACGACCGCGTGTCCATCAGCATCCACGTCTACGGCGCCAACATCGGGGCCGTGCGGCGCCACACCTATCCGGCCGAGGGTGGGCGCAAGCCCTTCATCTCGGGCTACTCCAATACCGAGCTCCCGAACCTCTGGGACCGCTCCATCGAACTGCGCAACGCATGACCGACCACGCCGACTTCCCGACTCTTTCCGTTGCCGACGTGCGCCGGCATCTGCTCGCACGCGACGAGATCGCGCTGCTCGACCTGCGCGAGGAAGACCCGTACGCGCAGGCGCATCCGCTGTGGGCCGCCAACCTGCCGCTGTCGCGCCTCGAGCTCGACGCCTGGCGCCGGATTCCGCGGCGCGACACGCTGATCGTGTTGTACGGCGAACTCGACGGCGCCGATCTCGCGCCGCTCGCCGCCACCCGGCTCGCGGCGCTCGGCTACACGCGCGTGCATCGGCTCGACGGCGGACTCGACGGCTGGCGTGCCGCCGGCGGCGAGCTGTTTCGCGACGTCAACGTGCCGAGCAAGTCGTTCGGCGAGCTGGTCGAACACGAGCGCCACACACCCTCGCTGTCTGCCCAGGAGGTCAAGGCGCTGATCGACGCGAAGGCCGACGTGGTGGTGCTCGACGCACGCCGCTTCGACGAGTACCAGACCATGAGCATCCCGAGCGCGACCAGCGTGCCGGGCGCCGAACTCGTGCTGCGCGCGCGCGAACTCGCGCCCGATCCGAAGACGCAGGTCATCGTGAATTGCGCCGGCCGCACGCGCAGCATCATCGGCACGCAGTCGCTGGTGAATGCCGGCCTGCCGAACCCGGTCGCGGCGCTGCGCAACGGCACCATCGGCTGGAAGCTCGCCGGCCAGCAGCTCGACCACGGTGCCGCTCGGCAGGCGCCCGCGCCGGGCGACGCCAACCGTGCCGCCGCGCAGGCCGATGCGCGCGCCGTCGCCGAGCGCGCCGGCGTGCGGCGCATCGCGCATGCGGCGCTGGGTTCGCTCGAATCGCCGGGCCGCACGGTGCATCACTTCGACGTGCGCACGCCCGAAGAATTCGAAGCCGGCCATCTCGCGGGTTTCACGAGCGCGCCCGGCGGCCAGCTCGTGCAGGAAACCGATCACCACGTGCCCGTGCGCGGCGCCCGCATCGTGCTGGCCGACGACGACGGCGTGCGCGCGCCGATGACCGCGTCGTGGCTCGCGCAGCTGGGTTGGGATGTCTACGTGGTCGACGCGATTCCGGCGGCCGCCTGGTCCGAACGCGGCGCCGCGCCCGCCGTCCATGCGCCGGTGCCGGCCGTGCAGGAAGTGTCTCCGACGGTGCTGGCGTCATGGCTCGCGGCAGCGCCGCCCGCCGTCGCGGTGATCGACGTCACCACCAGCGCCAATCACGTGAAGAAGCACATCCCGGGCGCCTGGTTCGCGATCCGCGCGCAGCTCGCGCAGGCGCTCGAACGGATTCCCGCAGCGCCGCGCTACGTGCTGACCTGCGGCAGCAGCCTGCTGGCGCGCTTCGCGGCGCAAGACCTGCGCGCGCTGCTCGATGCGCGCGGCAGCGATGCCGAGGTTCATGTGCTCGCAGGCGGCAATGCGGCGTGGTTCGCGGCAGGCCTGCCGGCCGAAGCCGGCGAGCAGCATCTGGCGACGCCCCGCACCGACCGCTACCGCCGGCCCTACGAAGGCACGGACGCGCCGGCCGAAGCGATGCAGGCGTACCTGGACTGGGAGTTCGGCCTGGTCGCGCAACTCGGGCGCGATGGGACGCATCACTTCACGGTGATCTGATCTTTGTCGACGCAACACCTCGAGGTCGCGTCGACAGCGTCGGCCTAATTGGCCTCGGCGCTCTTGAACAGCGCCGCGACTTTGCGCTTGCTCTTGATGTTGGCAGAGACGCCACGCGCCGGCGCTGCCTTGCCGGCCTCCCACGCCGGAGCTGCCTCGCGCTCAGGCGCTTCGTAGGGCTTCTCGAAGAACGGGTCGCGTGGCGCCTGCGCACGGTGCGGCCTGCCGCCGCCGCGCGACGCATGCGCGTCGGTGCGCGGTTCGCGCGGTGCGTCGACCACGTCGCGTGCGTCGCCCGCTTCGCCTTCCTCGCGCCAGTGGCGGCGTCCGTCGTTGATGCGACCGCGCGGGCGGTCTTCCTCGAATTCCACCGCTTCGAGCTCGATCTTCACCTTGATCAGCTTCTCGATATCGGCCACCAGGCGCACGTCGTTGCCGCCGCTCGCAAAGCTCACGGCCAGGCCGGACGCGCCTGCACGGCCGGTGCGTCCGATACGGTGCACGTAGTCTTCCGCATTGAACGGGATGTCGAAGTTGAAGACGGCCGGCACGTCCTTGATGTCGAGCCCGCGGGCCGCGACATCGGTACAGACCAGGAGATCGACTTCGCCCTTCTTGAAAGCCTCGAGCGCCTTCAGGCGTTCGTCCTGGCTCTTGTCACCGTGCAGTGCCGCCGTGCGCAGCCCTTCGCGCTCGAGCGAACGCGCAAGCCGCGCGCATCCCAGCTTGCTGTTGACGAAGACGAAAGCCTGCGTGATGCCACGCTGCTG
>JAZKDL010000248.1:0-12975 GCA_040387575.1 Pseudomonadota bacterium
TTCCATTCGAGCTCGGGCACCGAGTCGGCCACCACGCCGGCCGCGGCCTGCACGTGCAGCACCTGATCCTTCACGATGCCGGTGCGGATCGTGATGGCGACGTCCATGTCGCCGGCGTAGCTGATGTAGCCGCAGGCGCCGCCGTAGATGCCGCGCTTGGTCGGCTCGAGCTGGTCGATCAGTTCCATCGCGTGCACCTTGGGCGCGCCGGTCAGCGTGCCCGCCGGGAAGGTCGCCTTCAGCACATCGATCGCGGTCATGCCGTCCTTCAGCGTGCCTTCGACGTTGCTCACGATGTGCATCACGTGGCTGTAGCGCTCGACCGCGAAGGCCTCGGTCACCTTCACGCTGCCGGTCTTGGCGATGCGGCCGATGTCGTTGCGCGCCAGGTCGATCAGCATCACGTGCTCGGCGCGCTCCTTCGGGTCGGCGATGAGCTCGGCTTCGGCCGCCTTGTCGAGTTCGAGCGATGCGCCGCGCGGTCGCGTGCCGGCCAGCGGACGGATCGTCACTTTCTGCTCGCCGTCGGGCGTGTTCTCCTGGCGCACCAGGATTTCCGGCGATGCCGCGACCACGTGGAAATCGCCCAGGTGGTAATAGAACATGTAGGGCGACGGGTTCAGCGAACGCAGCGCGCGGTACAGCGACAGCGGCGACTCGGTGTAGCGCTTGCTGATGCGCTGGCCGATCTGCACCTGCATGAAGTCGCCACCGGCGATCAGCTCCTTGGCCCGCTCGACCGCAGCGATGTAGTCGGCCTTGGCAAACGAACGCTCGGCCGGATGCGCCTGCGACGGCTTCACCTGCGGCGCGCTGACGGAGTACTTCAGTTGCTCGCGCAGACCGCGCAGCCGGCGCTTGGCATTGGCATACGCCTCGGGCTGGCCCGGGTCGGCATAGACGATCAGGTAGAGCTTGCCCGACAGGTTGTCGATGACGGCCAGTTCCTCGCACTGCAGCAGCATGATGTCGGGGCAGCCCAGCGTGTCGGGCGGGCAGGACGCCTCGAGCTTCTTCTCGATGTAGCGCACCGCGTCGTAGCCGAAGTAGCCGGCCAGTCCGCCGCAGAAACGCGGCAGACCCGGCCGCAGCGCGACCTTGAAACGCTTCTGGTAGGCCGCGATGAAGTCGAGCGGATTGCCTTCGACGCTCTCGACGACTTCGCCATCGGTCACGACCTCGGTGCGGGCCGCGGCGCCGAAGCCGCTGGCGCGGATCAGCGTGCGGGCCGGCAGGCCGATGAAGCTGTAGCGGCCGAAGCGCTCGCCGCCGACCACGGATTCGAGCAGGAAGCTGTACTTGCCGCCGTCCTTGGTGTGCGCGAGCTTCAGGTAGAGCGAGAGCGGGGTTTCGAGGTCGGCAAAGGCCTCGACCATCAGCGGAATGCGGTTGTAGCCCTGCGCGCTGAGGCTTTTGAATTCGAGTTCGGTGATCACGGGAGGTCTCCGTCAGCCAGGGCGCGAAAGTTGGCCGCTGGCGGTGTCATTCAGGAATCAGGCCTCGCATCGTGCGGACGGAGGCCACGGGCGCACGGCGTGCGCCGTGCAATCAAACAGACAGCGACGATGGCGTACGCCAAGGCCAGGCTCCCCGGCTGCCTTGACCTGTCTGGATGACGTGATGAATGAACATTGGCGCAGAGTTTAGCTCAGCGCATCAGCCGTCCGCCATTCAAATCGATCGTGGCGCCGGTCATGAATGCGGCCGCCGGCGACGCGAGATACACGGCCGCGGCTGCGACTTCACCAGCTTCGCCGAAGCGCCCAAGCGGGATGCTCGCCGCCAGCGCCGCCTGCCGTGCGCCGTCGAGCGCGTCCAGCACGGGGCCGCGGATCGCCGCCGGCGCGAGCGTGTTGACGGTCACGCCGTGCGGCGCAAGTTCCTGCGCGAAGCTGCGCGTGAGCGCGAGCAGCCCGGCCTTCGACGCTGCGTAGTGCAGCCCGGTCGCACTGCTGGCCTGCTGTCCGGCGAGCGACGACAGGTTGATGATGCGGCCCGCGCCCCGCGCGCGCATGTGGCGGCCCGCGATGCGGCAGCCGAAGAAGCTGCCGCGCAGGTTCACCGCCATCACCTCGTCCCACTCTTCCTGCGTGATGTCCCACAGCGAGGTGCCCGGCGTGCGTGCCGCGTTGTTGACGAGGATGTCGACCGCACCCCAGCGGATCACCGCAAGATCGAAGGCCTGCGAGAACGCCGCCTCGTCGCGCACATCGAGCCGGAGCGCCACGCATTCGTGGCCAGCGGTGCACAAACGTGCGGCCGCGGCGTCGACTGCCGGATCGACGTCGGCCAGCGCCACGCGCGCGCCGGCCTCCGCCAGGCCCTGCGCAATGGCCTCGCCCAGCCCGCGAGCGGCGCCGGTGACGAAGGCGACGAGGCCTTGCAACGGTCGCGGCCCCTGCATGGTCAAGCCGCCGCGGGCTTGCGCGGGGCTGGCCCGCGGTCCCAGGTGCCGGCCGTCGCACCGCGCTCGCGCAGCCTGTACTTCTGCACCTTGCCGTTCTCGGTGCGCGGCAGGTCGGTCAGCAGGTCGACGTAGCGCGGCACCGCGAAATACGGCAGCCGTGCCTCGCAGAACTGCGCGAGTTCCGCCGGATCGATCCTGCAGCCGGCGCGTGGCACCAGCGCGGCCATGACTTCGTCCTCGGCCAGTTCGGAGCGCACCGGGAAGACCGCGCATTCGGCCACCGCGGGATGGCTCATCAGCACCTGCTCGACCTCGTAGGACGAGATGTTCTCGCCGCGGCGACGGATCGCATCCTTGATGCGGTCGATGAAGCGGAAGGTACCGTCGGGCTCGCGCAGCACGCGGTCGCCGGTGTGGAACCAGAGGTTGCGCCAGGCCTCGACGGTCTTGTCGGGCATCTGGAAATAGCCGCTCGAGAACGCGTGTGGCGCGTCGGCACGCAGCAGCAGTTCGCCCGCCTCGCCATCGGGCAACGGCACGTCCTGCGCATCGACCACGCAGGCATCGAAGCCCGGCCGCAGCCGGCCCATCGCGCCGCGCGGCGGATCGCCGGGCGCGGTGGCGATCACGAAGCTGGTTTCGGTCGAGCCGTAACCTTCGATCAGCGCCACGCCGGTGCGCTCCAGGAAAGCGGTCGATGCGGTGGCCGGCACGCCGGGCCCCAGGCCGACACGCACGCGATGGCCGCGCTCCTCGGCGCGCACCGGTTGCGCAAGCAGGATCGGCACCATCGCACCCAGCAGGTAGACAACCGTCGCGCCACAGGCGTGCATCGCGGCCCAGAAACCCGAGGCGGAGAAGCGGGGTTCGAACACCACCTCGGCGCCCGTCAGCGCGGCCTGAGCGAAGGTGTTGAGCGCGTTGATGTGGAACAGCGGCAGCGTGGTGCACAGCACGTCGTCGATGCCGACGCCGAGGATGTCGGCGCTGTTCGCGCCCCACCAGTGGTACTGGGCGTGCGGGCTGATCACGCCCTTGGCCGGACCGGTGGTGCCGGAGGTGTAGAGGATCGCGAGCGGATCGCCGGGCTGCACGTCGGACGGCGGCAGGGGCGCGACGTCGAGTGCGGCGTCGGGCACGTACTTGCGCAACTGCACGCCCGGGAAGTCCGGCAGCGCAACGTCGACTTCCGCGTCCAGCACCCAGATCTCGCGCAACCGGGTGCGGCCGAGTTCGGCCGTCTGCAGCCGGGGCAGCCACTGTGCCTCGATCACCAGCAGTTCGGCACCGCTGTTGGCGAGGAAGTAGCCGATCTGCGGCCCCATCGATGCGGTGTTGACCGGCACCACGACCGCGCCGAGCCAGCCGCAGCCAAGGAACATCTCGAGGAATTCGAGCCGGTTGCTGCTCATCAGCGCGAGCCGGTCGCCGCGCTGCACGCCGGCCTGCGCCAGCGCGGCGGCGCGGCGCGCGGCAATGGGGGCGGCGTCGCCATGCAACCACCGCTGGCCGTCCATCCGCAGCAGCGGCCGTTCGCCGAAGCGTTCGGCCTGGCGCTGCAGCATGCGCGGCAACGTGCGGTCGGCGGGTGCGACCCCAGTCGCGGAGGTGGGATGCATCGTCATACCAGAGCTAACGTGGACGGTTCATTGTGATGGCAGCCCAGGCCGGAAGGGGGTTGGCGAAAGCGACACGCAGTGCGCGAAGCCTGGGGGAGAGCGTCATTTCAGCCGGACAGCCGATCCTGGTGCTTGCCGGCCAGCCCGAGATAGGCCTCGACCACACGCGGATCCTTTGCGAGTTCAGCGGCCGGGCCGTGCATCGTGATCGCGCCGGTCTCGAGCACATAGGCGTAGTCGGCGACCTGCAGCGCCGCGCGCGCGTTCTGCTCGACCAGCAGGATCGACACGCCGCGCTCGCGCAGCGCCGCGATGATGCGGAAGATCTCGCGCACGATCAGCGGCGCCAGGCCCAGGCTGGGCTCGTCGAGCATCAGCAGGCGCGGCCTGGCCATCAGCGCACGGCCAATCGCCAGCATCTGGCGCTCGCCGCCCGACAGCGTGCCGGCCAGCTGCGTGCGCCTTTCCTGCAGCCGCGGGAACAGCACGAAGATCTCGGCCAGCGTCTCGGCCTGGTCGCGCAGGCCGCGGCGGTAGCGGTCGAAGGCGCCGAGCGCGAGGTTGTCCTCCACGCTCATGCCGGCGAACAGTTCGCGCTTTTCGGGCACCAGCGTCATGCCGGCGCGCACCATCTTCTCGACGGGTGGCGAGCGGTGCACCACGCCGTCCAGCTCGATCTCGCCGCGCGAGGGCAGCACGCCCATCACGGCCGAGAGCATCGTCGTCTTGCCGGCGCCGTTGGGGCCGATCACCGTGACGATCTGGCCCGCACCGACGCTCAGGTCCGCATCGACCAGCGCGTCGACCTTGCCGTACGACACCGTGAGCTTGCGCACGTCGAGAATCCTGTTCACTTGCGCCGTCGTCATTCGTCCACCCCGCCCAGATAGGCCTCGAGCACTGCCGGGTTCTTCTGCACCTCGTCGGGCAGCCCTTCGGCGATCTTCTGGCCGAAGTCCATCACCACCACGCGGTCGACCAGGCCCATCACGAAGTCCATGTCGTGCTCCACCAGCAGGATCGCCATGCCTTCGCCGCGCAGCTTGCGCAGCAGCTCGCCGAGCGCCTGCTTCTCCTGCAGCCGCAGGCCGGCCGCGGGCTCGTCGAGCAGCAGCAGCGACGGGTCGCTGGCCAGCGCCCGCGCGATCTCCAGCGTGCGCTGCTGGCCCAGCGCCAGCGAGCCGGCGTCGGCATGCATGTGGTCCTTCAGCCCGACGCGCTCGACCTGCAGCGCGGCCTCGGCCAACAGCCTTTTCTCTTCGGCCCGGTCGAGCCGCCAGGCCGACGCCAGCACGCCGCGCGAACCGCGCAGGTGCGCGCCGATCGCGACGTTCTCGAGCACGCTCATCTCGGGCATCAGCCGCACGTGCTGAAAGCTGCGGCTCAGGCCGAGCCGCGCGATGTCGCGCGAGTCGCGGCCGGTGATGGCCTGCCCGCGGAACAGCACCTCGCCGGAGGTCGGCGTGTCGACGCCCGACAGCTGGTTGAACATCGTGCTCTTGCCCGCGCCGTTCGGGCCGATCAGCGCGAGGATCTCGCCCGCATGCACCGTGAGGTCCATCGCGTCGTTGGCGACAAGCCCGCCGAAGCGGCGTGTCACGGCCTTGGCCTGCAGCACGACCTCGCCGCGCGGCGGCATCGCGCGCCGCGGCAGCGGGTCTGCGGATGCCGGCGGCGCACGATGCACCGTGCGCTTCGGCAGCACCTTGGCGACGAGGCGCGCCAGCAGGCCCCACAGCCCGGAACGCGAGCGCTGCAGCAGCAGCACCAGCAGCGCGCCGAACACGATCATCTCGAAGTTGCCGGTGCGCCCGAGCAGGCTCGGCAACAAGTCCTGCAGCCACTGCTTGAGCACGGTGATCACGCCCGCGCCGAGAAACGCGCCCCAGACCTGGCCCGCGCCGCCGACCACCGCCATGAACAGGTAGTCGATGCCGTACTGCAGGCTGAACGGCGACGGGTTGACGAAGCGCTGCAGGTGCGCGTACAGCCAGCCCGACGCGCAGGCCTGCAGCGCCGCGATCACGAAGATCACCATGCGCGAGCGCGCGGTGTTCACGCCCATCGCCTCGGCCATCACCACGCCGCCCTTGAGCGCGCGGATCGCGCGGCCCTGGCGCGAGTCGAGCAGGTTCTGCGTGGTGAGCGCTGCGACCAGTGCGAAGACCCAGATCAGGTAGTACATCTGGTTGGCCGTGGTCAGCGGGTAGCCGAACAGCGAGATCGGCGGAATGCCCGACATGCCGGTCTGCCCGCCGAGCCGCTCGAAGGTGCCGAACATGTAGTACAGGCTCATGCCCCAGGCGATGGTGCCCAGCGGCAGGTAATGGCCCGACAGACGCAGCGTGAGCGCACCGAGAATCAGCGCGATCGCCAGCGTGAGCAGCAGGCCCGCGACCAACGCGATCCAGGGCGAGTGCTGGCTCCATGCGAAAGCCGCCGGCAGCTCGATCACGCCGGTCGACAGCGCGGCCGTGGTGTACGCGCCAAGGCCCACGAAAGCCGCCTGCCCGAAGCTGGTGAGCCCGCCGACGCCGGTCAGCAGCATCAGGCCGAGCGCGACCAGGCCGTACAGCCCGATGTAGTTCAGCAGCGTGACGTAGAACGGCGGCACCACCCAGGGCGCGACGGCCAGGAGAACGACGAAAAGGAGAAGACCCTTCTTCATTCCTCGTCCTCCACATGCTTGCTGGTGAGCGAGCGCCAGAGCAGCACCGGGATGATCAGCGTGAACACGATGACCTCCTTGTAGCCGCTCGCCCAGAAGGCCGAGAAGGCCTCGATCAGCCCGACGATCACGGCGCCGACGGCCGCCACCGGGTAGCTCACGAGCCCACCGATGATCGAACCGACGAAACCCTTCAGGCTGATGATGAAGCCCGAGTCGTAATAGATCGTGGTCATTGGCGCGATGAGGATCCCCGACATCACGCCGATCAGCGTGGCCAGGAAGAAGGTGGCCTTGCCGGCGAACACCGGCGAGATGCCCATCAGCTGCGCGCCGTTGCGGTTCATGGCCGCGGCGCGCAGCGCCTTGCCATACAGCGTGCGGCCGAACATCAGGTACAACGCGCCGATCAGCGCCAGCGCCACCGCGATCACGCACAGCGTCTGCGCCTTGATGCGGATGTTGCCGAACTCCAGCGTCGCGTCGATCAGCGGCGTGGTGCTCGCGCCGCCCGGCCCGAACACCAGCAGGCCGACGCCGACCATCGACACGTGCAGCGCGATCGACACGATCAGCAGCACCAGCGCCGGCGCATCCGCGATCGGCTGGAACACCAGGCGATAGAGCAGCGGGCCGATCGGAACGAGCAGTGCGAGCGTCAAGGCAATCTGTGCGGCCATCGGCATCGTGGCCAACGGCAGCTTGTAGACCAGCGCCACGAGCAGCGCCGGATAGATGAATTTGGCTGCGAACAACCATCGCAGCGGCGGCGCGCGGTCGCTGCCGCGCAGGCGCAGCGCGACGTCGATCGCGGCCGAGCCGAGGCACAGGCCGACCAGCAGCCAGACCACGCCCGTGGTCTGGCCGGCCTGGACGGCGGCCATCGTGAGTGCGCCGTAGGCGACGAACTCCCCTTGCGGGATCAGCAGCACGCGCGTGACGGTGAAAACGAGGACGATGGACAGCGCCAGCAGCGCATAGATCGCGCCGTTGGTGATGCCATCCTGGCCCAGCAGCGCGGCAATCTGGAAGTTCATGCTCCGGCGTACCCGTCCATCACTTCAGCAGTTTCCAGGTACCGTCCTTGACGATGATCATCTCGCGGCCGCGGTCGTCGAAGCCGCTGTGGTCGGCCGCCGTCATGTTGTAGACGCCCTGCGTGGCGACCAGCTCCTTGGTCTGTTCCAGCGCGTCGCGCAGCGCAGCGCGGAATTCCTTGGTGCCGGGCTTGGCCTTGGCCGCAGCGATAGGGATCGCCTTCTGCAGCAGCAGGCCGGCGTCGTACACGTTCGCGCCGAAGGTCGCGGGCTTGCTGCCGTTGAGCTTCTCGTAGGCCGCGATGTAGTCGACGGCCAGCTTCTTCGACGGGTTGCTGTCGGCGATCTCGGGCAGCACCAGCATCAGGCTCGCGGCCAGGATCGTGCCTTCGACCTTCTTGCCGCCGAGCTTCAGGAAGTCGGGCAGCGCGGCGCCGTGCGTCTGGTAGATCTGGCCCTTGTAGCCCTGGTCGACCAGCGTGGTCTGCGGCAGCACGGTCGGGCCGCCGGCAGCGGCGACCAGCACCGCGTCGGGGCTGGCGGACAGCAGCTTCAGGCTCTGCGCCGTGACCGAGGTGTCGGTGCGCAGGAAGCGCTCGGTCGCGACGATCTTGATGCCGTTCTTGGCGGTGAGCTCGCCCACCACCTTGACCCAGTTCTCGCCGTACGGGTCGTTCAACGCGATCAGGCCGAGCGTCTTGACCTTGGCCTTGACCATGTGCTCGACCAGCGCCTTGGCGATGATGTCGTCGTTCTGCGTGGTCTTGAAGACCCACTTCTTCGGCTCGGTCATCGGCAGCACCACGGCCGCGGTGCCCACCGGCGCCAGCATCGGCACGCCGGCTTCGGCGACGAACTGGATCACGCCCATCGCGTTGGGCGAGCCGCTCGGGCCGATCAGCGCATCGATGTTCTGCTCGCTGATGAGCTTCTTGATTTCGGTGACCGAGTTGGTCGAATCGCTGGCGTCGTCACGCGAGAAGTATTCGACGGTGATGTCGCCGATCTTGGTCGGCAGCAGCGGCACCGTGTTCTTCTGCGAGATGCCGACCAGCGCGGTCGGGCCGGTCGACGAGGTCACGACACCGATCTTCACCTGCGCCAGGACGGGGCCGGCCAACGCGGCCAGCGCAGCCAGCGCGACGGGCGCCAGGAGGGACTTGAGGGGCTTGAAAGACATGGCGAAAGGCTCCGGGTTGGGAAGTGGAAGGAGGAGGATGAAGTTACATCAAGAAATGGGCCAGCTCGGCCCCGCGGCGCAGTAAAAGGTTCACAGCGCGAGGCTGCCGACGCTGGTTCCGCCGCACACGTACAGCACCTGGCCGGTGATGAAGCTGCTGGTCGGGTCGGCGAAGAAACGCACGGCCCGTGCCACGTCGGCCGACTCGCCGAGCCGCTTGACCGGCACCGATGCGGCCAGCGCGCGCTCCTTGTCGCTGCCGGCCTCGACCACGTCGTAGAACATGTCGGTGCGGATCGGCCCCGGCGCCACCACGTTGACCGTGATGCCGTCGGCCGCGAGCTCCAGCGCCCAGGTGCGCGCCATGCCCAGCATGCCGGCCTTGGTCGCCGAATACGCGGTGCGCGTGGCCAGCCCGACCGCCGCGCGCGACGACAGCAGCACGATGCGGCCGAAGTGCTGCGCACGCATCGCGGGCAGCGCCGCCTGCACCAGCTGCACCGCACAGCCCAGGTGCAGCTCGACCAGCATGTCCAGGTCCTCGAGCTTCACGTCGGGCAGCAGCGCGGGGCGGATCACGCCCGCGTTGTGCACCACCGTCGTGACCTCGAAGCGCCGCGCCATCTCGGCCGCGGCCTGGGCGGTGGCGGCGCGATCGCTCAGGTCGACCTCGATGCTGTGCAGCCGCGGATGGTCGATCGGCGTGGTGCGGCGCGCGAGCGAGACCACCTCGTAGCCTTGCGCGAGCAGCTCTTCGCAGATCGCCTTGCCGATGCCGGCACTGCCGCCGGTGACGGCGGCAACTTGGGGTTTTTCGCCGCTCATGACGTCGCTCCGATCAACGCCAGCACCCGCAGCGGGCTCCCGCTGCCCTTCTCGATCTTCAGCGGCGGGCAGATCAGCACCGCGCCCGCGGGCGGCAGCAGGTCGAGGTTGCTCAGGCACTGCAAACCATAGCGACCCGCGCCATGCATGTAGTAGTGGCACGGATAGGGCGGCCGCTGGTGATAGCCCTGGCCCGCGTCGGTGCCGATCGCCTCCGAGCCGAAGCCCAGCACGTCGCGCTGCTCGACCAGGAAGCGCACCGCCTCCGTGCCCGGGCCGGGCGTGTGCTGGCCGGTCTCGTCGAAGTTCTGGTACGCCTCCGGGTCCTTGCGCTTCGACCAGTCGGTGCGCATCAGCACCCAGGCGCCTTTCGGTATGCGGCCGTGCGCGGCTTCGTAGCGCTCGATGTCGGCCACGGTCAGCAGGTAGTCCGGATCGGCGCTGGCCTCGGCCGAGCAGTCGATCACGCAGGCCGGCGCCACGAAGTTCTGCACCGGGATCGTGTCCACCGAGTTGTTCGGCAGGTCGCGGCCCGAGATCCAGTGGATCGGCGCATCGAAGTGCGTGCCGGTGTGCTCGCCGCAGGAGAAGTTGTTCCAGTACCAGCCCGGCCCGCGCTCGTCGTACTTCGACACCTCCTCGATGCGAAAGGGCCAGCACTGGCCCATCTCGGGCGGCAGCGCGATCTGCGGGAACTCGGGCGTGAGCGTCTGCGTGAGGTCGATCACGCGGATGCGCCCGCTCGCCAGCGCGCCCACCAGGCCGCCGAGGATCTGGGCGGCGGACAGGGATTCGGTCGTCGTGCTCATGTCGTTGTCTTTCATCAGCCGCCGGACGCCAGCTCGCGTTCCAGGACTTTCGGGTTGTCGCGCCAGCGTTCCAGCCATTCCTGCGCGACCTCACCGGGATACACGTCCTCCACGCCATCGCGCAGCGCCTTCACGATCGCATTCGCGAGCGTCGCTGGCGCGAGCTTGGGCGCAGGCATCTGCTGGTTCCATTCGTCGTCGATCGGCCCGGGGAACACGTTGACCACGCGGATGCCGGCGGGCCGCATCTCGGCGCGCAGGCATTGCGCGAGCGAGTGCGCCGCGGCCTTCGACGCGCTGAAAGTGCCGTGCGGCGGAAAGTTGCTGAGCGCGTAGATCGACAGCAGGTTGACCCACGCCGTCGCGCCGGTCGCGCCATCGGCCGAGCGGCCCTTGAGCGCTGGTCCGAACTCCTGCGCCAGCCGCAGCAGGCCGAAGTAGTTGATGTCCATCTCGGCGCGTGCCACGTCGGTGCCACGGCGCGCGCCGATGCCGAAGCTGCGGTGCACCTCGGCGTTGTTGATCACGATGTCGACCTTGCCGCCGATGGAACCGGCCAGCTCGGTCACGGCGCGGCCATTGGTCAGGTCGAGGGGCACCAGCGTGACCTGCGGCAGCGCCGCGATGTCGTCGAGTCCGCCGGTCTTCTTCCAGGGCTCGGCATGGCCGACCCAGACGAGGTCGGCACCGGCCTTGACCAGTGCGCGCACCAGCGCCTGGCCGACCTCGGTCTTGCCGTCGGTCACCAGCACCTTGCGGAATTTCGGGTCGCTCGTCATTTCCCTGAGCATGCTGTCGTCGGCCATATGGGCACTCCCTTCCTTCGGAAATCCGATCAATACCGCCATCCCGGCGCGGTCGAGTTGCGCACCGACGCGCACCCGCGCGGGCGCTTCGCCAACCTCGCCGTGCAGATGCACCATCAGCGTCGGGCCGGCGTCCAGATGCACCAGGCCCAGCCGCCACGGCAGCCGCTCGCGAAAGTACATGTCGTTGCTGTGGTCCAGCGTCGTGCTGGCCAGCAACTGGCCCGCGCCGTCCTGCGCGCGCCAGCGCAACTGCGGCGACAGGCACTTGCAGCAGGCCTCGCGCGGCGGGTACTGCACCGTGCCGCAGTCCTCGCAGACCTGCAACTCGAAGCGCCCTTCCGCCGCCGCAGCCGTGATGCCCAGCGCGACGCGCCCACGCGCCCAGGGCGGCAGGTTCATCTGCGGCGTGCGCAGGACCGGGTTCTTGCGCGGTGGGCGCATCAGGGGCATGGTCATCGCGCCTCCGCCGGGCCGTCCCAAGGCAGGCGCGTCGCCCCCTTGGGGGGCAGTGCAGCCGCATCGCGGCAAACGTGGGGGTTCATTGTTCTGGTCTCCCGAGGATCACGGCGCCGGTGCACAGGCACCGGTCATAGGTCACCATGCCGAAGCCCGCGACCACGCCGAGCGCGGCGTCCTTCACTGCCCGTGGCCCGGCCGCATCGGTGAGCTGGCGGATCGCTTCGGTCATGCCGAGAAAGCCGCCGGCCGCACCGGCCTGCCCGGCCGACAACTGGCCGCCGCTGGTGTTGTTGGGAAAGCTGCCCGCATGCGTCATGTCGTGCGCACGCACGAAGGCCGGGGCCTCGCCGTGCCCGCAGAAGCCCAGTCCTTCGAACTGCATCATCACGATCACCGGGTAGTCGTCATAGGTCTGCACGAAGTCGATGTCGGCGGGCGCGACGCCGGCCTGCGCATACAGTTCGTCGGCGTCGACGGCCCAGCCGCCGCGCACCATCACCGGGTCTTCGGCATACGCGTTGTGGCGTTCGATCGCGCCGCGCACCACCGCATGCGGCAGGCCGAGGTCGCGCGCACGCTCTTCGGTCATCACCAGGAAGGCTTCGGCGCCAGCACAAGGCATGACGCAATCGAACAGGTGGATCGGGTCGGAAATCGGGCGCCCCGCCATGTAGTCGGCCAGCGTCAGCGGCTTCTTGAACATCGCATGCGGATTCAGCAGCGCGTTGCTGCGCTGGTCGACCGCGATGCGTCCGAAGTCCTCGCGCCTGGCGCCGAACTGGCGCATGTAGTTGGCGGTGATGAAGGCGAAGATCGAGTTCGGCCCGCCCGCGCCGTACGGATAGGTGGCGTCGCGCGCGAAGTCGCTGAACGCGCCGAGCGTCTGGCGGAACGAGTCGACATGGTTGGTGTCGGCGGCCACGCAGGCGACCACGTCGGCGTCGCCCGCCTGCACCGCGCGCGCCGCCCGGCGCAGGCACATCACGCCCGACGCGCCGCCGGTCGGCACATGGTCGAGCCAGCGCGGCGACAGCCCGAGGTGCTGGGTGACGCCGACGGCGGTGTCGGGCGCGAGCGAGAAGCTGCTGACGCACAGGCCGTCGATGGCGGACTTGTCGAGGCCGCTGGACTTCAACAGCGCATCGACCGCCTGGCCGAGGAA
>JAZKDL010000249.1:0-19781 GCA_040387575.1 Pseudomonadota bacterium
ATGATCATCGGCACCGCCGGCCACATCGATCACGGCAAGACCACGCTGGTGCGTGTGCTGACCGGCGTCGACACCGACCGGCTGCCGGAGGAGAAGCGGCGCGGCATCTCGATCGAGCTCGGCTACGCGTATCTGCGCGCCGGGGATGGCGATGGCGCCAGCAGCGGTGGTGGCGGTGATGGCGCCGCCGCCGTGTCGCTCGGCTTCGTCGACGTGCCCGGCCACGAGCGCCTGCTGCACACCATGCTGGCCGGCGCCACCGGTATCGACCATGCGCTGCTGGTCGTGGCCGCCGACGACGGCGTGATGCCGCAGACGCGCGAGCACCTGGCTGTCGTTACGCTGCTCGGCCTGCGGCGCGGTACCGTCGCCATCACCAAGATCGACCGCATCGACGCGGCCGAACGCGACGCGCGCATCGCGCAGGTGCGTGGCGAGATCAAAGCGCTGCTGGCCGCAACGACGCTCGCCGGCGCACCGGTATTCGCACTCTCGGCAACCACGGGTGAAGGCATCGCCGCACTGCGCGATCACCTCATCGCCGAAGCATCCGCGCCGCGCCGTCTGGCCCCTTCCCCCAAAGCACCCAACGCCACGCTTGCCTTCCGGCTGGCAGTCGACCGCGCCTTCACCCTCTCCGGCGTCGGCACCGTCGTGACGGGCTCGGTGATGGCCGGCCGCGTACAGATCGGCGACGAACTGCTGATCGTCCCCGGCGAGCGCAAGGTGCGCGTGCGTGGCATCCACGCGCAGAACGAACAGGCCGAGTCCGCTCACGCGGGTCAACGCTGCGCCCTGGCGCTGGCCGGCGTCGTCAAGGACGATGTGCGCCGAGGGCAATGGGTGTGCGCGCCCGGCATCGCGCTGGCCACCGAACGCATCGACGTGCAGCTCACGCTGTGGCCCGGCGAGGCACACGCGCTGCGCTCCGGCACCACCGTGCATGCGCACCTGGGCGCTAGCGACGTGATGGCCTCGGTCGCACTGCTCGACCGCGACGTGCTCGCGCCCGGCGACACCGCGCTCGCGCAGCTCGTGCTGCGCGAACCCGTGAGCGCATGGCATGGCGACCGCGGCGTGCTGCGCGACGCATCGGCCACGCGCACCGTGGCCGGCGTGCGCGTGCTCGATCCGTTCGCGCCCGTGCGCTACCGGCGCACGCCCGAGCGTCTGCAGGCGCTCGCAGCGTGGGCGCTGGACGACAGCAGTGCGCGCATCGATGCGCTGCTGGCGAGCGCGCCGCTGGGGCTCGACATCGATCGCCTGGGCCGCGCGCTGGCGCTGCAATCCGATACGCCCTTGCCATTGCCAGCCGATGCCGTGCGGCGCGAGCACGCAGCCATCGCCGGCGTGCACCTCGACGCGCTGAAGCAGCAGATCGCCGACCGCCTCATCGAATTCCATCGCAGCGCACCCGAGGAAGTCGGCCCCGATCTGCGGCGCCTGAAGCGTTTGGCCGGCCCGCGCGTCGGCGATGCGCTGTGGCAGCACGCGGTCGAGGCGCTGCTGGCCGATGGCACCCTCGCACGGAGCGGCAACTGGCTGCATCTGCCCGCGCATGCGGCCGTGCTCAGCGCCGCGGAAGAGCGGCTCGCGCAGAAGCTGCTGCCGCAGATGGTCGAAGGCGGCTTCGACCCGCCGTGGGTCCGCGACCTCGCGAAGAACAACGGCGTGGCAGAGCCCGCGATGCGCCAGACGCTCGCCAGCCTGGCGCGGCGCGGCCAGACGTTCCAGGTGGTGAAGGACTTGTACTATCCGGCAGCGACCATCGAGCGCCTGGCTGCACTGGCGCGGGACTGCGTCGCGCAGCCTGACGGACTGCAAGCCGCAAGCTTCCGCGACGCGACCGGCCTCGGCCGCAAGCGTGCGATCCAGCTGCTGGAGTTTTTCGACCGCGTCGGCTACACGCGACGCGTGAAGGATGTGCATCTGCTGCGGCCGGACACGGTGCTGTTCGGCGGCGGCAAGGATGGCATTCGATGAGTTCCATGAACCGGCATGTGCCTGCTGCGCATGGAGATGGAAGTGGACATGGAAGGGAATCGTCCCTGGTGGGGCGGCCGGGCTTCAAACCCGGTGGGTGGCGCCACGCGTCGCCGGGAGGGTTCGACTCCCTCTCCCTTCCGCCGTCAGGTCACGCTAAGAGCAGATCCTCAACGCCGCCGCGCCCTTCGTCGTGTGGCCGATGACAGCGGCCCGACCGAAGCCCTCGGTACTGAAAATTTCCAGCACCGCATCCACCGCCTCCGCCGCGCAACTCACCAGCAACCCGCCCGAGGTCTGCGGATCGCTCAACAGACTCTTCGCCGTTGCAGGCAGCCCTTCCGCCAGTTCGACATCGGCGCCATAACCTGCCCAGTTCCGCCCCGAAGCCCCCGTCACGAACCCTTCGGCGGCCATGGCCTCGACGCCGTCCAGCAACGGCACTTTCGACCAGTCGATCACCGCAGTCAGCCCTGCCCCGCGCGCGAGTTCCAGCGCATGGCCGGCCAGCCCGAAGCCGGTCACGTCGGTCAGCGCATGCACGCCGTCGAGCTGCGCCAGCGCGATGCCCGGCGTATTCAGCTTCGTCGTGGTGTCGATCAGTTGGCGGTACCCGGCCTCGCTCAGCTGCTCCTTCTTCAGCGCCGCCGACAGCACGCCGACACCCAACGGCTTGCCGAGGATCAACACGTCGCCCGGCTTCGCGCCCGCATTGCGGCGCACGCGATCGGGATGCACCAGCCCCATCACGACCAGCCCGTAGATCGGCTCGACCGAGTCGATCGTGTGGCCGCCCGCAATCGGGATGCCGGCTGCGCGGCACACGTCCTGCCCGCCGCGCACGATGTCACCGATGACCGCGATCGGCAGCTGGTTGACGGGCATCGCGACCAACGCCAGCGCCATGATGGGCTTGCCGCCCATCGCGTAGACATCGCTGATCGCGTTGGTCGCCGCGATGCGGCCGAACTCGTAGGGGTCGTCCACGATCGGCATGAAGAAATCGGTGGTCGCGATCAGCGCCTGGCTGTCGTTGAGCTTGTAGACGGCCGCGTCGTCGGCGGTCTCGATGCCGACCATCAGCTCGGGCGGGATCAGCCCGCCGCCGCTGTTCTTGAGGATCTCCGACAGCACACCGGGCGCGATCTTGCAGCCGCAGCCGCCGCCATGCGAAAAACTGGTGAGGCGCAGCGGCGCGAGCGGGTTCATGGGCGATGGGTTCATGCGGTCGATTATCGAAGTGGCAGCGCTTTCTACAATCGCGCCTCACCCTTGTCCAGCACGCCATCGAGATACGCCCCCATGAAGACATTCGCCCGACTGACGCTCGCCCTGTCGCTCTCCCTCGCCGCCGCCGGCGCCGCCCTTGCACAAGGCGTGCTGCGCGTCTCCGCCATTCCCGACGAGGCGCCGACCGAGCTGCAGCGCAAGTTCACGCCGCTGGGCGACTACCTGAAGAAGGAAACCGGCATGGACGTGCAGTTCACGCCCGTGACCGACTACGCCGCGGTGGTCGAAGGCCTGGCGACGAACAAGATCGACATGGCCTGGCTGGGTGGCTTCACCTACGTGCAGGCCCGCATCCGCACCAACGGCGGCGCGGTGCCGATCGTCCAGCGTGCGGAAGACGAGGTGTTCACCAGCAAGTTCATCGTGCCGATCGACAGCCCCGCCAAGACGCTGGCCGACCTGAAGGGCAAGACCTTCGCGTTCGGCGCGCCGTCCTCCACCTCGGGCAGCCTGATGCCGCGCTACTTCCTGCTGCAGGCCGGCATCAACCCCGAGAAAGATTTCAAGTCGGTCGCGTTCTCCGGCGCGCATGACGCGACCGTGGCCTTCGTCGCCGCATCGCGCGCCGAAGCCGGCGTGCTCAACGCCTCGGTGTGGGACAAGCTGGTCGAAGCCAAGAACCCGAACGCCGCCAAGGTGCGGGTGCTGGCCACCACGCCGACCTACTACGACTACAACTGGACCGTGCGCCCCGGCATGGACCCGGCGCTGCAGAAGAAGCTGACCGACGCTTTCCTGAAGCTCGATCCGGCCAACCCGGCGCACAAGGACATCATGGCGCTGCAGCGCGCGAGCAAGTTCATCCCGACGAAGTCGTCCAACTACGACGGCATCGAGACGGCGGGCAAGTCGGCCGGCCTGATCAAGTAACGGCGCGGGCAGGTTGCACGCATGAGCTTGTCGCTCGACGCCGTCGGCGTGGTGCATCCCAACGGCCACCGTGCACTGCAGGGCGTGACGCTGGCGGCCAAGGCGGGCGAGAGGCTCGCCGTCATCGGCCCGTCGGGCGCCGGCAAGACGACGCTTCTGCGCGTGCTCGGCGCCGCACTGCGGCCTTCCGAAGGCGACGTCACGGTGCTCGAAGCCGCGCCCTGGCACCTGGCGGCACCGGCGCTGAAGCAGCTGCGCGCGCGCATCGGCACCGTGCACCAGTCGCCACCGATCGCGCCGCGCCTGCGCGTGGTCACTGCGGTGCTTTCCGGCCGGCTCGGCGAATGGTCGACCTGGCGTGCGCTGCGTTCGCTGTTCCATCCGGTCGACATCGCGGGCGCACACGCGATGCTGTCGCGCGTGGCGCTGGGAGATCGGCTGTTCGACCGCTGCGACAGGCTGTCGGGCGGGCAGCTCCAGCGCGTGGGCGTCGCGCGCACGCTTTACCAGCGGCCGGCGCTGCTGCTGGCCGACGAGCCGGTGTCGGCGCTCGACCCGACGCTGGCCGACGCCACCGTGCGCGAACTGGTCGCGCAAAGCCAGGACACCGGCGCCACGCTGGTCGCGTCGCTGCACGCGGTCGACCTGGCGCTGCGCTGGTTCCCGCGCATCGTCGGCATGCGCGCCGGCGAGGTGATGTTCGACTTGCCCGCGGCCGACGTCACGCCCGCCATGCTGGACGCGCTGTATGCGAGCGAAGGCGGGCTCGCCGGCCAGCCGATGGCCGGCACGGTGAGGCCGATCGTCGACGTGCCTTTCCAGCGGCCGGACTGCCCGTGAACACCACGGCCATCGGCGCCCGCCGCGACCCGCTGGCCGCGCGCCGGCTCACGCTCGGCATCGCTGCGCTGGTCATTGCCTGGCCGGTGCTCGCACTCTCGGAATTCAAGCCCTGGCTGCTGTTCGACGGCGCCAGCCTCGCCGTGATGGGCGGCTTCCTCGCAGGCTTCTTTCCGCCTGCAACCGGGCCGGACTTCCTCGCGCTGCTCGGCAAGGCGACGCTCGAAACGCTGGCGATGGCGACCGCCGGCACCGCGCTCGCGCTGCTGATCGGTGCGCCGCTGGGCTTCGTGACCACCCGTGCGTTGTCGATCTCGCGACTCGGCCCCGGGCCGGGACGGGTGCGCGGCGGCGCGGTGCGACAAGCTGCGCGCTGGCTCTTGATGATGCTGCGCGCCATCCCCGAGATCGTCTGGGCGCTGCTGTTCGTGCGCGCACTCGGGCTCGGTCCGGCCGCGGGCGTGCTCGCACTCGCCATCACCTACGGCGGCATGCTCGGCAAGGTCTACGCCGAGATCCTCGAATCGACCGACACGCGGCCCGCACGCGCGCTGCTGGAAGCCGGCAGCGGCCGCATCGCGGCGCTGTGCTACGGCTTGCTGCCGAACACCGCGCAGGAGCTGGCCTCGTACACCGTCTACCGCTGGGAATGCGCGGTGCGCGCGTCGGTGGTGATGGGTTTCGTCGGCGCCGGCGGGCTCGGCCAGCTGATGGACCAGTCGATGAAGATGCTCAACGGCGGCGAGGCGAGCAGCATCCTGATCGTCTTTCTGCTGCTGGTGCTGCTGGCCGACATGATCAGCAACACGCTGCGAAAGCTGCTCGCATGAACGCCTTGCCGCCACGCCCGCCGCCGTGCCTGCGCTGCTGGTGCGCGCTGGTGCTGATCGCGGCGGCCGTGGTGGCGAGCTTCGCCTACCTCGGCATCGACTTCCGCGCGCTCGGGTCGGGCGAATCGCTGCGGCTGATGGCCAAGTTCGTCGCCGAGTTCTTCCCGCCCGACCTGTCGCCGGACTTCCTTGCGAAGGTGGGTTTCGGCGCGCTGCAGACGCTCGCGGTGTCCGCGCTCGGCACCGTGCTGGCCGCGCTCGCCGGCGCCGTGCTCGCGCTGCCGGCCTCGGGCCGTGGCGGCGCCCTGCTGCGGCACGCGTCGCGCTTCATGCTGAACTTCCTGCGCAGCGTGCCCGAACTGGTGTGGGCGGCGCTGATGGTGCTGGCCGCCGGCATCGGGCCGTTCGCCGGCGCGCTGGCCCTGGCGCTGCACACGACAGGCGTGCTCGGCCGGCTGTTTGCCGAAAGCCTGGAGAACGCGCCGCGTGAACCCGAACACGCGCTCACGCTCGCCGGTGCCGGGCCGGTCGCCGCCTTCAGCTACGCCAGCCTGCCGATCGTGCTGCCGCAGTGGGTCGCCTACACGCTCTACCGGTGGGAGATGAACATCCGCATGGCAACCGTGCTCGGCTTCGTCGGCGGCGGCGGGCTCGGGCAGCTGCTGTACTTCCATCTGTCGATCTTCCAGCAGCAGCAGTCGATGACGGTGCTGATCGCGATGTTCGGTCTGGTCACGCTGGTCGACTTCGCCAGCGCGCGCCTGCGCCGCGGCCTCGGCCCCGCCTACGCCTGACGCCGTCGCGGCAGGGACAATCGGCGCATGAGAAATTCCCGGCACCGCTCCGCATGAGCCATCGCAAGCCCGTCCGCATCACCGAGCGCCAAGGCTTCGACGCGCTGATCGACGCCCGCTCGCCCGCCGAATTCGCGCTCGACCACATCCCCGGCGCGATCAACTGCCCGGTGCTCGACGACGAGGAGCGCCACATCGTCGGCACGATCTACGTGCAGACCGGTGCGTTCGAGGCACGGCGCGTGGGTGGCGCGATGGTCGCGGCCAACATCGCGAAGCACCTGCGCGAGACACTGGCCGACCGGCCCGAGAACTGGAAGCCGCTGGTCTATTGCTGGCGCGGCGGCATGCGCAGCGGCTCGATGGTCACCTGGCTGCGGCTGGTCGGCTGGGACGCGCAACAGCTCGCCGGCGGCTACAAGAGTTTTCGGCGCCACGTCATCTCGCAGATCGACGCGCTGAGCCCGAAGCTCGACCTGCGCGTGGTGTGCGGCGCCACCGGCAGCGCCAAGACACGCGTGCTGCAGGCGCTTGCGGCGCGCGGCGAACAGGTGCTCGACCTCGAGGACTTTGCGGCGCACAAGGGCTCGCTGCTCGGCGCGCTGCCAGGCGTGGCGCAACCATCTCAGAAACACTTCGAGACGCGCATCGCGACGGTGCTCGACGCCATCGACCTGTCGCGCCCGCTGTACGTGGAGGGCGAGAGCGCGCGCATCGGCCGGCTGTCGCTGCCATTGCCGCTGGTGGCGCGCATGCGCGAGGCGAGCTGCATCGAGGTCGAGGCCACGCCCGAAGCGCGCCTGCGCTATCTGCTGCGCGACTACGCCTACCTCGGCGACGACCGCGACGCGCTGGCCGACAAGCTCGGCCAGCTCAAGGAGCTGCAGGGCAAGGAAACGGTCACGCGCTGGCAGCAATGGGCCCGCGAATCCGACTTGCCGCATCTCTTCGCCGAACTGATGGCGCTGCACTACGACCCGCACTACGACAAGTCGCAGTCGCTGCACTTCAAACGCTGGGCACAGCGCCGCAAGGTGGCCGCGGACGACCTCGGCGATCAGGGCATCGACGCACTGGCCGATGCGGTGCGGGCGCTGGCGTCCAGCGACGCCAGCCCGTCGGCATAGAGCACGCCGCGCGGCGCGCGGCACAAGCCCCAGAAGCGCAGGCCGCTGAGCTCGGCCATGCGCACGCCCATCGCGGTCGGCGCCGAGATCGTCGCCATCGCGGCGATGCCGAGCCGGGCGCACTTGCGCACCAGCTCGTGGCTACCGCGGCTCGACATCAGCACGAAGCCGGGTTCGCCGAGCCGGCCCGCGCGCGCCAGCCGACCGAGCAGCTTGTCGAGTGCGTTATGGCGGCCGACGTCTTCCATCAGGTCGGTGATGTCGCCGTCGGCCGTGGCCCAGGCAGCCGCATGGATCGCGCCGGCCTCGGCGTTGAGCACCTGGCGCGCGGGCATGGCGGCGAAGGCCCGCAGCACGGTCGGCAGGTCGATGCGCTCGATCCAGTCGCGCGGCGGCACGCGCTGAGGCGACAGATCGAGCCCCGCAAAGCTCTCGACCCCGCAAACACCGCAACCGGTGCGCCCGGCCAAGCTGCGGCGACGGTCCTTGAGACGCTCGAAGCTGCGCGTGGAAACCTCGAGCTGCACCTCGATGCCGGGCATGCCGTCGGGCAGGCCGGCGTCGATCGCATCGATGGCCTGCACGTCGATGCCGCGGCAATCGGATGCGCTGTCGAGGATGCCTTCGCTGAGCGCGAAACCGAGCGCGAAGTCTTCGATGTCCTGCGGCGTGGCCATCATCACGGCGTGCGAGACGCCGTTGAACACCAGCGCAACCGGCACTTCGGCGGCGAGCGTATCGCCGCGCACGATGCCTTCGGGGCCGAGGCCGCGTTCGCCGAACACGTGCACGTCGTGGCGTGCCAGCGGCGGTAATGACGGAAGTGACGCCAGGGTCGGCGGGCTGGAATCTTCGCGGGAGTCTTGCGGCATGGCCCGCATTTTGGGCTCAGCCGACGTTCTCGTCTTCTGCCGTGGGCGGCAGGCTCGCGGCGACCGCGCGCCCGGCCTCCGTGAGGTGCGCGACCCAGCGGTCGTCCAGCTGCAGCACGCGAACCCAACCCGGCCCTTGCACGCCGCCGATCGCCGCATCGCCCATGCGCGTGAGCTGCCGCATGATCACGCTCGCGCCCTGGCCGAGCCGCTTGCCCAGGCGCGGCAGCGACATGCCGCCTTCGGTCGGTGCCTCGGCAAGCGCGCGCAGGATCGCGATGGAGAAGGCGTCGAGATCGTCGCCCATGATCACGCGCCCATGCGTCTCGCCACGCTCATGCGGCGATGGCGGCCGGTGCTGCCGCGGACGTCGTCGATGCCGTGCCGGTCGCCGGACTCAACGTCAGCACCACCGGAATCGACTTCGACGCCGGCGTGCCCGCATTCAGCGCGACCGACGACAGCGGCACCAGCGGATTGGTCTCGGGGTAGTACGCCGCGAGATTGCCGCGCGGGATGTCGTACGCCACCAGCTTGAAGCGGTCGGCGCGGCGCTGCTGGCCGTCGTCCCACACGGTCTGCAGGTCGACCCAGTCGCCGTCCTTCATGCCGAGCGCCTGGATGTCGGCCCGGTTGATGAAGACCACCCGGCGCTGGCCGAACACGCCGCGGTAGCGGTCGTCGTGGCCGTAGATGGTGGTGTTGTACTGGTCGTGCGAGCGCGTGGTGAGCAGCGTGAAGACGATCGTGTCGCCCTTGCCCGCGAAGCGCGCGCGCGCCTTGTGCGAAGGCGTGTCGACCGGCACCGCATGAACGTATAAGCCAGCCTTCTTCGACGCAGTGGCCCAGACCCGCTCGCTGGCCGTGTTGCGCAGCCGAAAGCCGCCCGGCGTGGCGACGCGCTCATTGAAGTCCTTGAAGTCGTCGAACACCGCTTCGATCTTGTCGCGGATGCGGCTGTAGTCCTCGATCAGCCAGAGCCACGGTGTGCCGCTGCGATGGCCGATGGTGGCCGCCGCGAGCCGCGCGACGATGGCCGGCTCCGACAGCAGCTGCGGCGACGCCGGCGGGTTGATGCCCGAGGAGATGTGCACCATGCTCATCGAGTCTTCGACCGTCACGCCCTGCGGGCCGCCGGCCTGCACGTCGATCTCGGTGCGGCCCAAGCACGGCAGGATCAGCGCCTCGCGGCCATGCACCACGTGGCTGCGGTTGAGCTTGGTGGTGACGTGCACGGTCAGTGCGCACTGGCGCAGCGCCTTCCAGGTCTCGCAGGTGTCGGGCGTGGCGGCCGCGAAGTTGCCGCCCAGCGCGAAGAACACGCGGCCCTTGCCGTCGAGCATCGCCCGGATCGACTCGACCGTGTCCCAGCCGTGCGCGCGCGGCGGCTCGAAGCCGAACACCTGGCCCAGCCGGTCGAGCAGCGCGGCCGGCGGCTTCTCCCAGATACCCATCGTGCGGTCGCCCTGCACGTTGCTGTGGCCGCGCACCGGGCACGGGCCGGCGCCGGGCCGGCCGATGTTGCCGCGCATCATCAGCAGGTTGACCAGCATCTGGATGGTGGCGACCGAATCGCGGTGCTGCGTGATGCCCATGCCCCAGCAGAGGATGGTGCGCTCGGCCGCGCAGTAGACGTCGCCGGCCGCGCGGATCTGCGCTTCGCTCAGGCCCGACTCCTCCACCAGCACCGCCCACGATTCGCGCCGCAGGTCGTCGGCCAGCGCATCGAAACCGGTGGTGTGCTCGGCGATGAAGTGGAAGTCGATCAGCCGCTCGCCCGCGTCCTCGCGTTCGAGCAGGTGCTTCATCATTCCCTTGACCGCCGCGAAGTCGCCGCCCACGCGCAGCTGGTAGTAATGCGTGCTGATCTCGGTGGAGCTCAGCGTGGCCATCTCCAGCTTGTCCTGCGGATCGGCGAAGCGCTCCAGGCCGCGCTCGCGCAGCGGGTTGAAGCTCACGATCTTGGCGCCGCGCCTGTGTGCCGCGCGCAGCTCGCCGAGCATGCGTGGATGGTTGGTGCCGGGGTTCTGGCCGAAGATGAAGATCGCATCCGCGCGTTCGAAATCCTCCAGCGTGACGGTGCCCTTGCCGACGCCGATCTGCGGCCGCATGCCGCTGCCGCTCGGCTCGTGGCACATGTTCGAGCAGTCGGGAAAGTTGTTGGTGCCGTACTCGCGCACGAACAGCTGGTAGAGAAAGGCCGCCTCGTTGCTCGCGCGGCCCGAGGTGTAGAAGATCGCCTGGTTCGGGTCGGGCAATGCGTTCAGGTGCGCGGCGACCAGCGCGAAGGCGTCGTCCCAATCGATCGGCACGTACTTGTCGCTGGCCGCGTCGTAGACCATCGGGTGCGTGAGCCGGCCCTGGTCTTCGAGCCAGAAGTCGCTCTTCTGCGCCAGCTCGGCCACGGTGTGGGCCGCGAACAGCGCGGGCCCGGCGCGGCGCGCGGTCGCCTCGGCGGCCACGGCCTTGGCACCGTTCTCGCAGAACTCGAAGGTCGACGCATGGTTGCGGTCGGGCCAGGCGCAGCCGGGGCAGTCGAAGCCGTCGGCCTGGTTGGCCGACAGCAGCGTCTTCGCGCCCTTGACCGGAATGTCCTGCCGAAGCAGCGCCTGCGTCACGCTGCGCAGCGCGCCCCAGCCGCCGGCCGGGCCCTTGTAGAACTCAATCTTCTCTTCTTGCATCGGGTCCCGGTCGGTTGAAGAACTTGGCGGCCCGCGTTGGGCGGCCGGAGTCTAGGCCGGGACATGGGAAGCAGGCCAATTGCATTCGCACATGGGGCGATTCGCAAAAGAAATGAAGGCGGGCCGCGCCGTCGAGCGCTGGCTCAGGCGGCGATCACGCGTCGCTGCGATCGCGCTGCGGCTCGACGGCTGGCTGAACGACATCCGCCGGCAGCGCCAACTGGGCCAGCCATTCGTCGCTCTGCATCAGCGCGACCGCCGCCTGGAGCGCGCGCGAGATGCGGTCGCTGGCGTGTGTCATGAAACCCAGCGGCGTCTGCAGCAACGGCCCGACCAAGGGCCGCGCTTCGAAGGACGCATCGTGCCGCAACAGTTCCAGCGCCGCGCCCGGCAGCACGCTGGCCATTGCGCCGGCACCCACGCTGCGCGCCAGCGTGTGGATCGAGTTGGTCTCCATCGCCGGAACCACGGTCTGGCCGACGGCCTCGAACGCCTGATCGATGATGGCCCGGTTGTGCATGTCCGGCGTCATCAGGCACAGCGGCAGGCCGGCCGCCTCGGCCCAGCGCACCGGCGGCCCGAGACGCCAGCCGGCGTCCACGCCCGGCGCAGACGTGCGCTGCACCAGGTAGTAGCGCTCGGTGCATTGCGGCCAGACCGCAAGGCTCACGTTGCGCACGCGCGTGCGATCGGTGTAGCCGAGCGCCAGATCGAGCGACATGCTGTCGAGCGCGGTCTCGATCTCCAGCGAGCTCAGCGATATCACGGTCGGCGCGATGCCCGGATGCCGCATCTGCAGCGCGATGGCGAAGCGCGACAGGATCGGCATCGCGGTCGGCACGGCGGCGAGACGCAGCCGGCCGGTCGGCTGCGCCGACTCGCTGTCGAGACGCTCGCGCAGCAGTTCCTGCTCGCGCAGCATGCGTTGAGCGGTCGCGAGCACCGCCTCGCCCTCGCTCGTCAGCCCGGCGAAGGTGCGCCCGCGCTTCACGATCAGCACACCGAACTCTTCTTCGAGCGCGCGCAGCGCGTTCGACAGCGCAGGCTGCGTGATGTGGCAGGCCAGCGCGGCGCGGCCGAAATGCCGATGTTCGTTCAGCGCCACCAGGTAGCGCATCGACGTGAGGACGTTCAACCCTGCCGCTCCGGCGCAAGGGCGAGCGAGCGGCAGCGGCCGGCGATGCGCAAGGCGAGCACCATCCTCAGGTGTTCTTGCTGACCGTGATGGTCGGGAACTTGGCCGAGAAGTCCTTCGCCTTCTCGGCAATGCTCACCGCGACAGCACGCGCCACCGTCTTGTAGATCGCAGCCACCTCGCCCTCGGGGTCGGCCACCACGGTCGGCTTGCCGCTGTCGGCCTGCATGCGGATGTTGATGTCGAGCGGCAACGCGCCGAGGTAGTCCATCTGGTACTGCTCCGCCATCTTGCGGCCGCCGTCGGCGCCGAAGATGTGCTCGACGTGGCCGCAGTTGGAGCACACGTGCACCGCCATGTTCTCGACGATGCCGAGGATCGGCACGCCGACCTTCTCGAACATCTTGATGCCCTTCTTGGCGTCGAGCAGCGCGATGTCCTGCGGCGTGGTGACGATCACCGCGCCGGTCAGCGGCACCCGCTGGCTCAGCGTGAGCTGGATGTCGCCGGTGCCGGGCGGCATGTCGACGATCAGGTAGTCGAGGTCTTTCCAGTTGGTCTGGCGCAGCAGTTGCTCGAGCGCCTGCGTGGCCATCGGCCCGCGCCAGATCATGGCCTGGTCGGCGTCGACCAGGAAGCCGATCGACATCACCTGCACGCCGTGGTTTTCCATCGGCTGCATGGTCTTGCCGTCCTCGCTGGCCGGCCGGCCTTCGATGCCGAACATCATCGGCTGGCTCGGCCCGTAGATGTCGGCGTCGAGCAGCCCGACGGTCGCGCCTTCGGCCGCCAGCGCCAGCGCCAGGTTGGCGGCGGTCGTGCTCTTGCCAACGCCGCCCTTGCCGGACGCGACAGCGACGATGTTCTTCACGCCCGGCAGCAGCTGGACGCCGCGCTGCACAGCGTGGCTGACCACCTTGGTCGTGATGTTGACGGACACGTTGTCGACGCCGGCCACGGTTCGCGCCGCGGTGACGAAGGCCTTGCGCAACGCCGGATGCTGGCTTTTGGCCGGATAGCCGAGTTCGACCTCGAAGGACACGTCGCCTTCGGTGATCTGCAGGTTCCTCAGCGCCTTGCTGCTGACGAAATCCTTGCCCGTGTTCGGGTCCTGGACGGCCTTGAGCGCTTCCAGGAGCGCTTCTTGCGTGACTGACATGTTCAAACTCCAGAGTGGCGCGTAGTCTAGTGCGCCGTCCAAACCCCCTGTCGGGCCGCAGCATTGCGCGGCGTCAGCCGTGCGAGCCCAGCCTGTCGAGGATGACGCCGGCCACGCGTGCACTCGCTGGCAGCAGCGTGTGGACGAGCGGCAGGCGGACCTGGTCGCCGATCCAGTCGGCCTCGACTTCCGACAGCGCCACCACGCCGTCGTTCGGTTCACCGCCGAACGGGCCGCGCCGGCCGGACAGCCCGCGCATGCCGATGACGCTGGTCACCGGCACGCTGGCCGGGCCGATGGACGCCATGCGCTGCGCCGAGGCGAGCATCTGGCCGCAATCGCGCGTCAGCACGCGGTAGACCGGATGGGCCTGGAGCCGGCCAGCCAGCCGCGTCGCGCCGATCGGTGAACCGAGCAGGAAGAGGTGACGCGGCGGCTGCACATCCGCCGGCAGCGTCGCGATCGCCATGCGCAGCAGCACGCCGCCGAGCGAGTGGCCGATCACGGCGTAGTCGCCCTGCGTGCCCATGTCCGCCAGCCGCGCGGCGAGCCGCCGGCCGATCGCGGAAGCATCTTCGACGCTCGTCATGTAGCCGAAGGTGCCGGTGCGCAGACCGGCGCGGCGCAGGTGCCGCAACATCGGCCAGCCAGACAGCGGCGTGCGGCCCATGCCGTGGACGAAGAGCAACTGCATGCGGCCGCGCGATGTGATCGTGGTGCCGTGCGGCGCGATACGGCTCAGGCCGTCTCGATCCCGAGCTCGCCGCAGACGCGCGCCAGCAGCGTCTTCAGCGCGCCGACCTCGGTCTCGAGCCGCGCGACGTTGGCCTTGAGCGCCGCGATCTCGCCGAGCGAGATGTCGGCGGAAGGCGCCGCTGCGCTGTCGGCACCGGCACCGGCCAGCTCCTCGGCGGGCGCGCCGCTGAGCAGGTGCGCCCATCGGCCCTCGCGCGCGCCGGGCAGGCGCTGCAGCTTGGCGACCAGCGCGCCAGCGGGGCGGTCGGCCAGTTCGTTGAGGAAGCCTTCGACCGAGGAGATGTCGGCGAAGTTGTGCATCCGGTCGCAGGCGATGCGCAGCTCGCCGGCTGTCTGCGGACCGCGCAGCATCAGCACCGCCAGCAGGATGACCGACTGCGACGGCAGCTGCAGCACGCGCGCGGTGTTCTGCTCGTAGCGAAAGGTGCGTCCGCCGCTGCTTTCCATGACCAGGCTGTAGCCCTTGAGGCTGTCGAGCGCCGCCTGCGCCTGCGCATCGGTGACGTCGAGCACCGGATGGCGGCTGGTCTTCTGGTTGCAGCCGGACACCAGCGCGTTGAGCGTGAGCGGATAGCTGTCGGGCACGGTGCGCTGCTTTTCGATCAGCACGCCGAGCACGCGGGTTTCGAGGAGGGAGAGCGCGGGAAGTGGGGAAGCCATGTCGTGGTTCTTGGATCTTGGATCTTGGAGCTTGGGCTTGGCGAAGTCGGCTCAGCTGTTGCCGATGCGGCTGACCAGCGCCTTGGTGAAGGCCGCCGTGTTCGCCGTGCCGCCGAGGTCGCCGGTGCGCACCTTGTCGATATTGAGCGTGTCGTCGATCGCCTGGCGCAGCCGGTTGCCGAGGTCGGTGCGCTTGCAATGGTCGAGCATCAGAGCGGCCGCCAGCATGATCGCGATCGGGTTGGCGATGCCCTTGCCGGCGATGTCCGGCGCGGAGCCGTGAACCGCCTCGAAGATCGCCGCGTCGGCGCCGATGTTGGCGCCCGGCGCCATGCCGAGTCCGCCCACCAGGCCGGCCACCAGGTCCGACAGGATGTCGCCGAACAGGTTGGTCGTGACCAGCATGTCGAACTGCCACGGATTGAGCACCAGCTTCATCGCGCAGGCGTCGACGATGATCGTGTCGAGCTCGAACTTGCCCTTGTACTTCTCTGCGTAGAGTTGCAGCCCGGTCTCGAGGAACAGCCCGGTCAGCACCTTCATGATGTTGGCCTTGTGCACCAGCGTCACCTTCTTGCGGCCGGTCGCGATCGCGGTCTCGAAAGCGTATTCGAGGATGCGGCGGCAGCCCTGCCGGGTGTTGATGCCGGTCGCCATGCCGACCGCGTGCGGATCGTCGTCGATGCGCACGTAGTGCTCGTGGCCGATGTAGAGCCCCTCGAGGTTCTCGCGCACCACCATCAAATCGATCTTGTCGAAGCGTCCGCCGGGGATCACCGTGCGTGCCGGGCGCAGGTTGGCGTAAAGCTGGAATTCTTCGCGCAAACGCACGTTCGATGAGCGGTAGCCGCCGCCCGAGGGCGTTTCGAGCGGGCCCTTGAGCGCGAGCCGGGTGCGGCGGATGCTGTCGAGCGTGGCGGGCGGCAGCGGGTCGCCGGCCTGCTGCACACCGCCGAGGCCGGCGATCTGCCGGTCCCATTCGAACGGCGCCTTCAACGCATCGAGCGCGGCCAGCGTGGCGTCGACGATCTCGGGGCCGATGCCGTCTCCGGGGATCAGGGTGGCGGGGATGGGAGTGGTCATGGCTGGGTTCTCTCGTCAATTCGGTGAGGCGGCGGCACACGCCGTGCGCGGCCCGAAGAATACGCCGATGGCGTCGTTGCCGTGCCGCTGCAGCGGTGCTTGCCCGCCGTGCGGACGGGGCAAACCAGCGCTCATAAAATGCCACCTCCTCGGTTCGAGGCCATACCGGCCGCCACCGACCCGTCACTCCCCGAAAGCGCCCTCTCGATGTCCGCCACGCGCAAGCTATTCGTCACCACCGCCCTGCCGTATGCCAACGGCAAGTTCCACATCGGCCACATCATGGAATACATCCAGGCCGACATCTGGGTGCGGTTCCAGCGAATGAACGGCGCGCAGGTCGACTTCGTCTGCGCCGACGACGCGCACGGCGCCGCCATCACGATCGCGGCCGACAAGGCCGGCGTGACGCCGCAGGCCTTCGTCGCCGGCATCGCGGCCGGCCGCGCCGAGTACCTGGACGGCTTCCACATCGCCTTCGACAACTGGAGCTCGACCGATTCGCCGGAAAACCACCAGCTCGCCCAGGACATCTACCGCGACCTGCGCGACAAGGCCGGCCTGATCTCGACGAAGAGCGTCGAGCAGTTCTACGACCCTGAAAAGGGCATGTTCCTGGCCGACCGCTTCATCAAGGGCGAGTGCCCGAACTGCCACGCCAAGGACCAGTACGGCGACAACTGCGAGGTCTGCGGCGCGGTGTATGCGCCGACCGAACTGATCAACCCGTATTCGGCCCTGTCCGGCGCCAAGCCCGAACTGCGCAGCTCCGACCACTTCTTCTTCAAGCTGTCGGACCCGCGCTGCGAGACCTTCCTGAAGGAATGGACCGCGGCCGCCGGCCACGTGCAGCCCGAGGTCCAGAACAAGATCCGCGAATGGCTCTACAAGGACGACGAGGGCAAGGGCGGCCTCGGCGACTGGGACATCAGCCGCGACGCGCCCTACTTCGGCATCGAAATCCCCGACGCGCCGGGCAAGTATTTCTACGTGTGGCTGGACGCGCCGGTCGGCTACCTCGCGTCGCTGAAGAACCTGCTCGACAAGCGCTGCATCGAGGCCGGCGGCGACGGCATCTCGTACACCGAGTACATGGCCGACCCCGAGCTGGAACAGGTGCACTTCATCGGCAAGGACATCATCACCTTCCACACGCTGTTCTGGCCCGCGATGCTGCATTTCAGCGGCCGCAAGGCACCGAACGCGATCTACGTGCACGGCCACCTCACGGTCAGCGGCGAGAAGATGAGCAAGAGCCGCGGCACCGGCATCGACCCGCTCAAATACCTGTCGATCGGCCTGAACCCGGAGCATCTGCGCTACTACCTCGCCGCCAAGCTCAGCGGCCGCAACGAGGACATCGACTTCAATCCCGAAGACTTCGTCGCGCGCGTCAACAGCGACCTGGTCGGCAAGTACATCAACATCGCGAGCCGCGCAGCGGGCTTCATCGGCAAGCGCTTCGGCGGCCAGTTGGGCACGGTGTCGGAAGACGGCGCGGCGCTGCTGGGCCTGCTGCGCGGCGAAGGCGGCAGCATCCGCGCGCTGTACGACGGCCGCGACACCGCGCGCGCGCTGCGCGACACGATGGCGCTGGCCGACCGCGTGAACGAATACGTCGACGCCAACAAGCCCTGGGAACTCGCGAAGAAGGAAGGCATGGAGGCGCGGCTGCACGACGTCTGCACCGTCTGCATCGAGGCCTTCCGCCTGCTCACGATCTACCTGAAGCCGGTGCTGCCCGCGCTGGCCGCCAACGTCGAGGCCTTCCTCAAGATCTCGCCGCTGCAATGGACCGATGCCACCGAGGCGCTGCCCGCCGGCCATGCGATCGGCGACTACAAGCACCTGATGCAGCGCGTCGACCCGAAGCTGCTGGACGCGCTGTTCGAAGCGCCCGCGCCGGCGGAAGTGCCTGCCGAAGCGCAGGTCGAGCTGCCGGGCGGCGAGTCGATCGCGCCCGTCATCACGATCGACGACTTCACGAAGATCGACCTGCGCATCGCGAAGATCGTGAACTGCGAACCGGTGGAAGGCTCGACCAAGCTGCTGCGGTTGACGCTCGACGCCGGTGAAGGCAAGACGCGCAACGTGTTCAGCGGGATCGCTTCGGCCTACAAGCCTGAGCAGCTGGTCGGCAAGCTGACGGTGCTGGTCGCCAACCTCGCGCCGCGCAAGATGAAGTTCGGCGTGAGCGAAGGCATGGTCCTTGCTGCCAGCCATGCGGACGAAAAAGCCCACCCGGGCATCCATGTGCTCGAACCGTGGCCGGGTGCCACGCCGGGCATGCGCATCCACTGATTCACGAGCCGACCGCCATGAATGTTTCTCACCGTCTCGTTCACGGACTGCTGGCCGCGGGCGTGCTGCTGTCGGCCAGCGGCTGCGCGGTCGTGAGCGTGGGGAGCGCCGTGGTCAGCGTGGCTGGGACGGCGGTGAGCGTCGGCGCCTCGGCGGTCGGGCTCGCAGCGGATGCCGCCATCGGCACCGCGCGCCTCGGTGGCCGGGCGATCGGCGCGGTGCTGCCGGGCGGCGACGCGCCCTGATCCGCCGATCCGCGCCGATCCGTCTGTATCGAAGAAATGCTCAGGGCGCTTCGGTGCCGCGGTCGGGCGACGAACCGCTGCGCACCACGCGCTGGTCGTCGTTCAGCACCGCGGTGAAAACCATCGGCGCATTGGGCGGGTCGATCCAGCGCCATTCCCATTCGGTCTCATGGCGCAACGCGTAGGGCGTGACCTTCGCCGGCTTGCCCAGCAGCTTGCGCAACGCCTCCATCGGCATGCCGGGCTGGACTTTCGCGAAGTTCTGCGGCGTCAGCACCTGCCGCAGCGCCGCCATCTTGCCGTCCGGCCCGATGGTGATCATGTAATTCTTCTGGCCCTGCGGCTGGCGGTTGTATTCGAAGACGCGCCCGCTTGGGGAATCCCAGATGTTCTCGGGCTGCCCGAAACGAGCGCGAACATCGGCCTCGGTCGACACGCCCTCTTCGAGTTCGCTGATCGCCTGTTTGTCGCAGCCGGCAAGGATCGCCAGCCCGGCCAGCAGCCCCGCAACCATCGCCCGCCTCGATCTGTTTCCGCGTGCCATGCCATCCCCCGGTAAAATCCGCGCCAAAGGCTCAGTCTATGTCCATCTTCAATCGCCCCCACTACACCTCCGACGTCACCAATTTCATCGACGATCTCAAGAAGAAGAAGCCGTCGCTGGAGGCAGAACAACGCGCAGGCCGTGCCCTGCTGTGGGACAAGCAGCTCGATCGCAGCCTGCAGTCCGAGTACGGCGAGGCGAAGGTCGCACAGCAACCTTACGTCTATCAGACCCAAGCGACGAAGTGAGCGTCCGCCCCGCCGAAGGCGACGATCACGGCGCCACGGTGGGTGCGATGCCGGAAGTGATCGATCAGGTTGCGCTCGCCAGGCTCTATGGCGAGCCGCTGTTCGCGCTGCCGAACGACCTGTACATCCCGCCCGAGGCGCTCCAGGTCTTCCTCGAAGCCTTCGAAGGGCCGCTGGACTTGCTGCTCTACCTGATCCGCAAGCAGAACTTCAACATTCTCGACATCCCGATGGCGGGTTTGACGCGCCAATATCTGGCGTATGTCGACCAGGTCCGGCGGACCAACCTGGAACTCGCGGCCGAATATCTGCTGATGGCCGCGATGCTGATCGAGATCAAGTCGCGCATGCTGTTGCCGCCCA
>JAZKDL010000250.1:0-3837 GCA_040387575.1 Pseudomonadota bacterium
CGGCCAGCGAGTTGGGTTCGTACGCAACGCGTCCGCGGTTGATCGCCTGGCGATGGATGCCGTCGCGCTGGTTGTTGTGCACCGGCGCGATCGGCGCGTTGATCGGCAACTCATGGAAGTTCGGGCCGCCGAGCCGGCTGATCTGCGTGTCGACGTACGAATGGATGCGCCCGGCCAGCAGCGGGTCGTTGGTGAAGTCCAGGCCCGGCACCACGTGCGCGGTGCAGAACGCGACCTGCTCGGTCTCGGCGAAGAAGTTGTCGGGGTTGCGGTTGAGCACCATGCGGCCGACCACGCGCACCGGCACCAGTTCTTCCGGCACGAGCTTGGTCGAGTCGAGGATGTCGAAGCTGAACTGCTCGGCCTGTTCCTCGGTGAAGATCTGCAGGCCCAGTTCCCATTCGGGGTACTCGCCGGCATCGATCGCTTCCCACAGGTCGCGCCGGTGGAAGTCCGGGTCCGCGCCCGAGATCTTCACCGCCTCTTCCCACACGAGCGAATGCGTGCCGAGCTTCGGCTGCCAGTGGAACTTGACGAACACCGACTCGCCCGCGTCGTTGACCAGCCGGAAGGTGTGCACGCCAAAGCCCTGCATCATCCGGTAGCTGCGCGGAATGGCGCGGTCGCTCATCTGCCACATCAGCATGTGGGTCGACTCCGGCATCAGCGAGACGAAGTCCCAGAAGGTGTCGTGTGCCGACGCGGCCTGCGGCATGCCGTGGTGCGGTTCGGGCTTGACGGCGTGGATCAGGTCGGGGAACTTGATCGCGTCCTGAATGAAGAACACCGGCATGTTGTTGCCCACCAGGTCCCAGTTGCCTTCGTCGGTGTAGAACTTGACGGCGAAGCCGCGCACGTCGCGCGCGGTGTCTTTCGAGCCGCGCTCGCCGGCCACGGTCGAGAAGCGCACGAACACCGGCGTGATCTTGCCGGCCTCCTTGAAGGGCGCCGCCTTGGTGTACTGCGTCATCGGCTCGTAGCACTCGAAGAAGCCATGCGCGCCCGAACCGCGCGCATGCACGATGCGCTCGGGGATGCGCTCATGGTCGAAGTGGGTGATCTTCTCGCGCAGGATGAAGTCTTCGAGCAGCACCGGCCCGCGGGCGCCGGCCTTCAGCGAACTCTGGTTGTCCGCGACCGGCACGCCCTGGTTGGTCGTCAGGCGCTGACTTGACGAATCCACACGCACGCGGTCGAGCGTGTCGATGGTGGCGTTGACGCCCTCGTCGGCCACCGTTCCGGTCTTCAGCGACATGTTGGCCTCCGACAAGGTGCTGCCGGTCGGCAGGCGCGAAGGCGCTGTCGCGCTCAGGCCGGTCGGCGGTGTCGCCGCATTGGCATCTCCGTACTCCAGTGGCTTGTTGGTGTTGGCCGGCATCGCGCTCGCCAGGCTCTGGGTGTCGATTGCCCGCTGTGTCGGCGGGTCGCCCGCACCCGCAGCCAGTGGTGCCGGATGCGCTGGCGCGCTGTCGGTGTTGCGCGAAGCCGCGTGTGCGGCCTCGATCTCGGAAGCGGAGGGGGAAGGGAGTTTCTTGGCCATGGTGTTCTCGTGGTGGGAGCACGAACCTAGGACCCAAGTCAACCCCTTCCTGTAGGAAGTTCCCGCCCCTTTTGTCGACCGTGGAAATTTCGGCAACGGGTGGTGTTTTCGGAAAGCGGCGTCAGTTGGCCGTATTCGCCTTGCGGGCTGCCTGCCCTCCTACACGCGCCGACTTGCTTGCGAGACAGGCTCCCGCGCGAAAGCCGCAGGGGGCCGCGCAAGGGTCTACTTGAACAGCCAGGACGTCGCGACAAGAATCGCGATCACGCCGACCAGGAGACCCACGAAGACTGTGCAGGCCAGAAAGACCGTGGGCTGCTCCGAAAAGGTGGGAGCGGGCGGTGGCGTCGAGGGCGGAAGGGGTGTCATCCGGCACGGTAACACGTGCAAAGGACACGCCGATGTCGGTACGGGGTAGACAATCGACGTTTACTTTTCCCTCGGAGTTCCATGGACCACGTCACTCTTCAAGCGACCGCGACGATCGCCTCCGCCATCGTCCGGCAGATGGGTGCTTCAACGGTCATGACGCCCGAAGTCATTGCCGAAGCAGTCCACGTTGCCCATGCCGGGCTCTTGCTCGGCATCGAGAGCATCGACAAGACCGGTGCCGCGCGCAGGGATTGGCAAACAGGCCTCGTCAGGACGGTCGACTCGAAGGCCTGAGCGCAGGTGCTGCAGCAGCCGTCAATTCGACCGCATGCTGCGCCGCAACCCACTCCTCATTGGTCGGTTCGACCACCACACGCACCCGACTCTCGCGGCCTGACACGACCGTCGCATGCGACAGGTTGGCCGCCGGGTCGATCACCAGCCCCAAGAAACCCAGCCCCGCGCAGATGCGTTCGCGGATCGCCGCGTTGTGTTCGCCGATGCCCGCGGTGAAGGCCAGCATGTCGATCCCGCCGAGCACCGCGACCAGGCCGCCGATTTCACGCACGATGCGCCGCACGTAGAGCGCAAGCGCTGCCTCGGCGCGCGGGTCGTCGTGCTCGCAGCGCAGCAACTCGCGCGGGTCGGACGACACGCCCGAGATGCCGAGCAGTCCGGACTCGTGATACAGCAGATGGCCGACCTGCTGCGGCGTGAGCCCGTCCGTGTCCATCAGGTGCAGGATCGCGCCCGGGTCGAGTGCGCCGCAGCGCGTGCCCATCATCAGTCCGTCCAGTGCAGAGAAGCCCATGGTCGTGGCCACGCTGCGCAAGCCGTCCATCGCGCACAGGCTGGCGCCGCTGCCGAGATGCGCGACGATGGTGCGGCCCTTCGCCGCGTCGCCATGCCGCTCGGGCAGCGCGATCGACATGTACTCGTATGACAAGCCATGGAAGCCGTAGCGTCGCAAGCCGCGCATCCACGCATCCCACGACAGCGGCAGCATCTGCTCGACCTGCGGCAGCGTGTGGTGGAAGGCGGTGTCGAAGCATGCGATCTGCGGCAGGTCGGGCCGCTGCGCCAGCAGCGTCTCGATCGCCTCCAGCGCGAAGGGTTGGTGCAGCGGCGCGAGCGGGATCAGCCCTGCCAGTTCGTCCAGCACGGCGCGGTCGATGCGCACCGGCGCAAAGTGCCGGCTGCCGCCATGCACGACCCGGTGTGCCACGGCCGCGATCGGTCGGCCGCCCAGCCAGTCGAGCACGCGCGATCGGATATGCGCCAATGCCGCGTGATAGAGCTGTGAGGGCTCTGAAGGCTGCAATGGCTGCGAAGGCCACGCAGCATCGGGCGTGACCGGCTCGGTGGCCCGGCCATCGGCGCTGAAGGTCGGCGCGGATCCGGTGATGCCATCGACCTTGCCGCTCCAGGCGGGCTTGCGCGGCAACGGCGCGATGTCCGCATCGAACACCGCGAACTTGATGCTCGACGAGCCGCAGTTGAGCACCACGATCACGGCGCCGGTCGCTGGGTCTTGCATGTTTTCTTTCATGGCGAGGGTCGAGGAAAACGTCGGTGTCGATGCAATGTAAGAAGCGCTCACCGGCCGAAGCTTGACGCAGATCAAGCCATCCGACGCGGTTGCCGCATGGCAGTTGCCGCTTGGCGCAGCGGCAGCGGCATCGCGCAACGGCTTGACGCACGTCAAGGCCGCATGCGGTCCTGCCTTCACATACTGACCCCACACCTCACACCAATCACACCCAAGGAACGCACCATGTACCAGCGAATTCTTGTGCCGGTCGACGGCAGCACGACAGCGACGCGCGGCCTGCAGGAGGCGATCCGCCTCGCGGCCCTCACCGGCGGGCGCATCCGCCTGCTCCACGTGGTCGACGAACTGTCTTTCGCGCTGGCGATGAACGGCT
>JAZKDL010000251.1:0-11358 GCA_040387575.1 Pseudomonadota bacterium
GCAGCGACCACCTCTACATCTACCCCAACGGCGTGCGGCTGGACGACAGCATCGACGCGGCGCGCGAGATCGGCATGCGCTTCGTCGCGACGCGCGGCAGCATGAGCGTCGGCGCCTCGCAGGGCGGCCTGCCGCCCGACCGCGTGGTGGAGCGCGAAGACTTCATCCTGGCCGACACGCAGCGGCTGATCGAGACGTACCACGACGCCGCGCATGGCGCGATGGTCAACGTGGCGGTCGCGCCCTGCTCGCCCTTCAGCGTGAGCCGCGACCTGATGCGCGAGTCGGCCGTGCTGGCGCGCTCGTTCAAGGGGCTCGGCGTGCGGCTGCACACGCACCTGGCCGAGAACGACCACGACATCGCCTACAGCCGCGAGAAGTTCAACTGCACGCCGGCCGAATATGCGCAAGACCTCGGCTGGCTCGGCCATGACGTGTGGCACGCCCACTGCGTGAAGCTCGACGCCGAAGGCATCGCGTTGTTCGCGAAGACCAAGACCGGCGTCGCGCATTGCCCGTGCAGCAACATGCGGCTGGCTTCGGGCATCGCACCCGTCCGCCGCATGCTCGACGCCGGCGTGCCGGTCGGCCTGGGCGTGGACGGCAGCGCGAGCAACGACGGCGCGCACATGGTGAACGAGGCGCGCCAGGCGCTGCTGCTCGCGCGCGTCGGCCGCGCGCTCGAGCCCTTCGGCTGCGACCATGGACCGTCGGAGATGACGGCGCGCGACGCGCTGTCGATCGCCACGCGCGGTGGCGCCGAGGTGCTCGGGCGCGGCGACATCGGCCACCTGGCGCCGGGCATGTGCGCGGACCTCGCGCTGTTCGACCTGCGCACCGTCGGCTTCGCAGGCGGCGCGGTGCACGATCCCGTCGCGAGCCTGCTGCTTTGCGCGAGTCCGCAGGCGGCCTACACGGTGGTGAACGGCCGCGTCGTCGTGCGCGAGGGCCAACTGGCGACCGTCGATCTCGGGCCGCTGGTGGAACGGCACAACCGGCTGGCCGTACAGCTGGCGCTGGCGGCTGGCTGAAGACCGGGCTCAGGCTTTCGGCCGAGCGAGCGCGATCGCCTGCTGCACGCCCAGGCGCGGGCTCGACAGCGCCTCGATGCCGCTGGCACGCAGCAACGCAGCCGCGGGCGCCATCGACGCTTGCGCGAGCACCACGAGGTCATCGGCCGTCGCCTGGCTGGCGACGGCGCTTGCCACGGCAGCCACGTACGCCGACACGTCGCCCGCCATGAAGTGCGCCCACGCATCGGGCACGAGCAGGCTGGCGATGGCCGGCTCGGTGCCGAGCTTTCGAGCGGAATCCACGATCAGCGCGTGGGTCGGCATCAACGTGCTTTGAAGCGCGGCCACGACCAGCACGCGCCGGCCTGAAGCCGCAGCCTGATCAGCCATGGCGCGGTCGATCCGCGCGGCCACATAGCGCTCGGTTGTCGGCGTGGTTTCGGCCACGCCACCGATCGTCGAACAGGTGCAGACCACGACCTTCGCGCCGAACGACGCCGCGTCATCCATGCTGCGATGCACGCGTGCCACCAGTGCGTCGTCGTCCGGCCCGTCCTTCACGGCTTGCGCGAGCAGGTCCTCGGCAACCACGTGATGCACGTGCAGCGCGGGCGCCAGCTCGGCCATCAGGTCGCCGAAGGTCCGTACGTGCACCTCGGCCGTGTGCAGGAAAGCGATGTCGACGGTCATGGGAGTCGAGTCGGCCCGGCAGGGCGGCGATCAGTCATCGCCACGCAGAAGGGGCATGCGTGCGATCTCGCGGTCCAGCGCCTCGTACTGCCCGTCGCAGAACAGTTCGCAGAGACGGTCGAGCTCCACCCGGCTGGGCACGTCGGCGAGCGTGATGTCCTGCACCATCTTCCCTTTGCCGAACAAGCTCTTTCGGAACTGCATCGAGACGGAATGCACCAGGTATTCACCGCTGAGATCGTCACCTTTGCCGAGCACGGTGACCCAGAGTTCGCGTTGCGCGGCAGCGTCCTGCAGCACCACGGCCGGCAACGCACCATCCTGCTCCGCCCACAACGCGTGCTGGGCAAGCCAGGGAAAGGCGTCGACCGCCTGGCGGAAGGCGAGGAAGTCGGTGGCGCCCTGCGGTTCGAGCGGCAGGTCGTCGCCGACCTTCTGGAATGCGTGAGTCAACATGGCGGTCAGCCGGCACGGGCCGGGCAAAACCGCTATTTTGTCTTCGCGCCGGCCTCGAACCACCGGCCGATCAACGCACGCTCCGCATCGGTGATGCCGGTCGCGTTGTTCATCGGCATGATCTTCGTGACGACGGCCTGCTGGTAGACCGCCTGTGCATGCAGCGCCACCTGCTCCGGCGAATCGAGCCGCACGTTCTTCATCTGCATGGCGGCGCCATGGCACATGTAGCAGCGCTGCTCCAGCACCTTCTGCACCTCGCCGAAGCTGACCTGCTGCACCGGCGCGCCAGCGACCGGCGCGGGTGCCGGCTCGGGCTTCATCCAGACGATCGTCAGGCCGAGCACCACGATGCCGACCAGCGCGTAGGGCAGCGGGTTCTTCGCGTTGCCGAGCTTGAAGCGATGCCGCACCACGAAGAACTGCCGGATGGCGGCGCCGCCGAGCATGATCAGCAGCAGCACGATCCAGTTGTACTTGTGCGTGTAGGTGAAGCTGTAGTGGTTGCTCAGCATCGCGAACAGCACCGGCAGCGTGAAGTAGGTGTTGTGCACGCTGCGCTGCTTGCCGCGCTGGCCGTGCACCGGGTCGACCGGCCGGCCTTCGCGCAGCGCCTGCACGTTCTTGCGCTGGCCCGGAATGATCCAGAAGAACACGTTGCCGCTCATGGTCGTGGCCATCATCGCGCCGACCAGCAGGAAGGCGGCGCGGCCCGCGAACCACTGGCAGGCCAGCCAGGCGGCGAAGGCGATGAAGACCGCGATCAGCACGCCGACGATCGTGTCGCCGTTCTTGCGTTTGCCGAAGATCTGGCAGATGCCGTCGTAGACGATCCAGAACACGACGAAGAAGGCCAGCGCGACGCTGATGGCGGCGCCGGGCTGCCAGTCCATCTTCGACTTGTCGATCAGGTAGGTGCTCGCGTTCCACAGATAGGACATCGTGAACAGCGAGAAGCCGGTGATCCAGGTCGAGTAGCTTTCCCAGTACGACCAGTGCAGGTGGTCGGGCAGCTTCTTCGGCGCCAGCAGGTACTTCTGCATGTTGTAGAAGCCGCCGCCGTGCACCGCCCATTGCTCGCCGCCGACGCCCTTGTCGAGCGACTCTGGGTCGTGCGGTTTTTCGAGGCTGTTGTCCAGCATCACGAAATAGAAGGAGGCGCCGATCCAGGCAACGGCGGTGATGACGTGGACCCAGCGCAGCAGCAGGTTCGCCCAGTCGAGGTAGTAGCTTTCCATGGCTCTCAACCTTGCCGGCGCGTGAGGACGCCGGAAGAAGGGTTGGCACTGCTCACCACTGCGGGCGCTGTAAGCAGAAGAAATGCCGCGAACGCAAGCACGTGGTGCTTCGCTCCGCTGCGGCGCTTTATTGTGGACTGGAGTGTATGCAACATCGATGCCCGTCTTCCGCTTTGTCTCTCGCTTTTCTGCGTGCTCCGGGCGCGCGCAGCCTCAAGCGTTGCGCAATGTCTGCAATAACTGTGCCGCGACAGCCACCGCGATCACCTCGGGTTCCTTGCCACCGATGCCGGGCACGCCGATCGGGCAGGTGATGCGGTCCATCTCCGCCTGCGTGAAGCCGCGCGCCTCCAGACGATGCCGGAAGGTCGCCCACTTGGTCTTGCTGCCGATCAGGCCGACATAAGGCAGGTCGTCGCGCTCGCGCAGGCGCCGCAGGCAGGCGATCACGATGTCGAGATCCTCCGCGTGGCTGAAACTCATGATCAGCACGCGCGAGCCGGGCGCCAGGCCGGCGACCGCGTCCTGCACCGGCTCGGAATGCTCGGCCTCGATCTGCAGCGGCAGCGCCGGCGGGAACACGCCTTCGCGGCTGTCGATCCAGCGCAGCGCGAAGGGCAGCGTCGCGATCAGCCGGGCCAGCGCGGCGCCGACATGGCCGCCGCCGAACAGCGCGACCGGCTGAAGGTGCGCGGTCAATTCGGTCCGCAGCGCCGGGGTGTCGGCCGCCGTGATGCGCTGGTAGCGAAGAAACACCACGCCGCCGCAGCACTGGCCAAGGCTCGGTCCGAGCGGATAGCGCTGCGGCGCGGCGTCCTGCGGCTCAGGCGGCCGTGGTATCGCCAGTTGCGCACGCGCCTGCTGGATCGCCTGGTATTCGAGCTGTCCGCCGCCGATGGTGCCGGTCTCGCCCGCCGCCCAGACCGCCATCCAGGTGCCCGCCTCGCGCGGCACCGAGCCTTGCGTGGCGGTGACGCGGACCAGCACGCCGTCTTCCTGCGCGAGCCGCGCCAGCAGTTCGTCGGCGGCGCCGATCATCGCGCGCGCCTCGCGGTATAACCCCGGCGATGACATTCCAGCCCACGCCCACACGCCTCGGCCTCGCCTGCGCCCTCCTGACCACCGTGCTGCTGGCCGGCTGCGGCGCCGGCCCGACGGCTTCCGCACCGCCCGCCGGCAGCGTGCCCGGCCAACTGTCGAACGTGTCCGTTCCGACGCCCGCGCCGGCCCAGTCGCCCTCGCCGCAGCCGCGCAGTTCCGAGGCCGCCACCGCCCGCGACTATCGGCGCGACGCCGCCCGCCATGTGTACGACGCCAACCGCGAGCGCATCTACCCCGGCAAGCTGCCGCCGGTGCTGTACGCGGTCGGCACGCTGCAGGTGTATCTGGATGCCGGCGGCAAGGTCACGTCGATGCACTGGATGCGCGCGCCGCAACATGCGCCCGAAGTGATCGCCGAAATCGAGCGCACCGTGCTCGCCGCCGCACCCTACCCCGCGCCGACCCGCATGGGCACGGTGATCTGGACCGACACCTGGCTGTGGGACCGGGACAAGGGCGGGCGCTTTCAACTCGACACCCTCACCGAAGGCCAGCAGTAGCAGGCCGCATCACGAGCCGCGGTACGTGGAGTAGCTCCACGGGCTGACCAGCAGCGGCACGTGATAGTGCTGGTCGGTGTGCGCCACGCCGAAGTCGAGCGACACGCGGCCGAGGAAGTTCGGTTCGGGCAGTGCGACATTGCGGCTCTTGAAGTACGCCGCCACCTCGAACACCAGCCGGTAGGTGCCGACCTTCAGCGTGTGGTTGTCGTACAGCGGCTTGTCGGTGCGGCCGTCGGCGTTCAACGCGAAGCGCTTGACCAGCGTGGCGGCGTCGCCGTCGGTGGTGTACAGCGCCACTTCCATGCCGACCGCCGGGCCGCCGTGCATCGTGTCCAGAACGTGGGTGCTCAAGCCCATGAATCAGCTCCTGAAAATAGACCGGCGAAATCCGGTGGACAAAAGTGTATACACGTTTTGGCTTTGAAGCTATCATCCGCCGATGGACTCGACCACCACGAGCGCAATCGTCGATGCCTTGACCAAGGCCATTGTGGAACATCGGCTGCAGCCGGGCTCCAAGCTCGCAGAGCAGAAGCTGGCCGACCACTTCGGCGTGTCGCGCACGCTGGTGCGGCAGGCGCTGTTCCAGCTGTCGCAGAACCGGCTGATCCGCATGGAGCCCGCGCGCGGCGCCTTCGTCGCTGCGCCGTCGATCGAGGAAGCGCGCCAGGTGTTCGCCGTGCGCCGCATGCTCGAAGCCGGCATGACGCGCGAGTTCATCCGCAACGTCACGCCGGCCCGCATCAAGGCACTGCGCGAGCATGTCGCGCTCGAGAAAGCCGCCGTCGCCAAGGCCGATGCCACCGACCGCACCGAGCTGCTCGGCGACTTCCATGTGCGCATGGCCGAACTCATGGGCAACGAGGTGCTGGCGCAGATGCTGGGCGAACTGATCTCGCGCTGCGCACTCATCACGCTGATGTACCAGACCGCGACGGCCGCCGTGCATTCCAACGACGAGCATGCCGACATCGTGAAGGCGCTGGCCGCCCGCGACGAGGAGCGCGCCGTTCGACTGATGACCGACCACCTCCAGAACGTGGAGGCCAACCTGACCTTCGACCGCAAGGTGCCGACCAGCGACATCGCGCTGGCGCTGTCCTGAATCGCCCGCCCCGTCCGAACCCGATCCGACCCGACCGCCCATGAACGTCTACGACTCCACCGCCTCCTATCCGCGCGACCTGATCGGCTACGGCCGCGACGTGCCGCACGCCCGCTGGCCGAACGGCGCACGCATCGCCGTGCAGTTCGTCCTCAACTACGAGGAAGGCAGCGAGAACAGCGTGCTGCACGGCGACGCGGGCTCCGAACAGTTTCTCTCGGAGATGTTCAACCCGGCGAGCTACCCGGACCGCCACATCAGCATGGAAGGCATTTACGAGTACGGCTCGCGTGCCGGCGTCTGGCGCCTGCTGCGCGAGTTCGAGAAGCGCGGGTTGCCGCTCACCGTGTTCGGCGTGAGCATGGCGCTGGAGCGCCACCCCGAGCTCACCGCCGCCTTCAAGGAGCTCGGCCACGAGATCGCCTGCCACGGCCTGCGCTGGATCCACTACCAGGCGATCGACGAAGCCACCGAGCGCGAGCACATGCGCCTGGGCATGGAGATCATCGAGAAGCTCACCGGCGAGCGCGCGCTCGGCTGGTACACCGGCCGCGACAGCCCGCGCACCCGGCGCCTGGTGGCCGACTACGGCGGCTTCGAATACGACAGCGACTACTACGGCGACGACCTGCCCTTCTGGATGCAGGTGCAGAAGACCGACGGCAGCGTGGTGCCGCAACTCATCGTGCCTTACACGCTCGACTGCAACGACATGCGCTTCGCGCTGCCGCAGGGCTACTCGCATGCCGACCCGTTCTTCCAGTACATGAAGGACAGCTTCGACGCGCTCTATGCCGAAGGCGATCCGGCCGGCGACGACCGGCCGAAGATGCTGAGCATCGGCATGCACTGCCGCCTGCTCGGACGGCCGGGCCGCATCGTGGCGCTGCAGCGTTTTCTCGACCACATCGCGCAGCACGAGCATGTGTGGGTCTGCCGCCGCATCGACATCGCCCGCCACTGGAAGCAGGTCCATCCGTATCCGACACCCGCGCCCTCGCCGGCCCAAGGAGCCTGACATGCCGCTCACCATCGACGCGCTCAACGCCGCCACGGCGCAGGAGGCGATCACGCTGCTGGACGGCACCTACGAGCATTCGCCGTGGGTCGCGCAGCGCGCACTCGACGCGGCGCCGTTCCGCTCGCTGCAGCACCTGAAGCACGCGATGGCGCGCGCGGTGAACGAGGCGACCGAGGACGAGCAACTCGCGCTGATCCGCGCCCACCCCGAACTCGCGGGCAAGGCGATGGTCAGCCGGACGCTGACCGCCGAATCGACCAATGAACAAGGCAAGGCCGGCCTGATCGACTGCACGCCGGAAGAGCTCGCGACCATCCAGCAGCTCAACGCCGACTACGGCGCGAAGTTCGGCTTTCCGTTCATCCTGGCGGTGCGCGGGCCACGCGGCACCGGCCTGCGCAAGCGCGAGATCATCGACACCTTCCAGCGCCGGCTCGGCAACCATCCGGACTTCGAGCGCGCCGAGTCGCTGCGCAACATCCACCGCATCGCCGAGATCCGACTGAACGACAAGTTCGGCGCCGCGCCAACGCTGGGCAACGACGTCTGGGATTGGCACGAGCAGCTGTCGGTGCACAGCGACCCGGGCTTCGCCGAGAAGGGCCAGCTCACCGTCACCTACCTGACCGACGCGCACCGCGCCTGCGCCGCGCAACTCGTCGCGCTGATGCGCGAGGTGGGCTTCGACAGTGTCGGCATCGATGCGGTCGGCAACGTGGTCGGCCGCTACGAGGGCGTGACAGCCGATGCGCGCGCGCTGATCACCGGCTCGCACTACGACACCGTGCGCAACGGCGGCAAGTACGACGGCCGGCTCGGCATCTTCGTGCCCATCGCCTGCGTGCGTGAACTCGCGCGCCAGGGACGCCGCCTGCCCTTCGCCTTCGAGGTCGTGGGCTTTGCGGAAGAAGAAGGCCAGCGCTACAAGGCGACCTTTCTCGGCTCCGGCGCCCTCACCGGCCACTTCAACCCGGTCTGGCTCGACCAGAAGGACGCCGCCGGCATCACGATGCGCGAGGCGATGCGGCAAGCCGGCCTGAGCGAAGCCGACATCCCCGCGATCCAGCGCGACCCGGCGCGCTACCTCGGCTTCGTCGAGGTGCACATCGAGCAGGGCCCGGTGCTCAACGAACTCGACCTGCCGCTGGGCATCGTGACCTCGATCAACGGCAGCGTGCGCTTCGTCTGCGAGGTGACCGGCATGGCAAGCCACGCCGGCACCACGCCGATGGACCGTCGCCGCGACGCGGCCTGCGCCGTCGCCGAACTGATCCTCTACGCCGAGCAGCGCGCCGCGAAGGATGGCGACTCGGTCGCGACCGTCGGCATGCTCGAAGTGCCGAACGGCTCGATCAACGTCGTGCCCGGCCGCTGCAAGTTCAGCATCGACCTGCGCGCGCCGACCGATACGCAGCGCGATGCGCTGGTGGCCGACGTGACCGCCGCGCTGCACGACATCGTGCGGCGCCGCGGCCTCGGCCTGCAGATGGAAGAAACGATGCGGGCAGCCGCAGCGCCCAGCGCGCCGGACTGGCAACAGCGCTGGGAACGCGCCGTCGACGCGCTCGGCGTGCCGCTGTTCCGCATGCCCAGCGGCGCCGGCCACGACGCGATGAAGCTGCACGAAATCATGCCGCAGGCCATGCTCTTCGTGCGCGGCATCAACTCGGGCATCAGCCACAACCCGCTCGAATCGAGCACCAACGACGACATCCAGCTCGCTGTGGAAGCCTTCCAGCGGCTGCTCGACAACCTGGCAGCCGAACAGGCGACTTCGACCCTCACCCCATGACCGACTACAGCCAACTCGACGCCTGGATCGACGCGCACTTCGACGAAGAAGTGCAGTTCCTGCAGCAACTGGTGCGCGTGCCGACCGACACGCCGCCCGGCAACAACGCACCGCACGCGGACCGCACGGCCGAGCTGCTCGCGGGCTTCGGCCTCGATGCAGAAAAGCACGCGGTGCCCGCGCAGGAAGTGAAGGACTACGGGCTCGAATCGATCACCAACCTGATCGTGCGCCGCGTCTACGGCCAGGCCGGCGACGGCCTCACGGTCGCGCTCAACGCGCACGGCGACGTGGTGCCGCCCGGCGACGGCTGGACGCACGACCCCTACGGCGGCGAGATCGTCGACGGCAAGCTGTACGCCCGCGCCGCGGCCGTGAGCAAGAGCGACTTCGCGAGCTTCACCTTCGCGCTGCGCGCACTCGAAGCCGTCGCCAAGCCGACGCGCGGCGCGGTCGAACTGCACTTCACCTACGACGAAGAATTCGGCGGCCTGCTCGGCCCGGGCTGGCTGCTCGAGAACGGCCTGACGAAGCCCGACCTGATGATCGCGGCCGGCTTCAGCTACGAGGTCGTCACCGCGCACAACGGCTGCCTGCAGATGGAAGTGACGGTGCACGGCAAGATGGCGCACGCAGCGATCCCGACCACCGGCGTCGACGCGCTGCAGGGCGCGGTGAAGATCCTGAACGCGCTGTACGCGCAGAACACGCTGTACCGGCAGGTCACGTCGGCGGTCGAGGGCATCACGCACCCGTACCTGAACGTCGGCCGCATCGAAGGTGGCACCAACACCAACGTCGTGCCCGGCAAGGTCACGTTCAAGCTCGACCGCCGGATGATCCCGGAAGAAAACCCGGTCGAGGTCGAGGCATCGATCCGCCAGGTGATCGCCGATGCGGCGGCCGAGAGCGAAGGCATCACGGTCGACATCAAGCGCCTGCTGCTGGCCAACTCGATGAAGCCGATGGCCGGCAACCAGCCGCTGGTCGACGCGATCCAGAAGCACGGCGGCGAACTGTTCGGCGAACCGATCCGCGCGATGGGCACGCCGCTCTACACCGACGTGCGGCTGTACGGCGAGGCTGGGATTCCCGGCGTGATCTACGGCGCCGGCCCGCGCACGGTGCTCGAGTCGCACGCCAAGCGCAGCGACGAGCGGCTGGTGCTGGAAGACCTGCGCCGCGCGACCAAGGTCATCGCACGCACGCTGGTCGATCTGCTGGCCTGAGACGCCCCGCCCGGCGCGCCACGGCGCTTATCAAAGCGTCACGCGCGTGCCGAGCAGCACATCGCGGAAGGCCGCGACCACCGGCGACGGCGAGTTGCCCGGCGCGCGCAGCAGCGTCATGGTCCGCGCGAACTGCGGCCGGCCCACGGTACGCACTTCCAGCCCGTGCCACTGCGCGAGCGGGCGCAGCGCCATCGTGACCACCGCGATGCCCAGCCCCTCGCGCGCCAGTCCCATCATGGTCCAGGGCAAGGCGATCTCGAACGCGTAGTCCAGTGCAATACCGCGCTCGGCCAGCTTCTCGTCCAGCATCCGCCGCACCGGGTTGCCCGCCAGATAGCCGATGGCCGGCTCACGCGCGACCTGCGCCCATTCGAGCGTTCGCCGCGCCGCCAGCGGATGGCCGGGCGGCATCACCGCGATGAACTCGTCGGCATAGAGCGGCGTTGCCGTGAGGTCGAGCCGGGCATCGGTCTGGGTCGCGATGCCCAGGTCGGCGGCGCCGCTGCGCACCAGCGTATGCACTTCATGCTCGGGCACGTCGTACAGCACCACGCGCACCGCGGGATGGCTTTCGCGGAACGCACGGATCGCGGGCGGCAGCAGCAGCGCGCACTGCGCATTCGGCGCGGCAACGGCGACCCGGCCGCGCGAGAAGCGCGCGAAGTCGCGCGCGTCGGCCACCAGATGCTCCCAGTCGGCCACCAGCCGATGCGCCGCCGGCAACAGCGCAGCGCCGGTCTCGGTCAGGCGGCAGGCACGCGTATGCCGATCGAACAGGCGCACGCCGAGCTGGCGTTCGAGCTTGGCCAGCGACGCACTCAGCGACGACTGCGACATGCCCAGCCGTTCGGCCGCCCGCGTGAAATGGCCACTCTCCGCGAGCGTCGCGAAGACCTGCAGTTCGAGCAGTGTCGGTTTCATCGTCGGATCCGATTGATTTATCGAATTGTGCGTCTTTCCTGATCGAGGCCGAAGCCCTAATCTTGCGGCGCCGCGCGTCCGCTTGCACGCGTCCCCACGCCCCTGGAGCCTCCATGAGTTCTTCCGATTCGACTTCCGTCCATCCCGTGGACCAGCGCCTTCCCATCGGGAAACTCGGCGCGCTGGGCCTGCAACATGTGCTGGTGATGTACGCGGGCGCGGTGGCCGTGCCGCTGATCGTCGGGCGCGCGCTCAGGCTGAGCCCGGCCGAGGTCGCGCTGCTGAT
>JAZKDL010000252.1:0-6090 GCA_040387575.1 Pseudomonadota bacterium
CACACCGGCGCCCTCGGCCACCAGCGCGCAGCCGACCGCATGCCGCGCGCGCCGGATGCCGACCGCGCCGAAGTACACCGCGAGCACATAGAACGTGGTCTCGGTGCTGCCCTGGACGATGGCGGCCAGCCGCGCGGCGAAGCTGTCGACACCCTGGCTCTTCATGGTCTCGATCAGCATCGCGCGCGCCGCGCTGCCCGAGAAGGGCTTGACCAGCGCGGTCGGCAGCGCATCGACGAAACGCGTGTCCCAGCCGGTGCGCAGGGCCAGCCAGCGGATGCCTTCGAGCGCGAAGTCGAGCGCGCCCGAGGCCCGCAGCACGCCGACCGCGCACAGCATCGCGATCAGGTAGGGCAGCAGGTTCTTCGCGACGTCGAAGCCTTCCTTCGCGCCTTCGACGAAGTGGTCGTACACCGGGATGCGCTTCACCGCGCCGGCCAGCAGGAAGCCGACGATCAGCCCGAACAGCACCAGGTTGCCGAGCAGTGAAGAGAGCGCCGCGAGCGCCGCGGCCGAGAGCGTCGCCAGCAGCGCCATGAAGCCGCCGAGCGCCAGCGCACCGGGCAGCAGGTAGGCCAGCACGACCGGGTCCCACAGGCGCAGCCGCTGCATCAGCGCGACCGACAGCAGCCCGGCGAGCGTCGATGCGCTGGTGGCCAGCAGGATCGGCAGGAACACCAGCGTGGGGTCGGCTGCGCCCTGCTGCGCGCGGTACATGAAGATCGTCACCGGCAGCAGCGTCAGCGACGACGCGTTGAGCACCAGGAACAGGATCTGCGCGTCGGTGGCGCGCGCGGGTTCGGTGTTGAGCGTCTGCAGTTCACGCATCGCCTTCAGGCCGATCGGCGTGGCCGCGTTGTCCAGGCCCAGGGCGTTGGCCGCGAAGTTCATCGTGATGAGCCCGAGCGCCGGATGGCCCGCCGGCACGCCCGGCATCAGCCGGCTGAACAGCGGCCCGAGCAGCCGTGCAAGCCAGGCGACCAGCCCGGCCGCTTCGGCAATGCGCAGGAAGCCGAGCCACAGCGTGAGCGTGCCGAACAGCAGCACCATGACTTCGACGCCGAGCTTGGCCATCGCGAACAGGCTGTCGACCATCGCCGCGAACACGCCGGCGTCGCCGCCGACCAGCCAGCGGCCCAGCGCCGCGAGCGCCGCCACCAGGAAGAAGCCGAGCCAGAGTCCGTTGAGCATGGTCGTTGCTCAGGCGTCGGCGGGCGCGTGGTCGTCGGCGAAGGTGGCGTCCACCAGCGCCTTCACGAAGGCCTTGTTCAGCCCCTTGAAGCCGAACTGCAGCCGATAGAAGATCGTGCCGTAGATCTGGTCGTAGAGCGCCTCGGGCGGGCGGCTGGCGCGGATGCTGCCGTCGCGCTGGCCGCGGCGGATCACGCCGATGCCGAGCTTGCGGCGGATGCTCAGGTAGTGCGCCACGAAGAGCTCGGTGTTGCCGTGCTCGGCCATGCACTCGGCCAGCACCGCCAGCTGCACGCGGCCGAGGTCGCCCTGCAGCGCCGTCACGTAGCGCTGCGCGTGCGCATGGATCGCCTCGGCCGGCGGATCGGTCTCGGACAGCGGCAGCACCATCGTCGTCTGGCGCAGGAAGGCGTCGATCAGCAGCTCCAGCCGGCTCGGCCACCACTTGTAGATCGTCATCTTCGAGACGCCGGACTCGGCCGCGATCGCCTGGATCGTGGCGCCGCGCAGTCCGACCGTGGCGCTGAGCCGGTAGGCGGCGTCGAGCACCGCCGTGCTGGCGGCTTCGGAGCGTGGCCGGCCGCGGCGGGGTGCGGCGCCGTCGGCAGGCACCGCGGCTGTGGCCTGGGAGGAGGAGCGGGCGGTCGGGCGTGTCATGGCGGTGTGCGGGAGGATTGCCGATCATCGCCGAAGCAGGGCGCAAAGCCGCATCGGAACCGCGGGAAGAAACTAAGCAATGGCACGCTTGTTGCGTGCGACGTTTTCAATTACTGTACGACTCGTATAGTTTAGAAACGCCAATCGCCCACACGATGTCCACGATGAACGTACCCGCCGACAACGCCGTGCCCGAGGCCGGCACCGGTGTCTTCCACGCCGGCAATGTCGTGCTGCAGTCGGGCCGCACCTTCCGCAACATGTCGATCGTCTACAAGACCTTCGGCACGCTGAACGCGACGCGCTCGAACGTGATCGTCTATCCGACGTCCTATTCGGCGCAGCACCACGACACGCAGTCGATGGTGCGCGAAGGTGGTGCGCTCGACCCGTCGAAGTACTTCATCGTGATTCCCAACCTGTTCGGCAACGGGCTGTCGAGCTCGCCGTCGAACACGCCCTGGCCCGACGTCGGCACGCGCTATCCCGATGTGAGCTACGCCGACGCAGTGCAGGTTCAGCGTCGCATGCTGGCCGAGCTGTGGGGCATCGAGCGCGTGGCGCTGGTCTACGGCTGGTCGATGGGCGCGATGCAGGCGTACCACTGGGCCGCGCTGTTCCCGGACGCGGTCGAGCGCATCGCAGTGGTCTGCGGCTCGGCGCGCTGTGCGCCGCACAACCGGGTGTTCCTGGACGGCGTGCGCCATGCGTTGACGGCCGACGCGGCGTATCGCGATGGCGTGTTCACGGAGCGGCCGGTGCGCGGCCTGCGCGCCATGGGGCGCATCTACGCCGGCTGGGCGATGTCGCAGACCTTCTACCGCGAGGAGCTGTGGCGCAGCCTGGGCGCGTCGTCGCTGGAGGACTATCTCGTCACGTACTGGGAAAGCAACTTCGCGCGGCGCGATCCGGCCGACCTGCTCGCACAGCTCTGGACCTGGGCGCATGGCGACATCAGCGCCAATGCGCTGTATGGCGGCGACCTGCCGAAAGCGCTGGGCGCGATCCGCGCGCGCACGCTGCTGATGCCGGGCGACCACGACCTCTACTTCCAGGTCGACGACAACCGGCTCGAGATGCAGCATCTGCAGAACGCCGAACTGCATCCGATTCCTTCTGTCTGGGGCCATCGCGCGGGCAATCCGTCCGACCAGCAGCCGGAGGACCGGGCGTTCATCGACCACCATGTGAAGGCCTTGCTCGCCGCATGACGACACTCCCGCAACAAGCTGCGGCATCTGCTGCACCCGAAGCAACGGACCTGACCCAGACATCCCAGACGCTTGGCACGTCGGTTCCGCGTGCGCCGCGCGCCACCGACAAGCCCGCCGCGTTCCGGCTCAAGGCGAAGGACCTGATGCCGCTGTCCGCGCGCAGCAATGCGCCGGCTGCGCGCCGCGCGCTCGGGCACCTGGGCGCGATCGGCATCGCCGCGTTCGCGCTGTGGCAACTGCGCGCCAGCCTGTGGGCGGTGGCGCTGGTGCCGCTGCTCGGTTACTTCATCGCCTTCCTGTTCAACGCACTGCACGAGACCGCGCACCAGACGCCGTTTCGCACCCGCTTCTGGAACTACGCGATGGGCCATCTGGCCGGCTTCGCGATCGGACTGCCCTACGAGTACTACCGGCTGTTCCATTGGGACCATCACCGCTTCACGCAGGACCCGGTGCGTGACCCCGAACTCGCCATGCCGTTGCCGACCACGCGGCTCGGGCTCGCCTGGTACTGGTCGGGCGTGCCGACCTGGATCGGACGCGCCCGCTTGCTCTTCATGCATGGCGTGCGCGGCGTCGTGCGCGCGCCCTGGGTGCCCGAGGCCAAGCGCGCGCTGGTGGTGCGCGAGGCGCGCTGCTACCTGCTCGGCTATGCCGCCGTGGCCGCGGTGTCGATCGCGACCGGCTCGCTGGCCGCGCTGTGGCTCTGGCTGCTGCCGCTGGCCGTCGGGCAGTGGTTCCTGCGGCCGTACCTGCTGTCCGAACACACCGGCTGCGCCCACACGCCCGACATGCTCGAGAACACGCGCACGACCTACACCAACGCCTTCGTGCATTTCTTCGCGTGGAACATGCCGTTCCATGTGGAGCACCACGCCTATCCGGCCGTGCCCTTCCATGCGCTGCCGCAACTCAACGCGCTGCTGGCAGAGCACATCACGAACACCGAGAACGGCTACCCGGCATCGACCGCGGCCGTGCTCCGCCACCTGAACACCCTGGCCGCGCACCGCGCCGCGGGTACCGACCTCCTCACAGAAAGCAAATGACATGAGCGCACTCTCGATCGACGGCGACCGCCTCTGGGCCAGCCTGATGGAACTGGCCGGCATCGGCGCGACGCCCGCGGGCGGCGTCTGCCGGCTCGCACTGACCGACCTCGACCGGCAGGGCCGCGAGCTGGTGATCCGCTGGGCGCGCGAGGCCGGCTGCAGCGTCCGCGTCGACCAGATCGGCAACATCTTCGCGCGCCGTCCGGGGCTGGACGACAGCCTGCCCGCGGTCGCCTCCGGCAGCCACATCGACACCCAGCCGACCGGCGGCAAGTTCGACGGCAACTACGGCGTGCTGGCCGTGCTGGAGGTGTTCCGCACGCTGAACGACCACGGCGTGCAGACCCGCCTGCCGCTCGAGATGGCGATCTGGACCAACGAGGAAGGCTCGCGATTCGTGCCGGTGATGATGGGCTCTGGCGTCTATGCCGGCGCCTTCACGCTCGAGTCCGCATTGGCCGCGACCGACCGCGACGGCATCAGCGTCGGCGGCGCGCTCGAGGCCATCGGGTACGCTGGAACGGAACCGGCCGCGGTGTCGGCCGGCGCACCGCGCTTCGCCGCCTACTTCGAGGCGCACATCGAACAAGGTCCGGTGCTGGAAGACGCCGACGTGGTGATCGGCGCCGTCACCGGCGCGCTCGGCCAGCGCTGGTACGACGTGACCGTCACCGGCCAGGAAGCGCATGCCGGCCCGACGCCGATGGCGCTGCGCCGCGACGCATTGCAGGCGGCCGCCGGACTGATGCAGGAAACGGTGGCGATCGCGCTGCGCCATGCGCCGCACGGTCGCGGCACGGTCGGCGTGGTCGATGTGTTCCCCGCTTCGCGCAACGTGATCCCGGGCCGCGTGAAGTTCACGGTCGACCTGCGCAACATCGACGACGCCTCGCTGTCGAGCATGGACGCGCAGATCCGTGCGGCCTGCGCCGAGGTGGCCGCGCGCACCTGCACGAAGGTCGATATCGAGCAGGTCGTGTACTTCGCGCCCACCGCGTTCCCGATGGTCGACGGCGTGCGGCAAGGCGCGGCGGCGCGCGGCTACAGCTGCATGGACGTGGTCAGCGGCGCCGGCCACGATGCGGTCTATGTCGCCAGCCAGTTGCCGGTCGGCATGATCTTCGTGCCCTGCAAGGACGGCATCTCGCACAACGAGATCGAAGACGCGAAGCCCGAGCACCTGACCGCCGGCTGCAACGTGCTGCTCGACGCGATGCTGCTGGCGGCCGCATGACGGCCTTGCCAGCCACCGGCGAGCGCATCGTCCACGGCACCTGCCCGCACGACTGCCCCGACACCTGCGCGATGCTGATCACCGTGAAGGACGGCGTTGCCACCAAGGTGCGCGGCGACCCGGCGCATCCGACCACGCAGGGCGTGCTGTGCACCAAGGTTTCGCGCTACCTGGAACGCACCTACAGCCCCGACCGCGTGCTGTACCCGATGCGCCGTGTCGGCGCCAAGGGGCCGGGACAGGGAAGCTGGGAGCGCATCGGTTGGGACGAGGCGCTCGACACCATTGCCGAGCGCTTCAAGGCCATTGCCGCCGACGACCCGCAGGCCATCCTGCCGTACGCCTATTCGGGCACGCTGGGGCTGGTCCACAACTTCGGCATGCCGCGGCGCTTCTTCCACCGGCTGGGCGCGTCGCTGCCCGAACGCGTGCTGTGCGCCACGGCCGGGCGCACCGGCTACAACACCGTGATCGGCGCGCAGATTGGCACCGACATCACGCACTTCGCGGATGCGCGGTTGATCATTCTTTGGGGTACCAACCCGATCACATCGAACCTGCATCTGTGGACGCGCATCGCCGAGGCGCGCCGCAAGGGCGCCAAGGTGATCGCGATCGACCCGTACCGCTCGCAGTCGGCCGAGAAGTCCGACTGGCACCTGGCGCCGATGCCGGGCACCGACGGCGCGCTGGCCTTCGGCCTGATGCACCTGCTGATCCGCGACAACCTGATCGACCGCGA
>JAZKDL010000253.1:0-6887 GCA_040387575.1 Pseudomonadota bacterium
CAGTGGCAGCTGTGGACCGGTCGCGGGAGCGTGCCCGACGTGGCGCAATTGCAGGACAAGCTGGCTCGCCAGCAAGAGGCCAACGCGCATGCAGCGTTGTCCAACGAACGTCTGTCGTCCGAGGTCAGCGACCTCAAGGAAGGCCTCGAGATGGTCGAGGAACGTGCCCGGCAGGAGCTGGGCATGGTCAAGCCGGACGAAGTCTTCGTCCAAATGACCAAATAGGCTCTCCCCCAGGCTTCGGCGCACTTCGTGTCGCCTTTCGCCAACCCCCTTCCGGGGGCAACACCGGCGGCCCGGCGGAGCCGGTTCCGCGGTGTTTCTGGTGTTCTGCGGCTCGCGCACTTCGTGCGCATTGCCTTGTGCGGACACCGCAGCGTGCGAATTCTTGGCGCCTGTTGCCGTTGCACCAGGCAGTTAATACCGAGGGCTGAGTGGCGATTTCGGATCTTCTTTCTGCAACGGCCTTCGTGCTGTGGGGCTCACCGACCAGCTGGCTGGAAGTGATCGCCGCAGCGCTCGCGATCGTCATGGTCGGATGCAACATGCGCGAGCTGCACTGGGGCTGGCCGCTGGGCATCGTGAGTTCGCTGCTCTACTTCGTGGTGTTCGCGCAGGCCAGGATCTACGGCGACGCATCGCTGCAGATCGTGTTCGCCGTCGTGGCGTTCTGGGGTTGGTTCCAATGGCTGCGCGGGCATCGGGAGGACGGTGCGGCGCTGCGGGTCGCACGCCTGTCGCCACGCGGCATCGGCATCGCGCTCACCGCCAGCGGACTGGCATGGCTGGCCGTCGCGCTGTTCCTGCGGCGCTTCACCAACACCGACGTGCCCTGGTGGGACGGCTTCGCGACCGGCGTGAGCCTGGTCGGGCAGTACCTGCTGGGTCGCAAGTACATCGAGAACTGGCTCGCGTGGATCGCGGTCAACGTGGTCAGCGTCGGTCTGTTCATCCATAAAGGTCTGTGGCTCACGGTCGGTCTCTACGCGCTCTTTGCCGTGCTGGCGGTAGCCGGTTACCTGGCCTGGCAACGCCGGCTGGAAGGACACGCAGCATGATGCCCGCGCTGCCGTTCGGCACCGTGATCGCTGTACTGGGCGCCGAGAGCACCGGCAAGACCGAGCTTGCGCGTGCGATTGCCGCGCGCCTCGCGCGGCGCGGCGTCGCCGTCCGGCTGGTGCCCGAATACCTGCGCGAATGGTGCGACCGTGAGCAGCGCACGCCGCGAGCCGACGAACAGGCCGCCATCGCCGTTGAGCAGACACGGCGCATCGAGACAGCCGCCGCGCGTGGTGTTGCGATCGCCGACACCACGGCCGTCATGACGGCGGTCTACAGTGATCTGCTGTTCGGCGACACATCGCTGTACCCAGACGCCTTCGCAGCGCAGCGCGGCTACGCGATCACGCTGCTGACGGCACTCGACCTGCCGTGGGTGGCCGACGGCTTGCAGCGTGACGGCCCGCAGGTGCGGGAGCCGGTCGACGCCGCCGTGCGTGCCACCCTGCAGCGCGCAGCGGTGCCTTATGCGGTCGTTCATGGCGACGGGCCGCAACGGCTCGCGAACGCATGGAATGCCATCACGAGAACCGTCGAGGTCGGAGATTTTTCGGATGCCGCTGGCGGGTCGGCTTCAGATCAGCGCGATCCGCAAGCCGCCGCCGGTGCGTGGCGTTGGTCGTGCGACAAGTGCTCCGACCCAGCCTGCGAGCATCGACTGTTCAGCGATCTGGTCGCCAGCCGCCGCTAGACAGCCAGCCGACACGGCGCACCGCCATCACCCACCCTCCCGGAGATCCGATGCACGCTACAAGGATCGGCACAGTTGCCCTCTGCTTGGCGACCTGGACGGCGGCCGATGCCGTACCCGCCGTGCCGTCGCCCGTCACTGTCACCGTGGAAAACCGCACGCGTCCGACGGCCTGTGCGGAAGAAGACAACGTGTCGCTCGTGCTGCGCGGCGCGCACATCGGGCGCTTCACCATCGAGGCGCTGCAACCGGCCTACCTGGCCTCGATCGGCGACGACACCACCGCCCCCGATTTCGCGGGCTGCAACTTCGACGGCGGCGCGCATCCGACCGACCCGGCCTTCAGCTTCTCGCCGCGTCGGGTCGTGCTGCACGACGGCCCGCGCTGGAAGATCGTCGCGCTCACGCTGCCCAGTTTCTGGCGGCCGCACGAAGTGCCGGTCCAGGTCGGGACACACACGGATCGCGGTTTCCACCTGATCCAGGTCTTCGCCCAAGGCACGAAAGGCGGCAAGCCGAAAGAGGCGATCGTGCTGTATCCGGCGGATGGCTACTGGCGGCTCAAGCCGCTGCCCGCGCCGCGCTTCGGCGACGGCGTCTACGGCTCATCGTTCGTCATGGGGCCGGTCCGGGAACGCGGGCGACCGGTGGCGAACATCACGTCGATCAAGATAGTGCCGCAACCGCTGTCGTTCCGGCTCACCTTCGACAACGGCAGCGAGGCGCGCGTACGGGTGGCGGAGATCAGCGTCCGGCGAACCGCGCTGGAGGTCACGATGACACCCGCAACGAACGCGTCGCAACCCTTTGCGGTGCTGCGATCGATGTACGTGGCGCAGGACAACGCGGACATGAGCGAAGTCTCCTGGCGCGACAAGCCGCGCAGCCCGCTCCAGGCGTTACCGTTACCGGAGGTTTCGACGCTGGAAGCCACCGACCTGCGCTTCGGTCGCTCGGTGCCGTCGCGCCACAACACGAGCGCGCCGGACATCCGATTCAGTAGTTTCTCGGCTGGCAAGACGCGCTGAGCCGACGGCCGCGCCGCTGCCCGGCAGTCGTTGCGGCCAGGCCGCTCACTGCACGACCGGGCTCGCGGGCAACTGGTCCCCCGGCGGGCGGAAGATCTGCGCCGCATCGACCACGTCGAAGCGGTACTGCTTGCCGCAAAAGTCGCAGCCGACCTCGATGTCGCCGCGCTCCGCGATGATCGACTCGGCCTCTTCCACACCCAGGCTGCGGATCATGCCGGTCACGCGCTCGCGGCTGCAGGTGCAGGCGAAGTGCGGGCCGAGCAGGCCTTCCTGAGGTTCGAAGCGCAGCACCTTCTCTTCCCAGAACAGCCGGCGAAGAATGGTCTCGATGTCGAGGGTCAGCAGCTCGTCGCGCGTCAGGCTCGACGCCAGGATCGAGATCCGGTTGTAGTCCTCGTTGCGGCCGATCTGGTCCTCGTTGGCGGCATCATGGGCTGCACCGGCCGCGCCTTCGAGATTGCCCTCGCCCTTCACCGGCAGACGCTGGATCAGCAGTCCGGCGGCCGTCTTGTCGTCGGCAGCCAGCACGAGCGTGGTGTCGAGCTGTTCGCTCTGCAGCATGTAGTGCTGCAACACATCGCTGACCTTGCCGAGCTTCTCGCCGCGGTCGCCGAACAGCGGCACCACGCCCTGATACGGCTGCTGTCCAGGCACGCGGTTCTTCGGGTCGAGCGTGATCGCGCAGCGGCCCTTGTTGTTGACGTTGACCATGTCCGGCAGGCGCGCGTCGTCGGCGACCTCGCCAGTGATCGTCGCGGTGGCGCGCAGGCTGAGGTCGGGCTTGACCTCGGCGACTGCGACCTTGACCGGGCCGTCACCGAAGATCTGCAGGATCAGCGCGCCGTTGAACTTGATGTTCGACTGCATCAGCGTGGCGGCGGCCGTCATCTCGCCGAGCAGCTCGGCCACGGCCGGCGGATAAGCGCCGGTCGCGGTGTTGGACGCGCGGCGCGCAAGGATCTCCTGCCAGGCATCGGTCAGCCGAACGATCATCCCGCGCACCGGCAGGCCGTCGAACAGGAACTTGTGCAATTCGCTCAAAACATCATCCTTTCAAGTTCCCCGGACCGATGGCCCGCTGCTCGCAAAGCCGCCAGGGCGTCGGCGGACGGCGTCCGCCGTGCGAAGCCCTTGGAGGGGAAGGTCAAATTTTCTTCAGGCCCTTCGAGAACCGTTGGGCGTTGGCCACGTAGTTCTCGGCGCTGGCCTTCAGCTTGGCGGCCGCCGCATCGTCCAGCGTGCGCACGACCTTGGCGGGCGCGCCGATGATCAGCGAGTTGTCCGGGAACTCCTTGCCTTCGGTCACCACGCTGCCGGCGCCAACGATCGAATTGCGGCCGATCTTCGCGTTATTCAAGATCACCGACTGGATTCCGATCAGCGAGTTGTCGCCGATCGTGCAGCCGTGCAGCATGACCTGGTGGCCGATGGTGACGTTGTCGCCGATCGTCAGCGGCGAACCGTGATCGGTGTGCAGCACCGACAGGTCCTGCACGTTGCTGTTGCGGCCGATGGCGATCAGTTCGTTGTCGCCGCGCAGCACAGCGCCGAACCAGACGCTGGCGTTCTCGGCGAGCGCCACGTTGCCGATCACCTGCGCGCTGTCGGCAACCCAGGCGCCTTCGCTCAACTGTGGTGCCTGGCCATCGAGTTCATAGAGTGCCATCGTGGGTCTCCAAATGTCGTTAGAAATGTCCGAACGAAAGTCGGAAAACTAGAATTGTAGGGATGCATCCCCGTCTCGCCGCCCTCGACGCCCTGCGCCTGGACGACCCTGAAAGCAAAGTCGACGCCACCCGCGCGCTGGCCGCGCGCTCCCTCGCGCAACCGATGCCGCTCGACGCGGTCCGCACCGCCGGCGACGACGTCGGCGTCCCCGGCCGTCCGGCGCGGCCGGAGCACGTTTCTGCGATGGCGGTCGGCAAGCGCTCGCCCTTCGTTGCGGATGGCCGCGCGGCGCTGATCCATTCGATCTGCCACATCGAGTTCAACGCGATCAACCTCGCGCTCGATGCGGTCTGGCGCTTCGACGGCATGCCGGAGGCCTACTACCGCGACTGGCTCCGCGTCGCCGACGAGGAGGCGCAGCACTTCGCCATGCTGCACGCGCATCTGCAGACGATGGGCTTCCGCTACGGCGACTTCACCGCGCACGACGGGCTCTGGTCGATGTGCGAGAAGACGAAGCACGATGTGCTGGCGCGCATGGCGCTCGTGCCGCGCACGCTCGAGGCGCGCGGGCTCGACGCCACGCCGCTGATCCAGGCGCGGCTGCGGCGCGTGAACACGCCGGACGCGCTGCGGGCGGTCGAGATCCTCGACGTCATCCTGCGCGACGAGGTCGGCCACGTGGCGATCGGCAACCGCTGGTACCGGTGGCTGTGCGACGGCGCGGGCCTGGACCCGATCGCCGAATACCGCGTGCTGTACCGGCGCCACGAAGCGCCACGGTTGAAGGCGCCGTTCAACCTGGAGGCCCGCAGCCGCGCGGGCTTCACCGACGAAGAACTGCGCGACCTGCAGCAGGTTTGAAAGCGCCGATCAGGCGCTTCGCGTTCAGGCTGGCCGGCGCGACACCACCAGCTTCGGCGTGAAGCGCTGCAACACCTCGCCGCGCTGGTTGAGGGTCTCGCAACGCATCTGCACCATGCCGCGGTTCGGCTTGGAGCGCGACGGAATCACCTCGACGACTTCACCTTCCACATGCAGCACGTCGTCGGGTCGCGTGGGCTGCGGCCAGTGGATCTCGCCGCCGGAACCGATGATGCCGTCCGCGAACGGCAGGCCGCTTTCGACCAGCAGCTTCATCGTGAGCGCGGCGGTGTGCCAGCCGCTCGCCGCCAAACCCTGGAAGAAGGTCGCCTGCGCCGCCTCCGGATCGGTGTGGAAGGGCTGCGGATCGAACTGGGCCGCGAAAGCCAGGATCTGCGCGGCGTCGAGCGCGTGCTCGCCGCTCGTGAAGCGATCACCGGGCTTCAGGTCGTCCAGATAAAGCAAGGGTCGGGCAGCGGTGGCCGGGGTCGTCATGGATGTCTCCTCAAAGGGTATCGGCTGGATATCAGGTCTGGATATCGATCTTGTCACGCCATCGTTCGCAGGTCAGACGCGCTCGAGGATGGTCGCGATGCCCTGCCCGCCGCCGATGCACTGCGTCGCAAGCGCGTAGCGCACGTTCTCGCGCACCAGCAGCGCCGCAGCCTTGCCGGTGATGCGCGCGCCGGTCGCGCCCAGCGGATGGCCGATCGACAGCCCGCCACCGTCGAGGTTGACGGTCGCCGGATCGAGGCCGAGGTCGCGGATGCAGGCCAGCGCCTGCGACGAGAAAGCCTCGTTGATCTCGACCACGCCCAGGTCCTGCACGGTGAGACCGGCGCGCGCCAGCGCCTTGCGCGTCGCCGGGATCGGGCCGATGCCCATCACCGCCGGATCGACGCCGACCGTCGCGAACGAGCGGATGCGCGCGAGCGCCTTCAGCCCGTGCTTCTCGGCGAAGGCGTCGCTGGTGACGAGCACCGCGGCGGCGCCATCGGTCAATGGCGACGAGGTGCCGGCCGTGACCACGCCATCCGGCCGGAACACCGGCTTCAGCGCGGCCAGCGCCTCCAGCGAGGTCGCGGGGCGGATGCAGCCATCGCTGTCGATCAGGTCGCCGGCCGCGGTGCGGATCGCGACGATCTCATCGCGAAAGCGCCCCTGCTCGCGCGCAGCGGCAGCCTTGCGGTGCGACTCGACAGCCAGCGCTTCCTGGTCGGCGCGGCTCACGTTCCAGCGTGCGGCAACGTTCTCGGCGGTCTCGCCCATCGAGATGTAGGCATCGGTGTCGGCCAGCAGCTCCGGGCTGGGCGAGAAGTTGAAGCCGCCCTGCGGCACCATCGACATCGATTCGACGCCGACGCACAAGAAGGCTTCGCCCATGCCAGCCTCGATCTGTGCGGCGGCGATGTGCACCGCCTGCATCGACGAGCCGCAGAAGCGGTTGACGGTCATGCCGCCGACCTCGTGCGGCAGCCCGGCCAGCAAGCCGACGATGCGCGCCAGGTTGTTGCCCTGCGAGGCCTCCGGATACGCGCAGCCGAGGATCACGTCCTCCAGCAGCGCGGGGTCGA
>JAZKDL010000254.1:0-21773 GCA_040387575.1 Pseudomonadota bacterium
TCGTCGAAGTAGCCAGCGCCGACTTCCTGCTGGTGCGACACGAAGGTGTAGCCCTTGTCGCGTGCTGCGAATTCAGGCTCCTGCACCATCTCCACGTAGTGCTTCATGCCTTCGCCTTGCGCGTAGGCATTGGCGAACTTGAAGGTGTTGTACCAGTTGATGTGGATGCCGGCCAGCGTGATGAACTGGTACTTGTAGCCGAGCGCCGCCAGATCTTCCTGGAACGAAGCGATCTGCTTGTCGTCCAGGTTCTTCTTCCAGTTGAACGACGGCGAGCAGTTGTACGACAGCAGCTTGCCTGGGCAAGCGGCATGCACGGCCTGCGCAAATTCACGGGCAAAGCCAATGTCGGGCACGCCGGTTTCGCACCACACCAGGTCGGCATAGGGCGCGTAGGCAACGCCACGGCTGATGGCCTGCTCCAGGCCGTTCTTGACGCGGTAGAAGCCTTCCTGCGTGCGCTCGCCGGTCAGGAACGGCTTGTCGTTCGCGTCATGGTCGGACGTGATCAGGTTGGCGGCTTCCGCGTCGGTGCGCGCCAGTACGATCGTCGACACGCCCATCACGTCGGCTGCGAAGCGCGCCGAAATCAGCTTCTCGCAGGCTTCATGCGTCGGCACGAGCACCTTGCCGCCCATGTGACCGCACTTCTTGACGGCAGCAAGTTGGTCTTCGAAGTGCACGCCGGCCGCACCGGAGGCGATCATGTTCTTCATCAGTTCGAAGGCATTCAGCACGCCGCCGAAGCCGGCTTCCGCGTCGGCCACGATCGGCAGGAAGTAGTCGATGAATTCCTTGTCGCCCGGGTTGATGCCGCGGCCCCACTGGATTTCGTCGGCGCGCTTGAAGGTGTTGTTGATGCGGCGAACCATGGTCGGCACCGAGTCGTACGCGTAAAGCGATTGGTCGGGGTACATGGTTTCGGAGGTGTTGCCGTCGGCGGCGACTTGCCAACCCGACAGGTAGACGGCCTCCAGGCCGGCCTTGGCCTGCTGCATCGCTTGACCAGCGCTGATCGCGCCAAAGGCGTTCACGTAGCCCTTCTTCGAGCCGCCGTTGATCTTGTCCCAAAGCTTCTCGGCGCCGCGGCGAGCCAATGTGTGCTCGATGGGAAACGAACCGCGCAGACGCACGACATCGGCCGCGCTGTAACCGCGCTTGACGCCCTTCCAACGCGGGTTGGTCGCCCAATCCTTTTCGAGGGCGGCAATCTGTTGTTCGCGGCTGAGTTGTTCTGTGAGGGTCTGGGGCATGTTCTCTCCGAAGGGTTGGTTGATGCACGAAGGCGCTGCGGCCTTGGCATTCACTTTAAATCCGGACTTCACTCTTATGTCTTATACAAGACATATTTTTAATCATTAAAAATCAATGACTTACGCACATATTTCTCAATGCAAAATTATTTTTCTTATATTGAGAAAAATTTGCGCGGTGCAGCATGAACTAATTTCACATTGCAGAATGAATTCTTCGGTCATGAAAAGCTTCTGATCAGTCGCGCAGGAGCCAGTCACCGCCCGGAATCACCGCCGCGTCGCGGACACGGTCCGGCTGGATTTCGTAGATCAGGCACAGCCAGCTTCCCGCATCGCTCACCACCCGCAATTCGCGCTTCACGTATTCGCCGGAGTCATCCTCCTTCACCTCTTCGAGCAAGTCGAGCTCGGCTTCGACTTCCGATGTGATCGCATAGACCTCGCCATGAATCGCTCCGTTGCCGCCCAGGCGGGCACCGGGATACGCACCGAGATCGAACAAGGTACCTGCGATCACGGCACGACCGGCAAACACAGGCAGCGGCCGGTAGCGCGCGATGTCGTTGCGGCCGCCACGGCGCAGCGTGCCGTACACGAAGACGTAGCGCGGGTGACTGTCCGCAGGTGGGGTTTGGGGCATCATCGATCCATCTCCTTCAACGTCCATCCAGTCTATTGAACCCCGCTGTCCACGCGCCGGGCCGTCTGCTGTCCTACGGCTGCCTTGCCTTGAGCATGTCTCTGGTCGGCGCCTATGTCGCCCTTTCCAAGCCGCTGGTCGCGGCTCTCCCGGTTCTATTGCTTGCCTGGATGCGTTTCGGTATCGCAGCGCTCGCGATGCCGCACTGGCTGAAGCGACCTGCCGACGAACCGCCAATGACGGCACGCACCCGCGGGCTCGTCTTTCTCGAGTCACTGCTCGGCAACTTCCTGTTCTCGATCTGCATGCTGTACGGCGTCAGCATGACGAGCGCCGTTTCCGCGGGCGTGATCATGGCGTCGATACCGGCAGTGGTCGCCATCGAAAGCGCCGTATTCCTGCGCGAGCGCATCACGCTGCGCATCGCACTCGCCATCGGCTGTGCGGCGCTGGGCATCGGACTGCTGGCACTCACGCCGACACATGGCGCCAACGCGAACGCGAGCGTCCGCATGCCGTGGCTCGGCAACGTGCTGGTGTTCTGCGCAGTCATTTGTGAAGCCTCCTACGCCGTGATCGGCAAGTCGCTCACCGGGCGTCTCGGGCCCAAGCGCATCTCGTCGTTGATCAATCTCTGGGGCTTCGCGCTGTCGACGCCACTGGGCTTCTGGTTAGCGCTGCACTTCGACTTCGGTTCGGTTCATGTCGGCACCTGGGCGTTGCTCGTGGTCTATGCGCTCGCTGCCAGCATCTGGACTGTCTGGTTGTGGATGACGGGGCTGCGTCGCGTGCCGGCATCCCAAGCCGGCGTGTTCACCGTTCTGCTGCCCGTGAGCGCGGCGCTTGTGGGCGTCGTGGTGCTTGGTGAAACGCTCTCGTCGATGCAGCTGGTGGCGTTTGCGATGGCACTGCTGGGTGTCGTGCTGGCGACCTGGCCGACAGCACGAAAGCCATCTGAAATCGCTTGATGGATACGCCGTGTGGTCCCAGTCCCGCACGAGGGCCGTTTTCCCTCTGAAAAAACAACAGCTCCCAATGAAAAAGTGCCTTTTTCCCTTGGAAACGGGTTTCTTCTCCTTTAGCATTCCTGCTGCCAGTGGAGACGCAGCTTTTCATTGGTGAAATGACCACCCAAAAAAGGAAATCAACCATGGCAACTGCAAAGAAGGCTCCGGCCAAGAAAGCTCCCGCAAAGACGGCCGCTCCGGCAAAGAAGGCAGCAGCACCTGCGAAGAAGGTCGCCGCACCAGCCAAGACGGCTGCACCCGCCAAGACGGCTCCGGCCAAGAAGGTCGCTGCAAAGAAGGCCGCTCCTGCCAAGAAGCGCACGCCCAACGCAGCCTTCATGAAGGCGCTGACGCCCAGCCCGGCACTGGCCGCCGTGGTCGGTTCGACGCCGCTGCCGCGTACCGCCGTCGTGAGCAAGCTGTGGGATTACATCAAGAAGAACAACCTGCAGGACAAGGCCAACAAGCGCAACATCAACGCCGACGCCAAGCTGAAGGAAATCTTCGGCAAGCCGCAAGTGTCGATGTTCGAACTCGCTGCGCTGATCGGCAAGCACGTCAAGTGAGCCTACGGCGCCTCGCGCGCCTCATGAAAAAGCCGGCTGCATGCCGGCTTTTTTTTGCCTGTCGGTTGTTGTGGCTTCAGCCGCGTGCCTGCGCCGCCCGGGTGATCGCGGACAGCGTCCCCCGGGTGGTGATCACTTCGGGGTCGAGCGGAATCTCGATCAAGGTACCGGTGTCGGCCGCCAGCGCACGCTGCAACGCGGCCTCGAACTGGTCCGTGGCCGTCACGCGCTCGGCGGCATAACCATAGGCACGCGCCAGCGCACAGAAGTCGGGGTTGTGCAGCGCAGTCCCGCTCACGTTCCGCGGGTACTCGCGCTCCTGATGCATGCGGATCGTGCCGAACATGCCGTTGTTGAGCAGCACGACGATGCTTTTTCCGCCGTGCTGCACGGCAGTCGCGAGTTCCTGGCCGTTCATCAGGAAGTCGCCGTCTCCCGCGATCGTGAACGCCACACGGCCCGTCGCCAGATTGGCCGCGATGCCGGCGGGCACGCCATAACCCATCGCGCCGCTGGTCGGCGCCAACTGCGTCTTGTGGCCCTTGGCGAGGCCGTGATAGCGGAAGAAACGATGTACCCAGCTCGCGAAATTGCCCGCGCCGTTGGTGATTGCCGCATCGTCGGGCAGGTGCCGCTGCAGCAGCGCAACGACTTCGGCCATGTCGACCGCACCGCGTGGCGCGTCGGCCGGCAATCCGGGCAAGGGCTGCGGCACGATGTTCGCCAGATAGTCGGCATGCGCGGCCGCCGTCCATGCCTCCCACGGCAGCTCGGGCGGCGCGCTCAGCACCTCCAGGCTGCGCGCGGCGGCACTCATGCCGGCATTGATCGCGAGATCGGCCTGGTAGACGCGATTGAGTTCTTCCGCACTTGCATGGATATGCACCAGCGTCTGCTTCGCTTTGGGGGCTTCGAGCAGCGTGTAGCCGCCAGTCGTCATCTCGCCGAGCCGCGGCCCTATCGCAATGACCAGGTCGGCCTCCTTCACCCGCGCAGCGAGCTTCGGATTGATCGCGATGCCGACATCGCCTGCGTACAGCGGATGGTGGTTGTCGAAGGTGTCCTGGAAACGAAACGCGTTGCCCACCGGCAGGCACCAGTTTTCGGCAAAGCGCTGCAACGCCTGTGCGGCCTGTGGCGTCCAGCCGCCGCCGCCGGCGATCACGAACGGCCGTTGCGACTTCATCAGCAGTTGGCGCAAAGTGCGCAGCGCGCCGGGATCGCTCCAGGGCTCGACGGCCTCGACGCGCGGCAGCGGGCGCGCAGACGTGATCGAACGCAGCATGTCTTCGGGCAGCACCAGCACGACCGGGCCGGGGCGACCGTTCATCGCGGTGGCGAAGGCGCGCGCGACGTATTCGGGGATGCGGTCGGCATCGTCGATGCGCTCGACGCGCTTGGCGAAGCCCTTCGTGCTGGGGCCGAAGAACGCAGCGAAGTCGACCTCCTGAAAGGCTTCGCGATCGCGGAAGTCACTGCCCACGTCGCCGACGAACAGCACCATCGGTGTCGAGTCCTGGAACGCGGTGTGCACGCCGATCGATGCGTTGGTCGCGCCGGGGCCGCGGGTGACGAAGCACACGCCGGGTCGGCCGGTGAGCTTGCCGTGCGCCTCGGCCATGAAGGCCGCGCCGCCTTCCTGCCGATTCACGATGAAGCGGATTCGATCGCGCTGCGCGTGAAAGCCGTCGAGCACCGCCAGGAAGCTTTCGCCCGGCACGCCGAAGGCGATCTCGACACCCTGTTCGATCAGACATTCGACGATCAGATGGCCGGCATGCGATGCGCTCATGGGACTGGGTGGGCGAAGATGAGGAAGCGTCGATTATCGTGAGCACCATGCGCGCGCCCGCGCATGAACGATCGATTCCCCACCAGACCGCCCGCCCATGGACACCAGCCCGCCCACGCCACGCCTGAGAGACGCCGACAAGTCGCAACTCGCCATCCTCACTGCGGCGCTGGACGAGTTTGCGCAGCACGGCTTCTCGGGTGCGCGCGTCGATCGCATCGCCGAGCAGGCGGCCGTCAACAAGAAGCTCATCTACTACTACTTCGGCAACAAGGACGACCTGTTCCTCGCCGTGCTGGAGCGCGCCTATGCGGATATCCGGGCTGCCGAGCAGGCGCTGCACCTCGACGCGATGGATCCGGTCGAGGCGATCCGCCAGCTGGTGTCGTTCACCTGGCGCTACTACATCGATCACCCCGAATTCATCTCGCTGCTCAACAGCGAGAACCTGCACCAGGCGGCGCACCTGAAGCAATCGGAACGCATCCAGCAGATGAACTCGCCGCTGGTGCAGCTGTTGGCCGACGTGCTGGACCGCGGTCGCCGGCAGGACCTGTTCCGCGATGGCATCGACCCGATCCAGCTCTACATCTCGATCGCATCGATCTGCTACTTCTACCTGTCGAACAACCACACGCTGTCCGCCATCTTCGGCCGCGACCTGCGCACCCCCAAGGCGCTGGCGCAACGGCTGTCGCACATGACGGAACTGGTGCTGGGCTACGTGTTGCGCTGAGTGGCGGGCATCGGGCGATGCCGCGAACGCCTGCGTTGGCATCCGCCGGCCCAATTCACCCACTGGTTACTTGTTTCCTTCGTCGGGCGACAGATACGCGTCTCGGGATGAACCACGGCTTTTGAAGCCGCGCGCACCCTCCCCTCCAGGGTAATTACCGATATCGAGACATCAGCGGCAGATTGACCGCCGCACGGCCACGCCTGAGAATTCACTTCAATTCACTAATTGGTGAATTAAAAACCAGACAGGTCGCAACAGATCGACCGGAACCCAACGGCCCGCCGGCCACACGGAGACAAGCCCATGACTTCCTTCACCCGACGCATCGTCGCCGCCTCGATCGCCAGCCTGGCCGCCCTGGGCATGCAGCAGGCGGCTGCACAGGCCTATCCGAACAAGCCGATTCGTGTGGTCGTTCCTTTTGCCGCCGGCAGCACGACGGACATCATTGCGCGCGCCATTGCCGACAAGATGGGCGCCAGCATGGGCCAGACGCTGGTCATCGACAACCGCGGTGGCGCCAGCGGCACGATCGGCCAGCAGGCGGTGGCCGCCGCAGCGCCGGACGGCTACACGATCATGATCCACTCGTCGTCGCACACGGTCAGCCCGTCGACCTTCGCCAAGCTGCCCTTCGACACCGTGCACGACTTCACCGGCATCACGCCGATCTCGTCGTTGCCCAACGCGCTGGTGATCTCGCCGAGCAAGAACATCAAGACGCTGGCCGAACTGCTCGCCGCTGCGCGCGCCAAGCCCGGAAGCATCAACTACGCATCCGCAGGCCAAGGCAGCGCGACGCACCTGAACGCCGAGAAGTTCAAGATGGCCGCGAAGATCGAAGCCACCAACATCCCGTTCAAGGGCTCGGCCGAAGCCGTGACCGAAGTACTGTCGGGCCGCGTCGACTATTACTTCTCGCCGATCGCGCCCGTCATCGGCCAGATCAAGGAAGGCCAGTTGCTTGCGCTGGCAGTCGGTTCTCCCAAGCGCGCTGCAGCACTGCCCGACGTGCCGACCACCACCGAAGCCGGCGTGCCAGGCTCCGAGTTCAATTTCTGGATCGGGATGATGGCGCCAGCCAAGACGCCGCGCGACATCGTCAACCGCCTGCACGACGAAGTCGCCAAGGCACTCGCGAGCCCCGACGTGAAAGAGCGCTTCCTGAAGCTGGGCGCCGACGCATGGACGTTGTCGCCCGAGCAGTTCGATGTCTACATCAAGGACGAGATCGCCAGCAATGCGAAGCTGGTGAAGGCCGCCGGCCTGTCCCCCGCACCCTGACCCTTTTCCTCCTACACAAGACACACCATGGCACAACAACGTCTCGGAATCATCATGCACGGCGTCACCGGCCGGATGGGCATGAACCAGCATCTGATCCGCTCGATCTGCGCGATCCGCGCGCAAGGCGGCGTCACGCTGTCGAACGGCGACAAGGCGATGCCCGACCCGATCCTGATCGGCCGCAACGCCGAGAAGATGGAGGCGCTTGCCAAGGCGCACGGCATCGCGCGCTGGGGCACCGACCTCGACAAGGCACTGACGAATCCGGACGACACCGTCTTCTTCGACGCCGGCACCACGCAGATGCGCCCCACGCTGCTGGCCAAGGCGATCCGCGCCGGCAAGCACGTCTACTGCGAGAAGCCGATCGCCACCAACCTCAACGAGGCGGTCGAGATCGCGCGCCTCGCCGAGGAAGCCTCGAAAGCCAGCGGCCTGAAGCACGGCGCGGTGCAGGACAAGCTCTTCCTGCCCGGCCTGCGCAAGCTCGACATGCTGCGCCGCGCCGGCTTCTTCGGCCGCATGCTCAGCGTGCGGCTGGAGTTCGGCTACTGGGTGTTCGAGGGCGACCTGCAGCCGATCCAGCGTCCGAGCTGGAACTACCGCAAGGAAGACGGCGGCGGGATGATCCTGGACATGATGTGCCACTGGCGCTATGTGCTGGACAACCTGTTCGGCGAGGTCAAGTCGGTGTCGTGCCTCGGCACCACCCACATACCGAAGCGCTGGGATGAGGCCGGCCAGCCCTACCAAGCGACGGCCGACGACGCGGCCTACGCCACCTGCGAGCTGACCGGCCACAACGGCGAGCCGGTGATCGCGCAGATCAACATGAGCTGGGTCACGCGCGTGCGCCGCGACGACCTGGTGACCTTCCATGTCGACGGCACCGACGGCTCGGCAGTGGCTGGCCTGTCGAGCTGCCGTGCGCAATCGCGCGTCGCCACGCCGCGCCCGGTGTGGAATCCGGACGAAAAGCAGACGATGAACTTCTTCGACCAATGGCAGGAGATTCCGGACTCGCAGGTCTACGACAACGGCTTCAAGATCCAGTGGGAGCACTTCATCCGCCACGTGGTCGAGGACGCGCCCTACCGCTGGACGCTGCCCGAAGGCGCGAAGGGCGTGCAGCTGGTCGAGGCCGCGCTCGCGTCGTGGCAGGAGCGCCGCTGGGTCGACGTGCCCGTGCTGAAGGTCTGAGCCCGCCATGACGCTGTCGCTCACACTCCCCTCCGCCGGTGGCACGCTCGCGCCATACGCGTTGCGCGGCACGACGCCGGTGCAGCCCGATGCGGGCGTGAAGTTCAACCGCATCGCGTACTCGGCCGCGCACGTCGTGGCCGATCCACTCGCGGCCATCGATCCGTGGCTGCAATGCAAGGTCGACTGGGACGCCACCATCGCCTACCGGCGCCACTTGTTCTCGCTGGGCCTGGGCGTGGCCGAGGCCATGGACACCGCGCAGCGCGGCATGGGCCTCGACTGGCCGACCTCGCTGGAACTGATCCGCCGTTCTCTCGACGCTGCGAAGGACGTGCCGGGCGCACTGGTCGCCTCGGGTTGCGGCACGGATCACCTGAACATCGACGACGTGAAGAGCGTCGACGACGTGATCCGCGGCTACGAAGAACAGATGGCCGCCATCGAAGCGCTCGGCGGCAAGCTGATCGTCATGGCCAGCCGTGCGCTGGCCCGCGTGGCGAAGAGCCCGGCCGACTACGAGCGTGTGTACGACCGCATCCTGTCGCAGGCGAAACAGCCGGTGGTGCTGCACTGGCTGGGCGAGATGTTCGACCCTGCGCTGGCCGGTTACTGGGGCACGAAGGACGTCGATGCGGCCATGGACACTGCGCTGGGCATCATCGCGGCGCATCCGGACAAGGTCGACGGCATCAAGATCTCGCTGCTCGACAAGGACAAGGAGATCGCCATGCGCCGCCGCCTGCCGAAGGATGTGCGCATGTACACCGGCGACGACTTCAACTATGCGGAACTGATCGCTGGCGACGGCTTCGGCAGCACGCCGACGCACGGCAGGAGCGATGCGCTGCTGGGCATCTTCGACGCCATCGCGCCGGCCGCCAGCGCGGCACTCGGCGCACTCGCGCAGGGCGACGACGCCAGGTTCCACGCCATCCTCGGCCCCACGGTGCCGCTGTCGCGCCACATCTTCGCGGCGCCAACGCGCTTCTACAAGACGGGCGTCGTGTTCATGGCCTGGCTCAACGGCCATCAGAAGCACTTCACCATGGTCGGTGGCCAGCAGAGCACCCGCTCGCTGCCTCACTTCGCGGAACTGTTCCGACTGGCCGACGCGGCCAACCTGCTGGCGCAGCCCGAGCTGGCGGTTCGACGCATGAAGACGCTGCTGGCGCTGCACGGCGTGGAAGGCTGATCGATGCGCGATTTCTCGCAGGACCACGACTGGCTGTCGATCAACACCGCCACCATCCGCAAGCAATCGGGCGTCGAGGTGCCGCTCGACCGCCTCATCGACCAGTGCGCCGAACGCGGCATCCGCGCGATCAGCCCGTGGCGCGACCAGGTCGCGGCGGTCGGCCTCGACAAGGTGGCCAGGCAGTTGAAAGCGCACGGCATCGCGCTGTCGGGCTACTGCCGCGGCGGCTTCTTCCCCGCAGCCGACGCGGCCGGCCTGAAAGCTGCGCTCGACGACAACCGCCGCGCGATCGACGAAGCGAAGACGCTCGATGCACCGTGCGTGGTGCTGGTCGTTGGCGCCCTGCCCGGCGCACTCGAAGGCAAGGCCGCCTACACCGACATCGGCCGTGCACGCAACGAGGTGCGCGACGGCATCGCCGCCTCGCTCGCGTACGCGCGCGAGGTCGGTATGCCGCTCGCCATCGAACCGCTGCATCCGATGCAGGCGGCCGACCGCGCCTGCATCAACACGCTCGAACAGGCGCTCGACCTCTGCGATGCGCTCGACCCGGGCAAGAGCGGCATGCTCGGCGTCGCGCTCGACGTCTATCACGTCTGGTGGGACCCGAAGCTGCAGCAGCAGATCGAACGCGCCGGCCGCGAGCGGCTGCTGGCCTATCACGTGTGCGACTGGCGCACGCCAACGCGCGACCTGCTGAGCGATCGCGCCATGATGGGCGACGGCGTGGTCGAGTTGCGGAAGATCCGCCAATGGGTCGAGGACGCGGGCTTCGCGGGCTTCAGCGAGGTCGAGATCTTCTCGAACCTCGACTGGTGGCAACGGCCGGGCGCCGAGACGCTGGACACCTGCATCGCGCGCCATCGCAGCGCGGTCTGACGCAGCGCTGAACGCAGGCCCCGGCGCCGGGCAGACCGTTCGTAACGCAACGCACGACTGCCGCCTGTGCTGCAATTCGCGACATGCCCGATCCGACCCTCGACGACCTGCGCCGCTACGCGGTGGCGCGCACGCTGTTCAAGCCGACCACCTTGCCGGGCGCGATCCGCAAGCTCGGCTTCGTACAGGCCGACCCGATCCGCGCCCCGGCACGTGCGCAGGACCTCACCCTGCGGCACCGCGTCACCGACTACCGCGCAGGCGATCTTGAAAGCCGCTATTCACGGCTCGCAGTGGAGGAGGACTGCCTCGTCAATTACGGCTTCCTGCCGCGTGAGCATCTGGCGTTGATGCACCCGCGCGAAGCGAAGCGCGTCTGGGACGACGACACCCAGCGCAAGGCGGCCGACGTGCTGGCCTATGTGCGCGAACGTGGCGCCGTGCATCCACGCGAGGTCGAGCTGCACTTCGCGCACGGCCGCATGAAGAACTACTGGGGCGGATCGAGCAACGCGACCACGCACATCCTCGACGGGCTGCACTACCGCGGCCATCTGCGCGTGGTTCGGCGCGACAGCGGCACCCGCGTCTATGCGGCGGTGACGCATCCGCCTGCGGACGACAGCCCGGCCGGACGCGCGCGGCGCGCTGGCGCGCTGATCGCGCTGGTGGTCCGCAAGTACGCGCCGCTGCCGGCCGTCAGCCTGACGTACCTGGTGCGCCTGCTGGGCTATGGCGCGCCGCATCTGTCGGCGCACACGCAGGCCGCGCTGCGCATCGCGCGCGACGAGCTTTCGAGTTGCCGCATCGACGGCGTCACCTGGTACTGGCCGGCCGACGAGAACCCACGCTCGCGCCGCCACGCGCCGGACGACGATGTCCGCCTGCTCGCACCCTTCGACCCGGTGGTGTGGGACCGCCGCCGCTTCGAACTGCTCTGGGGCTGGACCTACAAGTTCGAGGCGTACACGCCGGAGGCGAAGCGGCAGTTCGGCTACTACGCGCTGCCGTTGCTGCAGCACGACCGCGTGATTGGCTGGGCCAACGTGACAGCCCGCGAAGGCCAGTTGGCACCGTCCTTTGGCTATGCCGGCAAAGCGCCCGCGGGCGCCGCCTACCGTGCGTCGCTCGATGATGAACTGCAACGCATGACCACCTTTCTGCAACGGCGTTGAAGCGCTTTCCGGCACCCCGCACTGCCCAGGGGTTTTGCCCCTTGCGCGACAGCGCATAGCGCAGGCGCTGCCTAGAATCACTTTGCCCTGGCGCAATCCGGGGCAAGCGTTCTCAGGGCGGGGTGCAATTCCCCACCGGCGGTGATGGCGGTCCTCGAACGGGGCCGCATGAGCCCGCGAGCGCCCGGTGCCCGTCATGGGTTTCGGGGTCAGCAGATCCGGTGCGATCCCGGAGCCGACGGTCACAGTCCGGATGAAAGAGAGCGCGAAATGCGGGGTCACCCGTGCGTCCTTGCGCATGCATCACTGCATGCGAGCCGGCGACGTGCGGTCGGCTGCGTGGTTTCGTGCGCCCTGATTCAGGAAACCTGCTTTTTGAGGCACACCATGAGTCAGATCAACGACCTTCCCCTTTCCGCCATCCCGGCATCGGACGCGTCCGATGCCCGCCGCGTCGCCTTCGTCGAAGCGCAATGGCATTCGGACATCGTCCATCAGGCGCGCGACGCCTTCCTCGCTGAGATGGAGCGCCTGGGCTTCGCGCGCGACCGCATCGACGTGATCGACGTGCCCGGCGCGTTCGAGATCCCGCTGCATGCCAAGCGACTCGCGCTGTCGGGCCGCTACGCCGCCATCGTCGGCTGCGCGCTGGTGGTCGACGGCGGCATCTACCGCCACGAGTTCGTCGCGAGCACGGTGGTCAGCACGCTGATGTCGCTGCAGCTCGAGACGAACGTGCCGATCCTGTCGGCGGTGCTCACGCCGCATCACTTCCATGAACACGTGGAGCACCGCAAGTACTTCCACCGTCACTTCGCGGTGAAGGGCACCGAGGCCGCGGAAGCCTGCATCAAGACCATCGAAGGCCTGCGCCAGGTCGACGCGCTGCTGGCAGCCTGAGGTCGAAGAAAAGGCCTCCAGAGAGGCCTTGAAAGACGCTTTTGAAAGGGGCTTGAGATGGTCAGGCCGAAACCGGCACCAGCGCCTCGCGCCGCACCCGGCGCACGTTGAAGGCGCTGGCGATCAGCACAGCCTGCACCAGGGCCAGGCCGACGATCACGCTCAGGTACTGGCCGTGGTCCATCAAGCGGCCGAAGATCAGCGGCGCGGTGGCCTGGCCGATGTCCAGACCCGCATAGACCACGCCATAGACACGGCCGGTCGCATTGGCGGGCGTCGAGCGCTTCACCAGCAGGTCGCGCGACGGCCCGGCGATGCCGGACGCAAAGCCCATCGCGCCGAACATCACCGGCACCAGCACGGGTGCGAAGTCGGCGAAGGCCAAAATCAGCGCGAGCGCCGCAGCCACGCCGAAGCCGGCACCGACGATGCGCTCGCAGCGCGACGGGTCCGACGCCAGGAAGCCACCGAACACCATGCCGACCGCGCTTGCCACCATATAGACCGTCAGGCAGACCGCCACCAGCGCCACCGGCACCGCATGCAGATGCCCGGCCGCAACAGGCGCAAAAGTCTGCACGACGCTGATCACCATCGCATAGAAAAAGAAGAAGCCGAAGCACATCCAGACCGCCGGTATCTTCAGGAACCCGAACTCGCCGCCCGCCATGGCCGGCGCACCTTGTCCGGTGGCCTTGTGGACCGCCTTCACGTCGAGCGACAGCACGCTGCGGTAGACCCACAGCACCGCCAACACGATGATGGCCAGCGCGCCCGCGGCCGCCAGCGCCACGCGCCACGAATACGCCATCGCCAGCGGCACGACGAAGGCCGGCGCCAAGGCCCAGCCGAGGCTGCCGGTGATGCCGTGCACGCTGTACGCGTGGCCGAGCCGTGTCGGTGCGACCTTGCGGTTGAAGAGCGTGTAGTCGACCGGATGGAACACGCCGTTGCCGATGCCGGCGACGACAGCGCTCGCCAACAGCATCCAGTAGCTCTGCGCCAGCGCATAACCGAAAGCCGCGATGCCCAGCAGGCCAAGCCCGACGAACAGCACCGGCCGTGGGCCGAGCTTGTCGACGATGAAGCCCGATGCCGCCTGCACGATGCACGACACCACGAAAAACACCGTCAGCACCCCGCCGAGTTCGGTGTAGCTGACGTCGAACGCGTCCTTCAGCCACGGGAACAGCGGCGCAAGAACGAGCTGGCTGAAATGGCTGATGGCATGCGCCAGGCCCACGAGGCCGATCAACTGGGCGTCGGAGCGCAAGGTCGGACCGGTGGCGATGGAAGAGTGATGGATGGACATGGCTGATGTGCAAAACAGGAGCAGGCGTCGATCGTAGAACCGTGCTTCGCGGCAGAATGGCGATACATGGACAAGATTTGTCGGATTCATGCCAAACCCTGACGCCCCTACCTCTTCATCTCCCTCCACGGACCCATCGCCGACGCAGCCCCGACGCGCCACGCCCGCACTGCGGATCGTGCCCGGCCCGGCCAACATCGTCGGCCCGCTGACGCCCCATTTCTACGCGCCCGATGCGGTGCGCCCCTTGCGCGCCAAGGAGCATTTCCTCAAGGCCGATACCTTCGTCGCACTGCACCAGCACCCGTGGCCGCAGCTCACCTTCTCGACGCGTGGCGTGATCCGGCTGTCGACGAAAGATGGCAGCTACATCGTGCCGCCGTCGCGCGCGCTCTGGGTGCCGGCCAACATGCCGCACAGCATCACGCTGGTCGAAGATGCCGAGTTGCGCACCGTGTACCTGCACGGCTGGGTTGCGCCATCGTGGGAGCGCTGCGAGGTGCTCGAGATCAGCCCGCTGCTGCGCGCGCTCATGCTGGCGTTGGACACCACGCCCGACGACCGCAGCGGTGCCGACCCGGACGCCGCGCAACGCGAGCGCTGGATTGCGCCATTGCTGGTCAACGAACTCGAGCGCGCCACCCAGATCCGCATCGACGTGCCGTTGCCCGCGGACAAGCGCCTGCGCCAGCTCTGCGAGACGATGCTGCGCAACCCGGCGGCACGCGCCACGCTGGCCGAGCGCGCGGCCGCCATCGGCGCCAGCGAGCGCACGGTGGCGCGCATGTTCCGCGACCAGTTGGGCATGAGCTGGCAGGCGTGGCGCCAGCAGGCGGTGATGGCGCATGCGCTGCCGCTGCTGGCACGCGGCATGCCGGTGAGCCAGGTGGCCGCGGCCAGCGGCTACGCCACCGACAGCGCGTTCTGCGCGATGTTCAAGACGGCCACCGGCCAGTCGCCGACCGCCTTCCAACATCGCAAGACGCGTTAGCCGACGACCGCAAGAGGCCGTTTCCTTATCATCGGCCGGTGCCTTTCGAACCCTACCGCGCGCAGCATCCATGGCCTTGACCCGCGACCAGCTCGTCCGCTGGCTTCCCTTCCTTTCCTGGCCGCGCCCCGACCGCGCGCTGCTCGTCAACGAGGCCTCCGCCGGCGTCACTGTCGCACTGATGGTGATCCCGCAGGGCGTGGCGTACGCAGCGCTCGCCGGCATGCCGCTGATCACCGGCATCTACGCGGCGCTGTTCCCGGCGTTGATCGCGGTGCTGTTCAGCTCGTCGGCACGCCTGTCGGTCGGGCCGACCGCGCTCACCAGCCTGCTGGTCGGCGCATCGCTCGCGCCGCTGGCGATTCCGGGCAGCCGCGAATGGGTGTCGCTGGCGGTCTGGCTCACGCTGCTGTCGGGCCTGATGCAGCTCGCGCTCGGCGTCGGCCGCTTCGGCTGGCTGCTGCGGCTGGTCAATTCGCCGGTGCTGATGGGCTTCACGCAGGGCGCCGCGGTGCTGATCACGCTGTCGCAGTTGCCGGCCCTGCTCGGCTTCACCGGCCGCAGCTATTCGCAGTTGCTGGAAGGCCCGCCGCCCGATTTCTACGCGATCGCTTTCGGCCTCGGCGGCATGGCGATGCTGTGGGCCGGCAAGCGCTTCGTGCCGAAGCTGCCGACCACGATGGCGCTGGTCGCCGTGGCTGCGGCGGCGAGCGCTGCCATCGGCTACGCGCTGAAAGGCGGCGCCGTCATCGGCAAGCTGCCGTCGGGCCTGCCGTCGTTCTATTGGCCCGGTGCGATCAGCTTCTCGGAACTCGGCACGCTGCTGCTGCCGGCCTTCCTCGTCACGCTGGTGAGCTTCCTGGAAACCGCGTCGAGCGCCAAGGTCGACAACGCGCGCGCCGGCAAGCTCTGGAACGAGAACCAGGACTTGATCGGCCAGGGCCTGGGCAAGATCGCGGCCGGGCTCAGCGGTTCGTTCCCGACCAGCTCGTCGTTCTCGCGCTCGGCCATCACGCTGTATGCCGGCGCGAAAACGCAATGGGCGACGCTGTTCAGCGTGCTGGTGGTCGCGGGTGCGCTGCTGTGGGCGATGCCGCTGCTCTATCACGTGCCGCAGGCGGTGCTCGCGTCGGTCGTGGTCACGGCCACGCTGGGCCTGATGAAACCGCGCGCTTTCGTCGCGCTGTGGCGGGTCTCGCCGATCGAGGCGTCCATCGCCGGCGCGACCTTCGTGCTGACGATCGCGACCGCGCCGTCGATCTACTGGGGCGTGCTGGGCGGTTTGCTCGCCGCGTTGGCGCACTACATGTACCGCCACCTGCATCCACGCATCATCGAGGTCGGCCTGCATGCCGACGGCAGTCTGCGCGACCGCCACCTGTGGCACCTGCCGCCGCTGGCACCCAACCTGTATGCGCTGCGCATGGACGCCGAACTCGACTTCGCGTCGGCCAGCACGCTGGAGCGCGCGGTCACCGTGGCGCTTGCCGAACGGCCCGGGCTGACCGACGTCTGCCTGTTCGCGCACCCGATCAACCGCATCGACATCACCGGCGCCGAGGTGTTCGGCAACATCCGCAAGCTGCTCGAATCGCAGAAGGTGCGGCTGCACCTGTCGGGCCTGAAGCTGCCCGCGCAGCAGGTGCTCGAACGTGCGGGACTGCTGTTGCCAGGCCCGCTGTTCTTCAGCTACCGCACGGATGCCGAGGCGCTGACCGCGCTCAGTCCCAGGCCGGTGCCAGGCCGTTCGGACTGACCAGGCGCTCGTTGCGCTCCAGCGCGGCGATCTGCGCCATCTCGTCCGCAGTCAACACCAGCTGCTGCGCTTTCAGGTTGCTCTCCAGATTCGCCCGCTTCGTGGACGACGGGATGACCGCGCAGCCGAGTTGCAGCGCCCAGGCCAGCACGACCTGCGCGGTGGTCGCGCCACGCGCCGTGGCGATCGCCTCGATCACCGGGTCTTTCAACACCTTGCCGTAGGCCAGCGTCATGTACGAGGTGATGCGGATGCCCTGGCTGGCAGCGAATGCGGCCACCTTGCCGTTCTGCAGATAGGGATGCAGCTCGATCTGGTTGGTCGCGATCTCGCCCGCGCCGACCGCGTCGATCGCCTGCTTCATCAGGTCGATGTTGAAGTTCGAAACGCCGATCTGCTTCGTGAGGCCCTGTGCCTTGGCGTCGGCCAGCGCGCCCATGAATTCGGCGAGCGGCACCGGATTGCCCGGCGCCGGCCAATGAATCAGCGTCAGGTCGACCTGGTCGGTGCGCAGCTTGGCGAGGCTGCCCTTGAGGCTGGGCACGAGCTTGTCGGCGGCGTAGCTGTCGGTCCAGATCTTGGTGGTCAGGAACAGCTCGCTGCGCGCGACGCCGCTCTCGGCGATCGCCTGGCCGACCTCGGCTTCGTTGCCGTAGATCTGGGCCGTGTCGATCAGCCGGTAGCCGAGGTCGAGACCGTTCCTGACCGAGTCGATGACGACCTCATCTTTCAGGCGGAAGGTGCCGAGGCCGAAGGCGGGGATGGTGTTCGTGTTCATGGATTCTTTCGTTGAAGAGTGATCAGTTGGCGGTACGAAGCGAAGCCTGCGGGTGTGCATCGAGTCTTCCGCTCCACTGCGTGAGTGCGAGGGAAACCAGCACCACCAGCGCGCCGATCCAGGGCGTGTGCATCAGGCCCAGGTGGGTGACGATCAGCCCGCCGGCCCAGGCCGCCCCTGCAATGCCGAGGTTGAAGGCCGCGATGTTCAGGCCCGAGGCTACATCCACCGCCTGTGGCGTGAAGCGCTCGGCCTGCTTGACCACGTAGACCTGCAGGCCCGGCACGTTGCCGAAGGCGACCGCGCCCCAGGCCAGCACCGTGGCCAGCGCGAGCCATTTGTGCGGCGCGGTGAACTGGAACACGAGAAGCACGGCGGCGAGCAGCGCGAAGATGATCTTCAGCGCCGGGATCGGGCCCAGCCGGTCGGCCAGCTTGCCGCCCCAGATGTTGCCGACCGCGACCGACACGCCGTACACCAGCATCACCCAGCCCACCGCACCGGCGCTGAAGCCCGCCACGTCGGTGAGGATCGGCGCGAGGAAGGTGAAGGGAATGAAGGAGCCGCCGTAGCCGATCGCCGTCTTGGCATAGACCAGCAGGAGCCGCGGCTCGGCCAGCACCTTGGCCTGTTGCACCAGCGAGGCCGGCGCGCTGTGGCGGATGTCGTTGGGCACGAAGATCCAGCTGCCGATGAAGGCGATCACGCCCAATGCAGAGACGGCGAGGAAGGTCTCGCGCCAGCCGAAATGCTGGCCGATGAAGGTGCCCAGCGGCACGCCGGTGACCAGCGCCACAGTGAGGCCGGTGAACATGATCGCGATGGCGCTCGCCGCCTTCTCCTTCGGCACCAGGCCGGTCGCGATGGTCGAACCGATCGAGAAGAACACGCCGTGGGCGAGGCCCGTCAGGATGCGTGCGGCGACCAGCGTCTCGTAGCTCGGCGCCTGCCAGGCCAGCAGGTTGCCGGCGGTGAAGAGCGCCATCAGGCCGAGCAGCAGCGCCTTGCGCGGCACCTTGCCGGTGAGTGCGGTGAGCACCGGCGCGCCGATGGCGACACCGAGCGCGTACAGGCTGACCAGCAGGCCGGCCGACGGCAGGCCGATGCCGAGGTCGGCGGCCACGGTCGGCAGCAGGCCGACGATCACGAACTCGGTCGTGCCGATGGCGAATGCGCTGAGGGTCAGCGCGAGAAGAGCAATGGGCATGAAGGGCTCCAGGGATATCCGGTACGGTGAAGAGCCTGGAGTCTCGGCCTTTCACCTTTGCAGAAAAACCCCTTAAGCTCCCAAAGTCAATTGACTCGGAGTCAACAATGAAGACCACCATCGAAGAACTGTCGGCGTTTCGCGCGGTGGTGGACGCGGGCTCCATCACCGCGGCGGCAGAGCAGCTTTCGCAGACGGTCTCGGGCATCAGCCGCGCGCTCAGCCGGCTGGAGCAGAAGCTCGACACCACGCTGCTGCGGCGCACCACGCGCCGGCTCGAACTCACCGAAGAAGGCCAGGCTTTCCTGGCGCACGCGCGCGGCATCCTCGAAGCGATCGACCACGCGGAAGAGCAGATGGCCGCGCGCCGCGAACAACCCGCGGGCCGCCTGCGCGTGAACGCCGCTTCGCCCTTCATGCTGCATGTGATCGTGCCGCTGGTGCCGGCCTTCCGGGAGCGCTTTCCGCAGATCCAGCTCGAACTCGACACCGACGACCTCAACATCGATCTGATCGAACGCCGCACCGACATCGCGATCCGCATCGGTACGCTGCGCGACTCCACGCTGCATGCGCGAGCGCTCGGCAGTCACCGGCTGCGTGTGCTCGCAAGCCCGGCGTATGTCGATGCGCATGGCAAGCCGAGGCGCGTCGAAGACCTCGCCCGACACGTGCTGCTGGGCTTCAACCAGCCCGAGTCGCTCAACCGCTGGCCGCTGCGTGGCGCGCACGGCGAGGAATGGCCGACCACGCCGCAGCTCACGGCGTCGAGCGGCGAAACGCTGCGCCAGCTTGCGCTGCAGGGCGTGGGCATCGTCTGCCTGTCGGACTTCATGACCGGCGCAGACCGCGCGAGCGGCGCGCTGGTGCCGCTGCTGGTGCGCGACACGGTCGACGTGCGGCAGCCGATCCACGCGGTCTATTACCGCAACACGCAGCTGTCGGCGCGCATCACCTCGTTCCTGGATTTCGTCTCTGAGCGGCTGCGCTGATTCGGCACCACGCGAGAACGAGAGAGATCAGTCCTGCACCCGGCCGCGCAGGCTCTTGACTTCGGAGCGCTGGCTCTTCCCTTCGAGCCGTCGCTGCTTCGAGCCATAGGTCGGCTTGGTCGCACGCCTTGCGCGCGGCGGCGTGGCCACGCTGTCGACCAGCGCCTGGAGGCGCGCCAGCGCATCGTTGCGGTTCATTTCCTGGGTGCGGTGCTGCTGAGCCTTGAGCACCAGAACGCCTTCCTGCGTGATGCGGCTGTCGCGCAGCGCGAGCAGCCGCTCCTTCACGTCTGGCGGCAGCGAGCTTGCCGGAATGTCGTAGCGCAGATGCACCGCGCTCGACACCTTGTTGACGTTCTGCCCGCCCGCCCCCTGCGCGCGGATGGCGCTCATCTCGACTTCGTCGGGATTGATCTGGAGGGCAGCGTGACGCGGACTCATTCCGCGATTGTCGTGGCTGCGGCCGGGATCAGACCCTTTCGAAAATCGCCGCGATGCCCTGGCCGCCACCGATGCACATCGTCACCAGCGCATAGCGGCCGCCGACGCGGTGCAGTTCGGCGATCGCCTTGGTCGTGATGATCGCGCCGGTCGCACCGACCGGATGGCCCAGCGAGATGCCCGATCCGTTCGGGTTCACCTTGGCCGGGTCGAAGCCCAGTTCCTGGATCACCGCGCAGGCCTGCGCTGCGAAGGCTTCGTTCGACTCGATCACGTCGAGGTCTTTCACGCTCAGGCCGGTGCGCTCCAGCACCTTGCGCGTCGCCGGCACCGGGCCGATGCCCATGTACGCGGGCTCGACACCCGCGTGTGCGTAGCCAACCAGTCGCGCGAGCGGCTTGAGGTTCAGCGCCTTCACGCGATCGGCATTGGCCAGCACCACGGCGGCTGCGCCGTCGTTGATGCCCGATGCATTGCCGGCCGTCACCAGGCCGTCCTTCTTGAACGCCGGCTTCATCTTGGCAAGCGTCTCGACCGTGGTGTCGGCGCGCACGTGTTCGTCGGTGTCGAACACGACCACGCCCTTGCGCGTCTTCACCTCGACCGGCACGATCTGCTCCTTGAAGCGGCCGGCCGCAATGGCGGCGGCGGCGCGCTGCTGGCTCTGCGCGGCGAGCTGGTCCTGCATCTCGCGCGAGATCTTGTAGCGCGACGCCACGTTCTCGGCGGTGATGCCCATGTGCATCTTCTCCCACGGGTCGTGCAGGATGCCGAGCATGTAGTCGATCAGCACCGCGTCGCCCATGCGCATGCCGTAGCGCGCCGAGGTGTCGAAGTACGGGCCGCGGCTCATCGACTCCGAACCGCCACCGATCGCGATGCCGCAGTCGCCCAGCGCGATCGCCTGCGCCGCCGACACGATCGCCTGCAGGCCGGAACCGCACAGGCGGTTGACGTTGAAGGCCGGCGTCTCGATCGGGCAGCCGGCGTCGATCGCGGCGACGCGGCTCAGGTACGCGTCCTTCACGTCGGTCGGAATCACGTTGCCCATGACGACGTGGCCGATCGCGTCGGGCGCGACGCCGCTGCGTTCGATCGCGGCCTTGACCGCGGTGGTCGCCAACTGCGTGTTGGGCACGTCCTTCAGCGAGCCGCCGAAGGTGCCGATGGCGGTGCGGGCGGTGCCGACCACGAAGATGTCTGGAAGCGTCATGAAGTTCTCCTAATGATGAAAGTTGGGGGGCCGTTCGAGGGCCGTTCAGCGGCCGGTGAAGGCCGCGGTCTTGCGGGCGAAGAAGGCGTCGATGCCGATCTTGAAATCGTCGGTCGCGGCGCAGTTGCGGAAGGCAGCGGATTCGGCATCGAGCTGCGCGCCGAGTTCTCGGTCGAACGATCCGCGCATCAGCCGGCGCAGGTTGCCAAGCGCGACCGTCGGGCCCGCCGCCAGGCGCTGCGCGAAAGCCATCGCTTCGGATTCGAGTTCGGCTGCGGGCACCACGCGGTTGATCAGACCCATGCGCTCGGCCGCGGCAGCGTCCAGCGCGTCGCCGAGCATTGCGATTTCCAGCGCGCGGCGCAGGCCGACCAGCCGCGGCAGCGCCCACGAGGCGCCGACGTCGCAACTGGCGCCGATGTTCACGTACGCCAGGTTGAAGCG
>JAZKDL010000255.1:0-4601 GCA_040387575.1 Pseudomonadota bacterium
CGCCTGCAAGGCGTGAAGATCAACGACAAGCACATCGAGGTGATCGTTCGCCAGATGCTGCGCCGCGTCGTGGTCGACAACATCGGCGACACCGTGTACATCTCCGGCGAACAGGTCGAACGCAGCGAAATGCTCAACACCAACGACGCCCTGCGCGCCGCTGGCAAGATCCCCGCGACGTTCACCAACCTGCTGCTGGGTATCACGAAGGCATCGCTCTCGACCGACTCGTTCATCTCGGCAGCGTCGTTCCAGGAAACGACGCGCGTGCTGACCGAAGCCGCGATCATGGGCAAGCGCGACGAGCTGCGCGGTCTGAAGGAAAACGTGATCGTCGGCCGCCTGATTCCCGCAGGCACCGGCATGGCGTACCACCAGGCGCGCAAGGTCAAGGATGCGATGGACGAGGCCGAGCGCCGCGCCATCGCCGAATCCGAAGCCGCCGAACTGGCCGGCACGAGCGACGATGCGAGCACCGTGGACGCCAGCGAAGGCGCTGCGACGGAGTAATGTCCGTCCGCTGCCGGCCATGACTGGCCTCACGCGCCTCCCTTCCCTTGGTGGAAGGGAGGCGTTTTTTCTGTGGAGGCCGCGATGAGCCTCTTTCGCGATTCGCTCGTGTACTGGATGGCGGGAGCAATCCTGTTGTTCTGGTTCGTGGGCGCCTACAACCGGTTGATGCGACTGCGCGCCACTGCGCTGCAGGCCTATGCGACGCTGGATGCAGCGTTGCTGCGTCAACTCGATTTCGTTCAGATGCACAGCCTGAAGAAGCGGGCCGACGATGCCTTCGATCCGTCGGATGCGGCGCTGGTGTCGCTGCACGCGACCACGGCGCAGCTGACCACGCTGCTCGCCGTCACACGGCAAAAGCCGCTGACCGTGACCAACATCGCTGCGCTGGCAACCGCGCTGCACGTGATGCTTGCGGCATGGCAACGGCTGCACCCGGATGCCGTCATGAGCTTCGAACCCGATGGCACGTTGGCGCGCGTCAGCGTACCGACAGCAGGCACGGAGGATGCATCAGACGCTAAGCCGTCGATCGCGTTGACCGCCTGGCCGGAGCCATCTGCCGCAGCCGAGATTGCGCGCAGCCAGTTCAATCAGGCCGTGACGCACTACAACGCGGCGATCCGGCAGTTTCCCGCGGTGCTCGTGGCATGGGTGATGCAACTGCATCCGGCTGCAGCATTGGGCTGAACGCGGCGAACACCCCTGGTCCTTTGAGGATGCCGGACCGGCATCCTGCTTTTAGGCCTGTCCTGCCCTGACTTACCATCGATTCAAGTTGCTAAACGAACACCCAGATTCTTCCCGCGATGCCTCGTTGCAGCCGCCTTTGTGGCGACAACTGCAGCTCACGGCCGCGGCCCTTGCCTCGATCCGCAGCGGCGTGTCCGGCGCGGTCGCGTTCGAGGCGGTAGAGCCCGCCCTGCGACCAGGCGTGCAAGCCATCGGCTTTCAGGTCCTGCGCTGGCTGGGCCGTGCTGAAGCACTGCGCCGCCACTTGGCCAAGCGCACGCCGCCGCCGCCGGCCGATGCGCTGCTCTGCGCCGCACTGGCGCTTGCATGGAACAGTGACGACGCTCCTTATGAAATCTTCACGCTCGTCGACCAGACGGTCGAGGCCGCCAAGCGCAGCCCCGTGACGCGGGCGCAAGCGAGCTTCATCAATGCCTGTCTGAGGCGCTTCCTGCGCGAGCGTGAAGCGCTCGTCGCCGTGACGGACACCGAGCCAGTCGCGCAGTGGAACCACCCGCGCTGGTGGATCGAGCGCCTCAAGCGAGACCATCCGCGCGACTGGCAACGTGTGCTGCGCGCCGACAACATGCAGGCGCCGATGACCTTGCGGGTCAACATCCGCAAGACCGATACGCAGGCGTATCTTTCTGCGCTCGAAGCCGTGGACCTGGACGCTCATGCAGTAGGCGAGAGCGGTCTCCAACTGGTGCGTGCGCGTCCTGTGACTCAGCTTCCGGGCTTTTCCAACGGCTTGGCGTCGGTGCAGGATGCGGCCGCGCAGATCGCCGCACCGCTGTTGCTCGATGGACTCGAACGCTCACCTCATGGTGCGCCGTGGCGCGTGCTCGATGCCTGCGCAGCGCCGGGTGGCAAAACGGCACATCTGCTCGAGTTGGCGGGCCCCGAGGCGGTCGATGTGGTTGCACTCGAGGTCGATGCGCAGCGCAGCCGCCGAATCGGCGAAACCCTGGCACGTCTCGGCCTCGAGGCGCGGGTGGTGGTGGCCGATGCCAGCCGTCCAAACGCCTGGTGGGATGGCGAGCCGTTCGACGCCATCCTGCTCGATGCGCCCTGCACGGCGTCGGGCATCGTGCGCCGGCATCCCGATGTGCGCTGGCTGCGGCGCGAGAGCGATATTGCGCAGCTTGCGATCCAGCAGGCCACGCTGCTCGCGGCGCTATGGCCCTTGGTGCGCCCCGGTGGCCGGTTGCTCTATTGCACCTGTTCCGTCTTCCGTGAAGAGGGTTCGCACCAGATTGATGCGTTCCTTGCACACAACACTGATGCCCGATTGAGGCCGTCGCCGGGCCATTTACTGCCGCAAAGCGGCGGGATCGGCCGTGGCGTCCCGGACAATCCTCTGGGTGACCACGACGGTTTCTATTACGCCCTCCTCGAAAAAATCTCCCGCTGAATCGAACGGGCGGATTTCGCGCGCTTTTGCGGGGTGGGCGGGTTGGCTGCGGGGGATTTTCGTCGTGTTGTGCCTGCTGCTGGTCTGGCCAACGGCGCTAGTGGCTCAGGAGCACGCCGCCACCGTGACGCAGATGCGCCTCGAGCAGGACGACGATGGCGTCTACCTGAGCGCGGCGGTCGAATTCGGTGTTCCGCCACTGGTCGAGGACGTGCTGGACAAAGGCATCGCCATCCATTTCGTGGCCGAGGCCGAGCTTTATCGTGAGCGCTGGTACTGGACCGATCGCAAGATCGCGCAGGCCGTGCGCCATATGCGGCTGGCGTACCAGCCGCTCACGCGGCGCTGGCGGCTCAACGTCGCGCCGGTGCCGATCACCGGCAACACCGGCTTCGGCGTGCTGATGAACCAGCAAACTTTCGACAGCCTCGACGAGGCGCTGGATGCCGTCAAGCGCATCGGCCGAATGCGCCTGGGCGACTTCTCGGCGATCGGCGACGACGCATCCAACTCGGTGGTCTTCCGATTCCGGCTCGACACATCGCAGCTCCCGCGGCCGATTCAGATCGGGGTCGTCGGGCTTCCTGATTGGAATATTTCCACGGAGCGAAGCGCCCGGCTTCCGTTGGAGAAGCCGCGGTGAGCACTTCCGCGCGGCCGGGCGGATCGCCGCCCGCGCGTCGCTCTCGCGCGATGCGCTGGGCCATCGGCGTCGGCGCCGCGCTGGTCGTGGCCATCGGCCTGGTGCTGATGTTCCTGCTTGCCGTGGCCACCAACAACCGTGTGCTCTACGAAGAGAACTACGCAAAGCTGTTCGGCATCAATGTGATCGTCGCGATGTTGCTGCTGCTCGTGCTGTGCTGGGTGGCCGTGCGATTGCTGCGGCGACTGCGTCAAGGCAAGTTCGGCAGCCGGCTTTTGATTCGGCTTGCTGCGATCTTCGCGTTGGTGGGCGTCGTGCCTGGCGTGCTGGTCTATGTCGTGTCCTATCAGTTCGTGGCACGGTCGATCGAAAGCTGGTTCGACGTCAAGGTCGAAGGGGCGCTCGACGCAGGGCTGAACCTGGGTCGGGCCACGCTCGACTCGCTGGCCGAAGATCTGGCGGCCAAGACGCGCACCGCAAGCAATCAACTGGCCGGCGTGCCCGACGCCAGTGCCGGCCTGGTGCTCGAACGCATCCGTGACCAACTCGGCGCCACGGACGTCGTGCTCTGGACCGGCTCCGGCCAGCTCATTGCGGGCGCGGGCACATCGCGTTTCCAGCTCAGTCCCGAGCGGCCGACCCAGCAGCAATTGCGGCAGGTGCGAGCCGACCGTGCCGTGACACATATAGAAGGCCTCGACGAGACACTGGCGGGCCCCGCGCCACCGCCAGCCAGCGTGCGCACGCTGGCGCTGGTGCAGCGACCGGGCTTCGACTTCAACACCGAGCAGCGTTTCCTGCAGGTCACGAAGCCGCTGCCGACGGCCGTCGTTGCCAATGCGCTTGCCGTTCAAGAAGCCAATCGCGAGTACCAGGAGCGGGCCCTCGCGCGCGACGGTCTTCGTCGCATGTACATCGGCACACTCACGCTGAGCCTGTTCCTGGCGGTGTTCGGTGCCGTGCTGCTGGCCGTGCTGTTCGGCAATGGACTCGCGCGACCATTGCTCGTGCTGGCGGAAGGCGTGCGGCAGGTGGCGGCCGGCGATCTTCGGCCAACCATGGTGTTGCACGGCAAGGACGAACTCGGCGGCCTGACGCGTTCCTTTGCCGTCATGACCCAGCAACTCGCGGAGGCACGCGGTGCAGTCGAGAAAACGGTCGGAGAGCTCGATGCCGCGCGCGCCAACCTGCAGACCATCCTGGACAACCTGACATCAGGCGTGATCGTGCTCGACGGCGTTGGCACCGTGCTGTCCACCAACCCGGGCGCTACGCGCGTCCTGCGCGCGCCGCTCGCCG
>JAZKDL010000255.1:4611-6494 GCA_040387575.1 Pseudomonadota bacterium
CCTACGAAGGCCGCGCGCTAACGGAGGTGCCGGGTCTTGCGCTGTTTGCGCAGAACATCCAGCAGCAGTTCGATGAACTCGAGGTCGAACACGCGCAACACGGCCTCGACCATTGGCAGCATGCCTTTGAACTCAATGGAAGCAACACAGGGCCGTCGAGGGACGCGATCAACATCGTCGCGCGCGGCGCACAGCTTCCGAATGCCGAGCGGCTGCTGGTGTTCGACGACATCTCGGAGATCGTCTCGGCACAGCGCGCGCAGGCCTGGGGCGAAGTCGCACGGCGACTCGCGCACGAGATCAAGAACCCGCTCACGCCAATCCAGCTGTCCGCCGAGCGTCTGGAGATGAAGCTGACCGGCAAGGTGAGCGGGCCCGAGCAGGCGATCCTGACCAAGTCGGTCAAGACCATCGTGGATCAGGTCGATGCGATGAAGCGGCTGGTCAACGAATTCCGCGACTATGCACGACTGCCGGCAGCCGAACTCAAGCCTGTGGACTTGAACGGGCTGGTCAACGATGTGCTGCAACTCTATGGCGCAGACAACACACCGATCACGTTGCACTGCGAACTCGATGTGCGTTGCCCGCCCATCCGCGGCGACGCGCAACAGATACGGCAAGTCATCCATAACCTGCTGCAGAACGCGCAAGATGCCGCCGAAGCAGTCGCTGGCACCGGACGGCTTGGCGAAGTGGTCATTCGCACACGCCTGGCCGACTCGGGCCAACGGGTACGACTGACGGTACAGGACAGTGGGCCGGGCTTTGCCGAGAACATTCTCAAGCGAGCTTTCGAGCCCTACGTCACGACCAAGACCAAGGGCACTGGCCTGGGTCTTGCGGTGGTGAAGAAGATTGCGGACGAGCATGGCGCACGCATTGAACTTTCCAATCGTGTTATCGACGGTGCCGTGGCCGGCGCTCAAGTCTCGCTATCATTCGCATTGGCACGCGAACCGCAGGGAGCGGTCGTTCATACCGAAGATTCGAAGCCATCCATCTGAGCGCGATCAGCGCGGCAGCTTGGAGCAGGCCAGCGAGCGGTCACACCCCAGGTACAACGCAGCAACAAGCATTCAATGGCAAATATCCTCGTGGTCGACGACGAGCTGGGCATTCGTGACCTGCTGTTCGAAATTCTGAATGACGAAGGTCACAACGTCGAACTCGCAGAAAACGCAGCCGAGGCGAGAGCGGCACGCGTGCGGGCGCGCCCCGACCTCGTGCTGCTCGACATCTGGATGCCCGACACCGATGGCGTCTCGTTGCTCAAGGAATGGTCGACCGCAGGCCTGCTGACCATGCCGGTGATCATGATGAGCGGCCACGCCACGATCGACACGGCCGTCGATGCAACCCGCATCGGTGCCTTTGCATTTCTCGAGAAGCCGATCACCCTTCAGAAGTTGCTGAAGGCCGTCGAGCAAGGCCTCGCGCGCGAAAGCGCCCGCCGCGTGGCGGCTGCTGCCGTGCTGCCAGTTGCAGCAGCAGCCACGGCTGTGGGGCCGGTCACCACGACCATCAACGACCAGCCGGTCGCGACGCCGACGGCCATCGTCAGCATCGCGGTGGAGACAGGGCCACGCGCCACGCAGAGCTTCGACCTCGATCGTCCGTTGCGAGATGCACGTGATGGTTTCGAGAAGGCCTACTTCGAGTTTCACCTCGCCATGGAGAATGGTTCGATGACGCGCGTGGCTGAAAAAACTGGGTTGGAACGTACACATCTGTACCGAAAGCTCAAGCAACTTGGCGTTGATCTTTCAAGAGGCCGAAAAAGCGCTGTATAATCTAGGGCTGCACTAACGCGAAAGCGTCAGTTCATGGCCCGGTAGCTCAGTTGGTAGAGCAGCGGATTGAAAATCCGCGTGTCGTTGGTT
>JAZKDL010000256.1:0-4165 GCA_040387575.1 Pseudomonadota bacterium
TTCTTCCCGGTGGTGCTGAACACCTTCGAGGGCATCCGCAGCGTGCCGCGCGAGTTCATCGAGGTGGCGCGGGTGCTGCGATTCAGCCGGGCCCAACTGCTCACCCGGGTCGTGCTGCCGAGCGCGTCGCCGTCGATCTTCGCGGGCATCCACCTGGCGCTGATCTACGCATGGCTCGCCACGCTGGGCGCCGAATACCTGCTGGTCTCGGGCAAGGGCATCGGCAACACCATGATCGACGGACGCGAGCACTTCCAGATGGACCTCGTCATCTTCGGCGTGATCGTCGTCGGGCTCGTCGGCTTCTCGCTCAACTGGGTGGCGACGCGCATCGAGCGCCGGCTGCTCGCCTGGCGCGGCCGCACGGTCGCGCAGTTCTGAAGGACACGCATTCCATGGCCAACAACGCAGGCACGCTGGACATCCGGCATCTCAGCAAGCAATACGCAGTCGAGGGCACGCCGCTGAAGGTGCTCGACGACATCACGCTGCACATTGAACCCGGCGAGTTCGTCAGCATCGTCGGCACCAGCGGCTGCGGCAAATCGACACTGCTGCGGCTGGTGGTCGGGCTCGAGGAGGACTACCGCGGCGAACTGCTGCTCGACGGCAAGCGCATCGCCGGCACCAGCCTCGACCGCGGCATCGTGTTTCAGGAACATCGGCTGTTTCCGTGGCTCACGGTGGAAGACAACATCGGGCTCGGCCTGCTGAACGCACCGCTGACCGAAGGGCAGAAGCGCCACCAGGTTCGCGACCACGTCGCGCTGGTCGGGCTACAGGGCTTCGAGAAGGCCTGGCCGCACCAGCTGTCTGGCGGCATGGCGCAGCGGGTGGCGATCGCGCGGGCGCTGGTCAACCGGCCCGAGATCCTGCTGCTCGACGAACCCTTCGGCGCGCTCGACGCCATCACCCGCGCGCACTTGCAGCAGGAGCTGCAGCGCATCTGGCAGGCCGAAGGCATCACGACGATCCTGGTGACGCACGACGTCGAAGAGGCGGTGTTCCTGGGCGACACGGTGGTCGTGATGGCGCCGCGCCCGGGCCGAATCCGCCGCATCGTGCCGGTGCCGCTGGCACATCCGCGCGACCGGACATCGGCTGCGTTCGCCGAGGTCAAGAACGGCGTGCTCGCGGAGTTCGCGGGCGAAGACCGGGCGGCGCCGGCCGACGCCTTGACCACGCACTGAGATGACGCGTTCGGTCGCCTTGCCCCCGCCTCCCTTTCTTCTCGACGAACAGCTCTTTCCGCTTTCATCGTCTTCATTGCCTTCATCTTTTCGAGGTGTCTCCATGCGTTCCCAATCCTTCGGCCGTCGGCCCTTCATCGCTCTCGCGGCGGTTGCCATCGGCCTTTTCGGTGCCGCTGCGCAGGCCGAGAACCTGCCGCAGGTGATCCGCCTGGCTGCACCCGAGCAGGGCAGCCAGGGCAAGTCTTTCGTGGGCGCGGGCCCGGTGTCGCTGGCCTACGCGAGCAAGGCGCTCGAAGCCGAGTTCGAGAAGGACGGCGTGAAGATCGAATGGAAGTTCTTCAAGGGCGCCGGCCCCGCCATCAACGAAGCCTTGGCCACCGGCCAGCTCGACGTGGTGTTCCTCGGCGACCTGGCCGGCGTGATCGGCCGCGCCAACGGCCTCAAGACGCGGCTGGTGCATGCCGGCGGACGCGGCAGCAACAGCTACCTTGCGACGGCGCTGGGTTCCAACATCCAGAGCTTCAAGGACCTGAAGGGCAAGCGCGTGGCGGTGCTGCGCGGCACCGCCTACCAGCTGTCGTTCAACCGGCTGCTGGAAGACCAGGGCTTGACCGAGAAGGACGTGCGCTTCACCAATCTCGACTGGCCGACATCCAAGGCGGCGGTCGTGAGCAAGGACATCGACGCCACCTTCGGCGGCTCCGACCTGCAGTTGCTCAAGATCGCGGGCACGGCGGACATCCCAGTCAGCACGCGCGGCAAGGGGCCGATCTACGGCATCAACTCCGGCACGATCGCGACGGACGACTTCGTGAAGAAATATCCCGAGACGCTCACCCGCCTGATCAAGGTGCTGGTGAAACAGGCGCAGGCCGCATCGGACGAGAGCCAGCGCGCGGCGCTCTTCAACCGCTATCACGAGATCCGCGGCCTGCCGGTGGCGCTGTTCACCGGCGACTTCGAAGGCACGGTGATCAAGGAGCGCTTCTCGCCGCTGCTGGACGACGGCTTCGTGTCGCATTACGCGGACGTGATCGACGGCGCCAAGAAGGTCGGCATCATCCGCCAGACCTTCGACGCGAAGACCTGGGCCGACCCGCGCTTCCTGAACCGTGCGCTGGCCGAACTCAAGCTCGAAGGCTTCTGGGCGCCGACCAACGTCGCCGGCCTGGTGGCGAAGAAGTAGGCCGACTGCCGTGAGTGCCCCACCCAACATCGTCTTCATCCTGGCCGACGACCTCGGCTGGGCCGACCTCGGCGTCTATGGCCAGACCGGCTTCGCCACGCCGCATCTCGACCGCCTGGCCGCACAGGGCGTGCGCTTCACACAGGCCTACGCCAACTCGGCGGTGTGCTCGGCCACGCGCTTCGCGTTGATCACCGGGCGCTACCAGTACCGGCTGCGCGGCGGGCTGGAAGAGCCGATCGCCGGCGCGACCAAAGGCCAGGGCTTGCCGCCCGAGCATCCGACCTTGCCGTCGTTGCTCAAAGCCGCTGGCTACGACACCGCGCTGATCGGCAAGTGGCATCTCGGCCGCCCGCCTGAATACGGTCCGCAGAAGAGCGGCTACGACCGCTTCTTCGGCAACCTGAGCGGCGCGGTCGACTACTTCACCCACAAGCCCGGCGTCGGCGCGCACGTGCCGCGCGACCTGTGGGAAGGCGAGGTGCCGGTGGAGCGCACCGGCTACTACACCCACATCCTGGCTGACGAGGCGACCGCCTATGTGCGCGAACGCGCCGTGCAGCCGGAGAAGCCTTTCTTCCTGTCGCTGCACTTCACCGCGCCGCACTGGCCGTGGGAAGGGCCGGGCGACGAGCAGGTCTCGCGCGAGATCAAGGACCTGTTCCATTACGACGGCGGCAGCCTGCAGAAGTACGGCGAGATCGTGCAAGCGCTCGACGCCGCGGTCGGCCGTGTGGTCGACGCGCTCGATGCCAACGGCCTTGGCGACGACACCATCGTCGTCTTCACCAGCGACAACGGTGGTGAGCGCTTCTCGAAGAACTGGCCCTTCATCGGCCAGAAGACCGAATTGCTCGAAGGTGGCCTGCGCGTGCCCACCTTGCTGCGCTGGCCGGCGCGCGTGGCGCCGCAGGTGCAGGAGCAGGTCACGATCTCGGCCGACTGGCTGCCGACGCTGCTCGCCGCCGCAAATTTGAAGCCGCACCCGGACTACCCGAGCGACGGCGAAGACATCCTGCCGGTGCTCGAAGGCCGGGCGCCGCAGCATTCGCGCACGCTGTATTGGCGCTACAAGGCGCAGGCGCAACGCGCCTTGCGCGAGGGCAACTGGAAGTACCTGAAGATCAACGACAACGAGTTCCTGTTCGACGTGGTCGTCGACCAGCGCGAGCGCGCCAACCTGCGCGACAAGCACCCCGAGGTCTTCGCGCGTCTCAAGCGGCAATGGGAAGAGCTCGACGGCGGCTTCCTGCCGATCACCGACGAGGTGTTCACGCACGGCGTGACGCCCGACGTGCAGGCCGACCGCTACGTGCCGCACAGCCTGGTGCGTGTCGTCTCCGCCGGTGCGCCCGCTGCATCCAGGACGGCATCGAAGCCCGCGCCATGAACGACATGACCACGCCCCGCCCGCAGATGCACCTCGGTGCGTTCTTCTTCGGTGTCGGCCACCACCTGGCAGCCTGGCGCCATCCCGACGTGGATGCCGGCGCGGCAAGCCAGATCGAAGCACTCAAGGAATGGACCCGCGTCGCCGAAGACGCGAAGTTCGATGCGATCTTCTTCGCCGACAACGTCGGCATGCCGGGTCCGCCGGACGCCGTGGTCGCGAAGAACGCGCTCTGGTATCCGCTCGACCCGCTGATCACGCTGGCCGCACTGTCGCAATCGACCACGCACATCGGCCTGGTCGCGACCGTCTCGGCGACCTACCTGCCGCCCTACCACCTGGCGCGCAAATATGCGGCGCTCGACCAGGTCAGCCATGGCCGCAGCGGCTGGAACC
>JAZKDL010000257.1:0-1009 GCA_040387575.1 Pseudomonadota bacterium
CCAGCGTGCGCGCGTTGCGCCAGTGGCGGTCGAGCCGCAGGTCTTCCTGCAGCGCCGATGCGCCGCCCACGTCGAACAGCCGGGTCGCGGCGCCGAGCACCGCGTCCGGAACGCCGATCTGCGCCTTCATCATGCGCAGCTCGACGTCGACCAGCAGCGCGTTCGGCACCGGTTCGCCGCGCACGCGCAGCCGGTCGATGTCGCCGAGCCCGCGCGCGACCGCCTGCACGGCCGAGGCGCCGATGAAGGCGGCACTGGCCAGCTGGCCGACGACCTGCTGCACCAGCGGATCTTCGCGCGGCGACGTGCCGCTGCCGAAGCTGTAGACGCGCTTGCGCTTCTGCACGAAGGCGACCGCGTCGCGCTCGATCGCGCGTGCGATGCCGGCCAGCGTCGCCAGATGCACCATCTGGAAGAAGGCGGTCATCGAGGTCGGGCCGCCGCGTCCGCTGGCAAGAACCTGGTCGTCGTTCACGCGCACGGCGCGAAAGCGCGTGGTGCCCGATGCGCTCAGCCGCTGGCCGAAGCCGCGCCAGTCGTCGAGCCGTTCCACGCCGGCGGCGTCGGTGGGCACCATCACCAGGATGCGTTCGCTGGTGCCGGAACCGCCCGGCAATTCGCGTTCGGCGGCGACGCCGACCCAGTCGGCATACAGCGTGCCGGTGCTGTAGAACTTGTCGCCCTCGAGCAGCCAGCCGTCGCCTTCGCGGTAGAGCCGGGTCTTGAGCTTGCCCAGAGCCACATCGCCGAGTTCGGTGGTGGCATTGCCGAAGATCGCGCCGCCGGCCGCGAGCTTGAGCCACCGGTGATGCTGCGTGCCGTCGACTTCGCTGAACAGCCGCTCGATGAAGCCGAAATGCGCGCGCAGGATCTGCGGCACGTTCGAGTCGGCCTCGGCCAGCTCGGTCAGCAGGTCGAAGAATTGCTCGAAAGATGCACCGAGTCCGCCGAGGGAGATCGGCACGCGCACGGCACCGAAGCCGGCGTCGCTGAGCCAGCGCACCGGGTC
>JAZKDL010000257.1:1019-5766 GCA_040387575.1 Pseudomonadota bacterium
GGCCAGTTCGCGATGCTGCTCGCGGTGCACGGCGGTTTCTGCGATGCGCGCAAAGACCGGCCGGAATCGTTCGGCCAGCTGGTCGTAGGTGGGTGCAGTCGCAGGGGCAAGGGTGGGGGTGTGGGTCGAATCGGGCATGTCGCTTCAGGAGAAGGCGCGCCGTCCGGGTGCAGGACGGGCCGCGTGCAGGCGATCGTCGATCGCGGCCTGCGATTGTGCGAAGGCGCTCGCCGAATGAGAACGACCGTTTGGTTGCTACTAAATGAGGGGAACATCTATCGACTGGTCCGGCCGCCAAAAGAACGCATCGTGCACAGTATGCTCAGCGCTACGACAGCCCCCGAGAGCACGAGAAGCATGGATCACCGAACCAAGGAAGAGAAGGTCGCCGACCTTCTGCGCGAAGGCATCATCTCCGGCAAGTACCCGCGGGGCTCGCGGCTGAAGCAGGCCGAGATCGCGCAGCAGATGAACCTGAGCATCACGCCGGTCCGGGAGGCGCTCAAGCTGTTGGCCGCCGAAGGCTATGTGACCGGCGAGTCGCACCGCGGCTCGCGCGTCGTGCCCTTCGACCCGGAAGCGTCGAGCGAAATCCTGAGCCTGCGCATGACGCTGGAAGCGCAACTGGTGCGCGGCGCGATGGAGAAGGTCACGTCCGACGACATCGCCGAGCTGCGCACGCTGGCCGGCGAGTTCGAGGCGGCGATCAAGGCCGGCGACCGCGGCGCGGCGCGCGGCATCAACTACCGGCTGCACCGCCGCATGTACGACATCGCCAACCTGCCGCAGACGCTGCACTTCGTGCAGATCCTGTGGGCGCGCTATCCCTTCGACCTGATCAACGCGATCGACGGCCGGGGCCAGGAGGCGGTGGAAGAACACACCGAAATCCTGGCCGCGCTGATCGAGGGCGACCTGTCGTCGGCCATGCTGTCGATGCGCAAGCACATCGAATCCGGCTGGCGCGCGCTGAACACGGGCATTCAGTAGCCCAGGTCGACCGGCCGCCGGGCCAGCGCCAGGTCATGGAATGCCTGCGCGGCGACCGACAGCGACCGTTGGGCGCGCGTCACCAGATAGAGGTTTCTGCGGCTCCCCGCCATCTTGAGCGGGCGCGTGACGATCGTCGGATGCGCGAAGTGGAACAGCGTCAGTGCCGGCACCACGCTGATCCCGACATCGTTGCGGACCATCCCCATGACCGTCGCGAGGTGCGCGACCTCCAGCACGGTGTTCATCTGAAGCGGATGCAGGAGCGCATCCAGATGCTGACGGACGCTGCTCGACTTGCTCAGATGAACGAAGGGATGGTTGAGCAAGTCGCGCGGCTTGATCGTCTTCTGGTGGGCCAGCACATGGTCCTCGCGGCACACCAGGTGGAAGTCGTCCGAGCACAGCAGCTGGGTGTTCAGTTCGGCGGAGCTTGCGCCTCCCGAGGCGAAGGCCAGGTCGACCTTGCCGGCGCGAACCAGGTCCAGGCATTGCTCGGAGAGCGTGTCGGCCAGCGACAGCTCGATGCCTGGCCAGAGGCGCCGGAATTCGGCGAAGAGCCCTGGCAGCCATCCTGCCGCCAACGAAGGTAGCGCCGCAATGGCGACGCGGCCCTTGCGCCGCTCGACATGGTCGCCAAGATCCTCCAGAAGACTGTCCATGTCCTGCAGCAGGCGTTCCGCCGAGGCAAAGAAACGCTGGCCTTCCGTGGTCAGCTGGACGTTGCGGGTGTTCCGGTCGAACAGCCGCGTCCCGATGCTGGCCTCGAGCCCGTTGATCAGGGCGCTGAAGGCAGGTTGCGACAGATGGCAGATCTCGGCCGCGCGAGTGAAATTCTTCTGCTGGCTGAGCACCACGAAGGCTCTCAAATGCTTGTTGGATAGATTCATTCAAAAACCAGATCAAGTCATCCAATTGTTTGATTTCTCAAATCATATGTCCAGCCCCTACATTCGCCAGCTCACATGCAAAACGACCTCACCGCCTCTGTTCTGTTGATCGGCTGTGCCGCCGGCTTCTCCGGCGATCGGACCGACGCCGCGGGTCCGGTGGTCGACACCTTGATCGCCCGCCTTGCAGAAGGCCCGCCCGGCCAGCGCGCCTTCCTCATCTTCGAGACTTTGGCCGAGCGCACCTTGGCGCTCGCGCAGCTGCGGCGCCGTGCCGATCCCGAGGCCGGCTACGAGCCGCTGCTCGACCCGATGCTGCGACCCGTGATTGCGCGCTGCCTGGCGCACGGGATTCGAATCGTCGGCAACTTCGGCGCTGCCAATCCGCGTGCCGCGGCGCGGCATATCGCGCGCATGGCCAAGGAAGAGGGCTGCGCGGCGCCGCGCATCGCGGTCGTCGAAGGCGACGATCTGTCGTCGCCCGCCCACCGCGCTGCGCTGCGCGAACAGCTCGGCGCGCAGATGGACGGGCTCCGCGTGGTCAGCGCCAACGCCTACATCGGCGCGGAGCCGATCGCCGCCGCGCTGGACGCTGGCGCGCAGATCGTGGTCTGCGGCCGCGTGGCAGACCCGTCGCTCACCGTCGGCCCCGCGATGTCGCACTTCGGCTGGCGCGGCGATGACTGGGAAAAGCTCGGGCGCGCCACCATGGCGGGCCACCTGCTCGAATGCGGGGCGCAAGTCTGCGGCGGCTACTTCGCCGACCCGGGTTTCAAGGACGTGCCGGGCCTGGCCGATGTCGGCTTCCCGATTGCCGAGATCGCATCGGACGGGCATTGCACGATCGGCAAGTCGCAGGGGACCGGTGGCTGCGTGACGCTGGCGACGGTTAAGGAGCAATTGCTCTATGAAGTGCACGACCCCGCCGGCTACCTGACGCCGGATGTCGTCGCCGACATCGCGGACGCCGAAGTCACGGCGGTCGGCACCGATCGGGTGGCATTGAGCGGCGTCCGCGGGCACCCGAGGCCGACGCACTACAAGGTCAACGTCTGCCACGAAGGCGGCTGGCTCGCCGAGGCGGAAATCTCCTATGCCGGCGCACGCGCCGAGGCGCGCGCGCGCCTGGCTGCCGACGTGCTGCGGCACAGGTTGGACGGCCTTGCGGTGCGTATCGACCTGATCGGCGCCATCAGCATATGGGCCGACGACGCGGGCCGGGCGCTTGCTGCGACGCCTGACGGCGGGGCGCGCGACGTGCGGCTGCGCGTGGCGGCCGCCCATGCCGACCGTGCCCAGGCAGAGCGCGTCGGCCGCGAGGTGACGGCGCTCTACACCTGCGGACCTGCCGGCGGCGGCGGCGTCCGCACTGCACTCACGCCACGGCTCAACACGATCTCATGCCTGCTGCCGCGCGACGCGGTGCCCGTGCATTTCGAGATCCTCGAGATCCTGGAGGACCAGGCGTGAACACGCAGACCCACACGAACACCCGCACGAGCACGATCACCGTGCCGCTGTACCGCCTCGCGCATGGACGCACGGGCGACAAGGGCGACCGGTCCAACATCAGCGTGATCGCATGGAACGCCGAACTCTGGCCACTGCTGGTCGAACAGGTCACGCCAGCGTCGGTCGCGGCGCAGTTCAGCTTTCGTGCGCCGAGCCGGGTTCAGCGGTTCCTGCTGCCGAAACTGCATGCGATGAACTTCGTCCTCGATGCGGTGCTGGACGGTGGCGTCAACGATGCATTGAACCTCGACACGCACGGCAAGTCGCTCTCGTTCCTGCTGCTCGACATGCGGATCCGGGTGCCGGGCAACCTGTCGCATCTGCTTGCGGGGCCGTCCGACGGCTGACCCCTTCATTTCAAAACCACAGGAGACAAGACCATGAATCGAAACAGTTCCATCGCGCTCGCCGCCGCAGCCATTGCGCTGGTATGCGCGCCAGCGCTGGCAAGCGCGCAGGGCTTCCCGGAGAAGGCCATCACGTTCGTCGTGCCGTTCGCGGCCGGTACCGCGACGGACCAGATCGCCCGCGCCATCGGCAATGGCGTGACCGCCGAAACGAAGCAGGCGGTGGTGATCGACAACAAGGCCGGAGCCAACGGTTTCATCGCCTCGCAGAACGTTGCCAGGGCCGCGGCCGACGGCTACACGGTGCTCATCACGACCAACACCACGCACGCGGCCAACGAGCACCTGTTCAAGAAGCTGCCGTACGACCCGGTCAAGGACTACGCGCCGGTCACTGCGTTGGGCAAGGGCGGCCAGATCATGGTGGTGAACAACGACTTCCCCGCCAAGACCGTTGCCGAGTTCGTCGCGCTCGCGAAGAAGGAGCCCGGCAAGTACAGCTTCGGCAGCGGCAGTTCGTCCAGCCGGATGGCCGGCGAACTGTTGCAGCAGATGGCGGGCATCAAGCTGCTGCACGTCCCGTACAAGAGCAACACCCTGGCGGTCACCGATCTGCTGGGCAACCAGATCAACATGATGATCACGGACACGGCCACCGGTCTGCCGCAGGTGAAGGCCGGCAAGCTGAGGGCGCTGGGGATGTCGAGCGCCAGCCGGTCGCCACTGGCGCCGGACGTTCCGACGATCGCCGAGTCGGGCGTGAAGGGCTACGAGATGGGCTATTGGTTCGCGGCCTATGCGCCGGCCGGTACGCCGCCCGCAGTGGTCAAGCGCTTGAACGAGTTGCTGGTCAAGGCCGCGAAAAGCGATGCCGCCAGGACGGCCTTCTATGAACCGACCGGCACCGAATTGTTCACCACGTCGCCGGAGGAACTGGCGAAGTTCCAGGTCGGCGAATCGCAGAAATGGGGTCGCATCGTGAAGTCCGCGGGGATCGAGGCCGAGTAG
>JAZKDL010000258.1:0-3765 GCA_040387575.1 Pseudomonadota bacterium
AGAGTCGAGTCGTCGAGGTTCTTGACGATCGGGCTTTGCAGGCCCTCACGGCCAGAGGCTGCGTCGTTGACCTTGATGTAGGCCAGACCCTTGGCGCCATAGATCTTCACGAACTCGGTGTAGCCGTCGATCTCGCCGCGCGACATGCCGCCTTCACCACCGCCGCCCGGTACGCGCAAGGCGATCACGCGGCCCTTCGGCATCGTGGCTGCGTTGGAGAACACCTTGAAATCGACGCGCTTCATCAACTCGGTGAGTTCGGTGAATTCGAGCTTCACGCGCAGGTCCGGCTTGTCCGAGCCGTACTTGAACATCGCGTCGCCGTAGGTCATGACCGGGAACACCGGCAGCTCGATCTCGGCGGCTTCGCGGAAGACCTTGCGGATCATTCCTTCGAACATCTCGCGGATCTCGTCTTCCGCCATGAACGAGGTCTCGATGTCGATCTGCGTGAACTCAGGCTGGCGATCGGCGCGCAGATCTTCATCGCGGAAGCACTTCACGATCTGGTAGTAGCGGTCGTAGCCCGACACCATCAGCAACTGCTTGAACAACTGCGGCGATTGCGGCAACGCGTAGAAGCTGCCGTCGTGCACACGGCTGGGCACGAGGTAGTCGCGCGCACCTTCGGGCGTCGACTTGCCGAGCATCGGCGTCTCGATGTCGATGAAACCGTTGGCGTCGAGAAACTTGCGCGCGGCCATCGTGACCTTGTAGCGGCGCATCAGGTTGTTCTGCATTGCCGGGCGACGCAGGTCGAGCACACGGTGCGTGAGGCGCGTGGTTTCCGAGAGGTTGTCGTCGTCCAGCAGGAACGGCGGCGTGACCGACGGGTTCAGCACCTTCAGCTCATGGCACAGGACTTCGATCTTGCCGCTCTTGAGGCCTTCGTTGGTCGTGCCTTCGGGACGTGCACGAACGAGACCCTTGACCTGGATGCAGAACTCGTTGCGCAGGCCCTCGGCGACGGCGAAGGTGGATGCGCGATCGGGATCGCACACCACTTGCACATAGCCTTCACGGTCGCGCACGTCGACGAAGATCACGCCGCCATGATCGCGACGGCGATTGACCCATCCGCAGAGGGTGACGGTTTCGCCCATCAGGGCTTCGGTCACGAGACCGCAATAGTGAGAACGCATGGCCATAAATCGAATTCCAGCGCCGGCTTGGCGCATTTCTTTATTTGGTCGGAAGGGTTGCAGGGCCGCCAGGCACCACCACGCCCATCGAGACGATGTACTTGAGCGCATCGTCGACGCTCATCCTGAGTTCCACGCAGTCGCTGCGCTTGAGCATCACGAAGTACCCACCCGTCGGGTTTGGCGTAGTCGGCACGTAGACACCGAGATAGTCATCAACCCCGAGATGGGCCTGCACTTCGCCACTCGGTGAACCGGTCACGAAAGCGATGGTCCAGAGCCCGTCGCGCGGCCACTGAATCAGCACCGCCGTACGGAAGGCGTTGCCATTCTCGGAGAACAACGTGTCCGATACCTGCTTGACGCTCGAATAGATGGAGCGCACGACCGGGATGCGGCGCACCACGGCATCACCCCATCCGAGCAGCCGTTTGCCAACGAAATTGCTGGCGATTGCGCCGACGACCAGCAGGATCGTCAGCGTCAACAGCACACCCAGACCGCGCACATGGTGATCGACAAGCCATTTCTGCCAGTCCTCGGGCAGCAGCCAGAGGGTTTGGTCGAGCGTACCGATGATCCAATTGAGCACGCCCAGCGTGATGGCCAGCGGCACGATGACCAGCAAACCGGACAGCAGCCATTTGCGCAGGGCGAGCATCGGCAGTCTCAGTCTTTCTTGGGCGCCGCAGCGGGTGCGGGCGCAGGCGCCGGGCTCGGTGCAGGTGACGACGATGCGGCGGGCGCGCCACTGCTGTCGGCTGCCTTTGCAGCCGAAGCGGCAGGCGCAACTTCCGAAGTTTTTGCGCTCTTGTCGCCGCCAGCCGCTTCGCCGGAGCTCTTGCCACCCTCACGGAAATCGGTGACATACCAGCCCGAGCCCTTCAGCTGGAAACCGGCAGCGGTGACCTGCTTCTGAAAAGTACTCGCGCCGCAGGCCGGACACACGGTGAGCGGTGCATCGGACATTTTCTGCAGCTGGTCTTTGGCAAAGCCGCAGGTGCTGCATTTATAGGCGTAGATAGGCATGATTGGAGGGCAAAAAGAAGCGGCGCAGCTGCCGCTCGCAAAGCCCGCGATTATAGAGCGGCGGGTCTGCTGCGCCTGCGGATGGGGACTTCGCCTCAGTCGGCGGCAACGGCCAACGGCCTGTGAGGCGTGTGCGTGTCGTCGACCCACTGCGGGGCGAGCGAGCCTGCGAACATTCCGACGAATGCAGCCAGGACACCCGCCAGCTGCGCCGGAAACGCCCCGCCCCAAGGCGTCGCCAGAAACAGCAGCCACACGCCAATGCCCAGTACCACTGCGGCAATCGCGCCCTGAGTGGTCGCGCGCCGCCAATACAAGCCACAGACCAACGGAACGAAGGCCCCGACCAGCGGCACCTGGTAGGCGCCGGAAACCAGTTCGTAGATCGGCGTGCCCTGCATGCGGATCGAATAGGCGAGCACCGCCGCGCTGAACACCAGCACCGTGATGCGCATGGTCAGCAGGTTCTGCCGGTCCGTGCCGGACGGGCGAAATTGCCGCCAGATGTTTTCAGTGAAGGTCACGCTCGGTGCCAGCAGCGTCGCGGACGCTGTCGACTTGATGGCCGACAGCAACGCACCGAAGAACAGCACCTGCATCACGAAGGGCATCTTCTCGAGCACCAACGTGGGGAGCACCTTCTGAGGATCTTCCTTGAGCAGCGTCGCCGCCTGCTCCGGCATGATCAGCAGCGCGCTGGCCACGAGGAACATCGGTACCGCTGCGAACAGGATGTAGGCGACGCCCCCAATCACGGGGCCGCGTGTGGCGGCCTTCACGCTGTTGGCCGACATCACGCGCTGGAACACGTCCTGCTGCGGAATGGAGCCCAGCATCATCGTGATGGCTGCGGCGAAGAAGAAGATCATGTCCTTGAAGCTGGGCTCGGGCCAGAACTTGAACAAATCCTTGCTGACCGCGAACGCCACCACCTTGTCGGCACCACCAGCCATCTGGCCCGCGAACACCGCGATGATCGCCAACCCGAGCACCAGGATGATCATCTGGATGAAGTCGGTGACCGCCACCGACCACATGCCGCCGAACAAGGTGTACGCCAGGATCGACAGCACGCCGATCACCATGCCGGCGGGGATGCTGACGGCACCGGCCGACAGCAGGTTGAACACCAGGCCCAGCGCCGTGACCTGCGCCGACACCCATCCCAGGTAGCTCAGCATGATGATCAACGAGCACGCCACCTCGACCGTCCGGCCGTAGCGTTCACGGTAGTAGTCGCTGATCGTCAGCAGCGTCATGCGATAGAGCTTGCCCGCGAAGAACAACCCAACCAGGATCAGGCAGGTGCCCGCACCGAACGGGTCCTCGACCACACCATTCAATCCGCCTTCGATGAACTTGGCCGGGATGCCGAGCACCGTTTCGGAGCCGAACCAGGTGGCGAAGGTGGTGGTCACGATCATGAAGAGCGGCAGGTGCCGGCCCGCGATCGCGAAGTCGGTAGTGTTCTTGACCCGCCGGGCCGCGTACAGGCCGATGGCGATCGTGAGCAGCAGATAGACGACGACCAGGGTCAACAGCACGACAGACTCTCCTCAGAAAAAACGCACGCGCACCAGCACCTGCATGACGA
>JAZKDL010000259.1:0-2313 GCA_040387575.1 Pseudomonadota bacterium
TATGGACACGTGAAGGACGAAAGCATCGTGCAGGCGCGTGTGCGGTGGGCGGCGCTGATGGACACGCTGCAGCGTGCCGACGGCAAATTGCCGGCGTCGTCAGCTACACGGGAAAGCCTGCTGGCGGCCTGACTGGCGACAAGGCGCCTTCAGAAGGCGAGCCCAGCCTGGCTGGCGGCTCGCCTCAGCCCGCTTTGCCGCGTCCCGACTTTTTCGTCCCTTCGCTGCGCGACGCCGGGTTGCTTGCCGCGTTGCCGGCTGTCGCCTGTTCGAGCCACGACAGCGTGTCGACATAAGACATGAAACGGTTCAGGTACGCCGGCGACACGTCGCGCATCAACGTCAGTGCGCGGTGCACCAGCTGGTGCGAGTTCAGCGGGCCGGCGTTCTCCGGCAGCTTGACCATCGACTGCTTCAGCCGCCGGTCGGCGCTGAGCTTCGACCAGGTGCCGCTGAAGTAGCGCATCGTCTTGAGCTGATCGGGCGCTGCGCTTGCGCTGCCCTGGCTGTTCGTCGCGGCCGCCATGCCCTCGTGCGGCGCCGCGGCATGCTGCGCCAATTGGTCGACCAGAGCGGCGATGGGGCCGCGTGGAGGCGAACCGGCGGTGGACGGTTCGCGGGGCTCCGATGCGGCGGATGCAGTGGCGCTGGACGTGGCCGCCTGTGCTGCTTCCAGATCCACGCGATACGCCACCAGCAACTGCAGCAGCCGCGCATCCAGCAGGCGCCGCGCTTCGCCGCCGTGCGCCTCGGCACGCCGGGACAGCGCCTCGATCAGGCGGAAGCGGACGGGCGCGAAGCGATGCGCGCCCTGCGCACGCGCCGCGCGGACCTGTGCGGCAGGCGAGGGCGAGGGGGAGGGCGAAGTTGCGGGCGCCTCGTCAGCGCCTGCCGCGGCCTGCCCGACATCGAGCGCGCTGCTATTCACGGGGCTTTGCGATGTCGTTGGACGGCCGCGGCGTGGGCGCCATCTCGACCCGGCGGTTCTTCGCGCGGCCCTCGGCATCGGCGTTCGACGCCACCGCCTGCTCCGAGCCGAAGGCTGCGGCGAAGACCGCGTTCGACGGCACGCCGTCTTCGATCAGCGTGCGGGTCACGGCCAGCGCGCGCTGCGCCGACAGCTCCCAGTTGTCCGCAAAGCGGCGTGCGCCGTCGCGCATCTGCCGGTCGTCGGTGAAGCCGCTCACCATCAGGATCTCGTCGCGGCCGCGCAGGTAGGCGCCGATCGGCGACGCCAGACTCTTCAGCAGTTGCCGGCCTTCGGGCTCCAGGTCAGCGGAGTTGAAAGCGAACAACACGCTGCCGCTGATGCCGATGCGGCCGTTGTTCAGCGTCACGCGGCCGGCTGCGAGGGGGCCGGCCAGTGCCTGCTCGAGCGCCTGCCGCCGCTGCGTCTCGACCTGCCGGTGCTGCACCTCGGCCTCCAGCTTCGTGGCCAGGTCCAGCTGCATGCCGATCGCGTACAGCAGGATCAGCACGAAGGCGCCGAGCAGCCCGGTCATCAGGTCGCCGAAGACCGCCCAGATCGGAACGCCCGGCTCCGTGCCGGCGTCGATGTCGTCCTGCATCACGCGTCGCTGCCGGCGAGTGCCTGCCGGGCGGCGATCTGTTGCAGGTCTTCGACCACCTGCTTCTGCGACATGATGCTGAGGTCGATGACCTCGCGCGCCTGCGCGACGTAGTAGGCGAGCTGTTCATCGCTGCGCGCGAGCGACTTGCCCAGCGCGCCTTCGATGCGCTGCAGATGGCCGACCAGCTTGTCGTTCGATTCGCTGAACAGCTGCACTGCGAAGCCGAAGGCCTCGCCCAGGCTCGCGACCTCGACCGCGCTGCCCGTGACCTGCGCGGCAACGGCGGCCATCTTGCCGGTCTCGGCCTCGATGGTGTCGGTGAAGCGGCTGCCGACCCGTTCCAGCACGTTGGCCGATGCGGTCACCAGCGCATCGACCGCGGTGCGCTGCTCGGTCGACGCATGGTTCACCGCGTCGAGCAGCGTGGACAGCGTCTCCAGGATGCGGCTGCGTTCTTCCAACATCGCGTTGTCGCGCGCCATGCTGTCCGACAGCTTCTGGCGCAATTCGGCGACCACCTCGGCCGCAGCGCGGGGCGCCTCGGCGGCGGTCTGCAGCAGCTGTGCGATCTCGGCGATGGTGCTTTGCGCGTGGGCTTCGGTCGTGGCCGACATGTCGCGCGCTGTCTGCGCCAGCGTGTCGAGCAACTGCTGCTGGCCGCGTGCGGCGTGGTTGCCGGCCTGCTGCCACTCCTGCTGCAGCGCGGTCGCCATCGATGCGAGCGATTGCGTCCAGGCCGACA
>JAZKDL010000260.1:0-1559 GCA_040387575.1 Pseudomonadota bacterium
CCGCATCGACCATCGCGAACTGCCGAACGAAGGGCGCGATGGCGGCGTCTGCCAGCGCTTCAGCCGGCCCCGCCAGGAAGCGCCATTGCGTCAGGCGTGCATCGAGCCGGCGCAAGAACACCGCGCCCGCTTCGCGATGCATCAGCGGATCGGTGTCGGCGTAGCGGCCAGGATATTTGTAGCGATCCAGCTCTGGCTTGAAGTGCGTGTCGCACTGCGCCACGAGCGACAGCATCTCGTCGAGCGATGCATCGCCCGGCTGCAACCAGCCCGACGGATCACTGCGCCGCAGCGCCCACAGCATGATGTCCAGGCTCTGTTCGATGACCGTGCCCTCAGCGGTCACGAGCACCGGCACCGTGGCCTTGGGCGACACGGCGATCAACGCGGCCGGCTTGTCGCGCAGCACGACCTCCCGCAGTTCACAGCGCTGGCCACTCGCCAGCAGCGCGAGCCGTGCCCGCATCGCATACGGGCAGCGGCGAAAGGAATAGAGAACCGGCAGCGCCGTGCCGGACGTGTCTGCCATGTCGTCCATCGACTCAGTCCGGTACGAACTTCGCCTTGAACTTGGCCTCGTCGGCGGCGTCCTCGAAGGTCACGAGCTGGCCCGACTTGTTGTCGGACAGCCGGTGCGCTGCGAACAGGCTGTAGCGGCCCTTCAGGTAGTAGCTCTCCATCTCGATCAGCATGTACGGATACGGCACGAACACCTGATGTTCGAACACCACGCGATGGACGTTGCGCGGGTTCGGGAACAGCTTGTAGTCGACGGTGGTGATGGCTTGTGCGGTCGCCATGTCAGGCCTTCTTCAGACGTCGCGCACGTCGGCGACCGGCTTGCTGCCGAAGTCCGCGCGGGCGAGATAGGCGAGCACCTTGCCGGCGGCGGTCGCTGGCGAGTCGAGCAGGCCGTCGTCCTTGAGCTTCAGGAAGCGGCTGCGGTCGGGGAACAGTCCGGCATCGGTGCCGCGCATCTGCACCTGCATGTCGGTGTCGATCACGCCAGGCGCCAGCGAGACGATCTTCGCGCCGTTCGGCAGTGCGGCTTCTTCCAGCGCAACGCAGCGCGAGAAGTGGTCCATGCCGGCCTTGGCCGCGCAGTACGGCGCCTGGCTGGCCATCGCGTTGCGGCCCAGGCCGGACGAGATGTTGAGCACCTTGCGCACACCGCGCCACGACTGCGTGGCCGCGAGGAAGGCGGCCGCCAGCAGCATCGGCGCCTCGAGCCCGATGCGCAGCGACTGCGCGAGGTCGGGCGACGCGGCGGCCGACAGCGGGCCGAGCCGGCCGACGGTGCCGGCGTTGTTGATCAGCGTGACGCTGTCGAAGGCGGCGCCGTCCTGCTGCGCGAGCCAGGTGCGCACGCGCTCGGCCGCGGCGGCAGGCTCCGCCAGGTCGAAGGACCATTGTTCGAGCGTCGTGCCGGACTGCTGCGCCAGCGCGGTCAGTGCCTCGTCGGTCTTGCGCGAGATGCAGACCAGCGCGTGGCCGGACCGCAGCAGCTGCTCGGCCATGGCACGGCCCATGCCGCGCGAGGCGCCGGTGATGAGGGTGAG
>JAZKDL010000261.1:0-8602 GCA_040387575.1 Pseudomonadota bacterium
CGACCAGGTCGACCTGATGATCGACGTCAAGGAAAAGCCCACCGGGACGCTGCAGTTGGGGGCCGGCTATTCCAGCTCCGAGAAAGTGTCGCTGACATTCGGTATCTCGCAGGAGAACGTTTTCGGTACGGGTAACTTCCTCGGCTTGCAGGTCAACACCAGCAAGTACTACCGCACGATCTCTCTGACAGCCACCGATCCGTACTTCACCAAGGACGGGATCTCGCGTACGGTAAGCGTGTTCCATCAAACAACACGGCCGTACTACACGGTGGACGGGGACTATTCGCTGGTCACGCAAGGTGGGTCGATCAAATTCGGGGTCCCGTTCAGCGAGGTCGATACGGTTTTCTTCGGCGCGGGTCTGGAGCAGTTCGTCTTCAAGCCTGGTACCAACATCGCTCAGTACACGCCACAGGCTTATCGTGACTATTTCGGCTGCACCACCAGCTCAGCCAACTTCGTGTCCTGCACTGACGACAGCAAGTGGGGCATACCGCTCACGATAGGTTGGGCGCGCGACGATCGTGACAGTGCTTTGGTTCCAACGCGTGGTCGGTTGCAACGTGCAAACGCGGAATGGGGTGCGGGCGGAGACCTGAAGTACCTGAAGACCAGCTACCAATACCAGCAGTATTTCCCGCTGAGCAAGCAGTACACCCTAGCCCTCAATGGCGAAGTGGGTTACGGGAAGGCCATTGGCGGTCAGGCCTATCCGATCTTCAAGAACTTCTACGCGGGTGGTCTGGGCTCGATTCGTGGCTTTGAACAAAATTCGCTTGGCCCGCGCGACGCTGTGACTGAAGCTGCGCTGGGCGGAACCAAGAAGGCGATCTTCAATATGGAGTTGAGCACGCCGTTCCCAGGCGCCGGCAATGATCGGACGCTGCGCCTTTATGGCTTCTTCGATGCTGGCAATGTGTTTTCTGAACGAAGCCAACAGAGCGATGCGCAATGGAAGGCGCAGCAGAAAATCCGCTCATCGGTTGGTTTGGGCATTAGCTGGATATCGCCGCTCGGACCCCTGCGTCTGGCCTATGCTGTTCCAATCAGTTCGCAGAGCGAGGAGGACCTCGTGAGCGATCCGAGCAAGCCGGTCTACAAGGATAGAATTCAACGCTTCCAATTCCAGATCGGAACCTCTTTCTAATGAATCATCTGTTCCGCGTTGCAGGCGCATTGCTCATTCCTTTGGGCGCTTTGTCTGCGTTGCCGGCGCAGGCGCAAGCCCAGGAGACTTTCCGCATCGGCTTCGTCAATCCGGACCGTGTACTGCGCGAAGCGCAGCCGGCCAAGGCTGCGCAAGCGAAGCTCGAAGCCGAATTTCTGAAGCGGGAAAAAGATGTGACGGCGTTGGGCGAGGCACTCAAGGCGGCATCGGAAAAATTCGAACGAGAAGCCCCCACGCTGGCTGAAAGTCAGCGAGTTGCGCGCCAGCGTGCTTTGGTCGATCAAGATCGCGAATTCCAGCGCCGCCGTCGTGAATTCCAGGAGGACCTGAACGCTCGCAAGAACGAAGAGCTACAGCAGGTCTATGAGCGCGCCAATCGCGTGGTCAAGCAAGTTGCCGAGGCGGAGAAGTACGACGCGATCCTCCAGGAAGCGATCTATATCAACCCGAAGCATGACATCACCGACAAAGTCATAAAGGCGTTGAACGCGTCTTTGACTTCGTCCCCTGCGACGACACCAGCAGCGCCCGCAGCTGGCAAGTGAGGCCACCTGAGTGGCACTGAGGCTTGACGCTATAGTCGCCGCCCTTGGCGGCGAATTGAATGGCGACCCGGCTCTTTCCATCGCCCGATTGGCACCGCTCCAGACCGCGCAGGCGGATGCACTCAGCTTTCTGAGTCACCCCAAGTACCGCAAGGAGCTTGCCGCATCAAAGGCCGCCTGCGTGATTGTTTCGCCCGCGATGCGCGACGAAGCGGCGCAACGTGGCGACTTCATCATTGCGGCCGATCCTTACCTGTATTTCGCACGGCTAACCCAGTTGTGGAAGCGTGCGCATGCACGTCCAAACCCGGCCCGTATTCATCCCAGCGCAGTGGTCGATCCTGAAGCGCATGTCGATCCGACTGCAGAGATCGGTGCATTGTGCGTGGTCGAGCGGGGTGCACGCATCGGTGCCGGCACCGTGCTCAAATCGCGCGTGACTGTGAGTGAGGATTGCATCGTCGGTGATCGATGTCTGGTACATCCTGGCGTCGTCATCGGCGCGGATGGATTCGGATTGGCACCGGCGGAAAGCGGCTGGGTGAAGATCGAGCAATTGGGGGCGGTGCTCATCGGCAACGATGTCGAAATTGGCGCCAACACCTGCATAGATCGTGGTGCTCTGGCCGATACGGTGATCGAAGACGGCGTCAAGCTCGACAACCTGATCCAGATCGGCCACAACGTTCACGTCGGCAAGCACACTGCGATGGCCGGATGTGTCGGCGTTGCAGGCAGTGCGGTGATCGGCGCTCGTTGCACGATCGGTGGAGGTGCCATCGTCCTGGGTCACCTGACCATGGTCGACAACGTCCACATTTCCGCGGCGACAGTGGTAACGCGTTCCATCCTGAAACCGGGCCAATACACCGGTATGTTTCCCATCGACGACAATGCCGCCTGGGAAAAAAACGCTGCCACCCTCAAGCAATTGCACAGCCTGCGTGAACGCATCAAGGCACTCGAACAGCAGTTGCTGCAAAACAAGAAATCATGACGACGCTCGACATCCATCAGATCCTCAAACTGCTTCCTCACCGGTACCCGTTCCTGCTAGTGGACCGGGTTCTCTCGATGGAGAAGGGCAAGCGCATCACGGCGCTCAAGAACGTGACCATGAACGAACCGTTCTTCAACGGGCACTTTCCACATCGCCCGGTCATGCCCGGCGTGTTGATGCTCGAAGCGATGGCGCAGGCCGCTGCACTGCTGTCCTTTCATTCGCTCGACATCGTGCCGGACGACAACACCGTCTACTATTTCGCCGCTATCGATGGCGCCCGATTCAAGCGACCGGTCGAGCCTGGTGACCAGTTGACGCTGGAAGTCGAGATCGAGCGTATGAAGGCTGGCATCTCGAAGTTCAAGGGTCGCGCGTTGGTCGGGTCCGAACTCGCTTGCGAGGCGACGTTGATGTGCGCCATGCGTCAGATCAATTAACGTCCGGCCAGGCATGACACAGGTTCATCCCACGGCCATCGTCGATTCCGGCGCGCAGCTTGATGACTCGGTGAGTGTCGGTCCGTACGCGGTCATCGGCGCGCACGTGAAGATCGGCGCGGGCACCACGGTCGGTGCGCACTGTGTGATCGAAGGCCGCACGACCATCGGCAAGGACAACCGGATTTTCCAGTTCGCCTCGCTCGGCGCCATCCCGCAGGACAAGAAGTACGCAGACGAACCGACAGAGCTTTTGATCGGCGACCGCAATACGATTCGTGAGTTCTGCACGTTCAACCTGGGCGTGCCGGGCGCAGGTGGCGTGACGCGTATCGGCAGCGACAACTGGATCATGGCGTATACCCATATTGCCCATGACTGCCGCGTCGACAACCACACGACATTGGCCAACAACACGACACTGGCCGGACACGTCCATCTGGCCGACTGGGTCACCGTGGGTGGCCTGACCGGGATTCATCAGTTCGTGTCGGTCGGCGCGCACGCGATGGTCGGCTTTGCCAGCGCAGTCAGTCAGGATGTGCCACCCTACATGCTCGTGGATGGCAACCCGCTCGCGGTGCGCGGCTTCAATGTCGTTGGCCTGCGGCGGCGTGATTTCTCGCCTGCGCGCATTGCCGCGGTGAAACAGATGCACAAGCTGCTGTACCGACAGGGCAACACGCTCGAGGAAGCGCGCCGTGCGATCGATGCGCTGGGCGCGGATGTGCCTGAGGCCGCTGCCGACGTGGCGATGATGAGCGGCTTCCTCTCGAACTCCACCCGCGGCATTGCCCGCTGATCCATCGATGCCAGTCACACAGCGGCAGTTTTCGCTGGTCGCCGGAGAACCTTCGGGCGACCTGTTGGCCGGGTTGCTGCTCGACGGTCTGCAGGCTCGCTGGCCGGACATGAAGGCAGCAGGCATCGGCGGCCCGCAGATGCTGGCGCGCGGCTTCGAGAGCTGGTGGCCGCAGGAAAAGTTGGCCGTCCGGGGCTATATCGAAGTGCTGCGGCACTATGCGGAAATCGCGGGTATCCGGCGGCAGCTCAAAGCCCGTCTGCTGCGCGAATGGCCGGCGTTGTTCATTGGCGTCGATGCGCCGGATTTCAATCTTGATCTTGAGAGCGGCCTGCGCGGGCGCGGCATCAAGACCGTGCATTTCGTCTGTCCCTCGATCTGGGCGTGGCGTCCTGACCGCATCGAGAAGATCCGCGCCGCAGCCGACCACGTGCTGTGCATCTTCCCGTTCGAACCTGCGCTGCTGGCCGAGCAGGGCGTTGCTGCCAGCTATGTCGGACATCCGCTGGCCAACGTGATCCCGATGACGCCCGACCGTGATGCTGCGCGCGCGCGTCTCGGACTCGACGGCGACGCCCCGGTGATCGCGTTGCTTCCAGGCAGCCGCCGCTCCGAGGTTCGCTACCTGGCCGCACGCTTCTTCCAGGCTGCAGCGCTCATGGCCGAGCGACAACCGGGCATCCAGTTCGTTGCCCCGGTGATTCCAAGCCTGCGGGGCGAGGTCGAGCAGTTGCTGAAGGCGGCGGGCTTGGAAGGACGTGTGTTGCTGCTCGACGGCCAGTCGCATGTTGCACTTGCAGCTTGCGATGCGACCTTGATCGCCAGTGGCACGGCGACGCTGGAGGCTGCGCTGTTCAAGCGCCCGATGGTGATCGCTTACAACATGAACCGTGTGTCCGGGCATCTGATGCATCGCCAGCAACTCCAACCGTGGGTCGGTTTGCCCAACATCCTTTGCCGCGATTTCGTCGTGCCCGAGTTGCTCCAGGAGGCGGCATCGCCAGAGGCGTTGGCAGACGCCACGCTTGCCTGGCTCAAGCAGCCCGACAAGGTGCAGGCGCTGCAACAACGATTTACAGCGCTGCATGTCGAATTGCTGCGCGATACGCCGACACTGTGCGCCGATGCGATCCAAAAAGTTCTTGAAGGCTGAGCAGGCCGCGCTGGTCTGGGACGCGCCGGGTCTGATGGCCGGCGTGGATGAAGCCGGCCGAGGCCCATTGGCCGGGCCTGTCGTGGCGGCGGCCGTCATCCTGGACGACAAGCGGCCTATTCGTGGCCTTGCCGACTCCAAGACGCTGACCGCGCTACAGCGCGAGCGCCTTAGCGAGCAGATTCTTGCCAAGGCGCTGTGTTGCTCGATCGCGCAGGCCAGCGTCGAGGAGATCGACACCCACAACATTCTGCAGGCGACGATGCTTGCCATGCGGCGTGCGGTGGAAGGCCTGCGATTGAAGCCAGCCAAGGTGCTGGTCGACGGCAACCGCTTGCCGACGCTCGACGTCCTTGCTGAGGCGATCGTCAAAGGCGACTCTCGGGTCAAAGCAATTTCCGCTGCGTCGATCATCGCCAAGGTTTACCGGGACAAACTCTGTGAGCAACTCCATGCGGAGTTTCCGCAGTACGGTTTTGCCGGCCATAAGGGTTATGGCACGCCGGAGCACCTCGACGCGCTGTTGCGCCATGGCGCCTGCCATCACCATCGCCGATCATTCAGTCCGGTTGCAGCTGCGCTCGCACGGATGGCCGCGCAGCCTGCGGTGACGGTGGTCGTAACGTCGTCGATCAACGCGACTGCGACGGTCGTTGCTCCAAGCGTGCAGCATGAAGTCTGGGGTGGGCGATGAGCGCGGCAGACCTGACGCAGATTCAATCCAGGGACAACCCGCTCTTGAAGGATCTGCGCAAGCTCTCGCAAGACCCTGGGGCTTACCGGAAACTGGGGCGAATCTGGCTCGAGGGTGACCACCTCTGCCGCGCGGCCCGGCAACGTGGCGTGCGACCGGCACTGGCGGTTTTCTCGTCGTCCTTCTGGGCGTCGTCACGTTTTGAGTGGACAGATTGCGCTGACAAGATCGTCATCGTCGACGACGCGCTGCTGGCCGGTATCAGCGGCCTGGAGTCGCCAGCGCCCATGGGCTTCATGCTCCATCTTCCTATGCGGCCTGAATTGCAGCCTGACGCACCGACTGTCGTGCTCGATCGTCTCCAGGATGCCGGCAACGTCGGTTCTATTCTGCGCAGCGCTGCTGCCTTCGGCTTCTCCCAGATCGTCGCGCTCAAGGGGACTGCTGCTTTGTGGGCGCCCAAGGTGCTGCGTGCAGGAATGGGCGCGCACTTCGGGCTCCGACTGATCGAGGGTGTCGACATCGGCGTGCTCGATGCGCTCACCGTACCGATGGTCGCGACCAGCTCCCACCGTGGTGAGTGGCTGCATCGCGCGTCTCTGCCTCACCCGTGCGCCTGGCTGATGGGCCATGAAGGGCAGGGCGTGTCGGCGGGGCTGGAGGCCCTGGCGACCCATCACATCCGGATCGCTCAGCCTGGTGGCGAGGAATCGCTCAATGTCGCAGCGGCGGCTGCGATATGCCTGCACGCGAGTGGTGCGGTTCTGGCGAAGTCGTAAGCGCCGCCGGTTATAATCGGGGGCTTTCCCCCACACCCCGCCCACAGCGCACACAAGCCTACCCTTCGACGAAAGCCGCAGCCCCCCAAATCTCATTTGGGCTCCTTGGGTTCGCTTTGGGCGTCATCCATCCGGAGAACCCAGTGCTTTTGTCTCTCAAGGGAGCTTTTCCTCCCGCCATCCTGGCGCTCGCAGACGGCACGGTCTTTCTCGGCAGTTCGATCGGAGCCACTGGCTCCACTGTCGGCGAAGTGGTGTTCAACACCGCAATGACCGGCTATCAGGAAATCCTCACGGACCCTAGCTATTGCCAGCAGATCGTGACCCTCACGTATCCGCACATCGGCAACTACGGCGTCAACGAGGAAGACATCGAAGCCGACAAGATCCATGCTGCAGGGCTGATCATCAAGGACCTGCCGCTTGTCGCATCGAACTTCCGCAAGACCGCCACGCTGAGCGAATACCTCGTACAGGGCAAGACGGTCGCGATTGCTGACATCGACACCCGCAAGCTCACGCGCCATCTGCGCACGCATGGCGCCCAGAATGGTTGCATCGTCGGATTGGCAGTCGGTGAATCAGTAGATCAAGGCGTGATCGACAAGGCGGTCGCTGCAGCCAAGGCCGCACCGAGCATGGCCGGGCTGGACCTCGCCAAGGTCGTGTCGGTCCAGCATGCGTACGAGTGGAACCAGACCGAGTGGAAGCTTGGCGCTGGTTACGGCGTGCAGATCACACCGAAGTTCCACGTCGTGGCCTTCGACTACGGCGTCAAGAAGAACATCCTGCGCATGATTGCGCAGCGCGGCGCACGCATCACGGTGGTGCCCGCGCAAACGCCCGCCGCCGATGTCCTCAAGCTCAAGCCAGACGGCATCTTCCTGGCGAATGGTCCGGGCGACCCGGAGCCGTGCGACTACGCGATTGCCGCCACGCGCGAACTGATCGAAACCGGCATTCCGACCTTTGGCATCTGCCTGGGTCACCAGATCATGGCGCTGGCTTCGGGTGCGAAGACCTTCAAGATGAAGTTCGGCCACCACGGCGCGAACCATCCGGTGAAGGACCTCGACGACGGCCGCGTGAGCATCACCAGCCAGAACCACGGCTTCGCAGTCGACGAAAAATCGCTGCCAGCCAACCTGCGTCCGACGCACATCAGCCTGTTCGACAACACGCTGCAGGGCTTGGCCCGCACCGACAAGCCGGCTTTCTGCTTCCAGGGCCATCCGGAAGCCTCGCCCGGCCCGCACGACATCGGCTATCTGTTCGACCGCTTCACGGCACTGATGGAAAAGCACAAGACAGGGAACAAGAATGCCTAAGCGTACAGACCTCAAAAGCATCCTCATCATCGGTGCCGGCCCGATCATCATCGGCCAGGCCTGCGAATTCGACTATTCGGGCGTCCAGGCCTGCAAGGCGCTGCGCGAGGAAGGCTACAAAGTCATCCTGATCAACAGCAACCCGGCGACGATCATGACCGACCCGGCCACGGCCGACGTCACCTACATCGAGCCGATCACCTGGCAAACGGTCGAGAAGATCATCGCCAAGGAACGTCCGGACGCGATCCTGCCAACCATGGGCGGCCAGACCGCACTGAACTGCGCGCTCGACCTGTGGCGCCACGGCGTGCTGGGCAAGTACCAGGTCGAGCTGATCGGCGCAACGCCGGAGGCCATCGACAAGGCCGAAGACCGCTTGAAGTTCAAGGATGCGATGACCAAGATCGGACTGGGCTCGGCCCGTTCCGGCATCGCACACTCGATGGACGAGGCCTGGGCAGTGCAACGCACTGTCGGCTTCCCGACAGTGATCCGCCCGAGCTTTACGCTCGGCGGAACCGGCGGCGGTATCGCCTACAACCCGGAAGAGTTCGAGACCATCTGCAAGCGCGGCCTCGAAGCTTCGCCGACGAACGAACTGCTGATCGAGGAATCGCTGCTCGGCTGGAAGGAATACGAGATGGAAGTGGTCCGCGACAAGGCGGACAACTGCATCATCGTCTGCTC
>JAZKDL010000262.1:0-2099 GCA_040387575.1 Pseudomonadota bacterium
TCCAGCACTTCTCGGACACGGTTCGGTAGTTCTTGCCGGCGATCACCACCTGGCGGTGGCACAGGCCGCCGACCGCGGGCGCGGCGGCCATCGACGGCCAGTCCGCGGGTGCGCGGCTGCCGAAATGCCTGCCGAGATAGGCCGGGAAATTCTCTGGCACCACGTGCGCATGCACGTCGACGCCGCAGGCGCAGCGCAGGCGTTGCATGCCGCTGTCTGCGGCCTGGTTGGATCGTTCGTCCATGCGTGTCTTGTCTCCGAATGGGCGCAGTCTAGGCATCGGCGGTCCATTGATGAAGTGGATTGGCCGTATACATAAAATCCACGCCATGGATATCACCAAGGTCGACCTGAACCTGCTCGTGGCCTTCGCCGCGATGGCCCAGCACCGCAGCGTCACGCGCGCGGCCGAGTCGATCGGACTGAGCCAGCCGGCGATGAGTGCTGCGGTCGCACGGCTGCGGCTGCTGTTCGACGATGCGCTGTTCGTGAAGACCGCCGCCGGCATGCAGCCCACGCCGCGAGCCATGCAGCTGAGCGAGCCGGTGCTGCGTGTGGTCGAGGCGATCAAGGCCGAGATCCTTCCGGCATCTGCATTCGATCCGGCGAGTTCGACCAAGGAATTCGCGATCGTCACGCCGGACATCGCGGAGGTGCATTTCCTGCCGCGCATCCTGGCCGAGTTCGCGCGCGAGGCGCCGCGCTGCGCGCTGCGCACGGTGTCGATGTCGCGCCACGCGGCTGCGGACGCGCTCGCCTCCGGCGCAGCAGAACTGGCGATCGGCTACCTGCCCGACCTGCAGAAGGCGGGCTTCTTTCTGCAGAAGCTGTTTCGCAACGACTACGTGTGCATCGTGCGCAGCGCGCATCCCGAGATCGGCGAGAAGCTGACGCTGAAGACCTACCTGGCGGCATCGCACGCGGTGGTCAGCCCCGACGGGCGCGAGCACCTGCTGGAGCAGGCGCTGCAGCAGCGCCGCCTCGAACGGCGCGTGGTGGTGGTGCTGTCGCACTTCATGAGCCTGCTGCCCATCATCGAGAGTTCGGACCTGGTCGCGACCGTGCCGCGCGACCTCGCGAACATCTGCGTGCGGCACGGCGACATCCGGATCGTGGAGCCGCCCTTCAAGTCACCGGTGGTCGAGGTCCACCAGTTCTGGCACCGGCGCTTTCACCAGGATGCGGCCAACGTGTGGCTGCGCGGCCTGGTGCATCGGCTGTTCAGCGCGTAGCGTGCGGATGGCGCAGAAATTGCTCGGCATCGAGTCCAACCTGCAGCCGGAACGCTTCCCTTGACCTTTCGCCTCCGTCGACCCACCACCTGGCCATGAACATCAGCCTGCGGCAGATGCGGGCCTTCGCCGAGACCTGCAACAAAGGCAGCTTCACGCTAGCGGCAGTGGAACTGCACCTGTCGCAATCAGCGGTCAGCATGCTGGTGCGCCAGCTCGAATCCGAGATGAACCTGACCTTGTTCAATCGGGGCCGCACCACGTTGACGATCACCGAGGCCGGCCGGCAGCTGCTGCCGCTGGTCCAGGGCATCCTGCGCGACCTGCAGCACGTGAAGGACGGCGCCACCGACCTGCGCAACCTCAAGCGCGGCAGTCTCCGGCTGGTGGTCTCCCAGATGCTGGCCTGCGCCTGGCTGCCACCCGTGCTGGCCGCGTTCCGCGCGCGCTATCCGGACATCGAACTCACGCTCACCGATGCGTCGACCGACGGCGTCGTCGACGTGGTACGCAGCGGCGATGTCGACATCGGGCTCGGCCCGCAGCGCCCGACCGGCGACGACATCGCGGCGACGCCTTTCCTCGACGTGTCGATCTGCCTGGTGTGCCCGCTCGACCACCGGCTTGCCCGGCGCCGCCATGCCACCTGGGAAGACACGCGCGAGGACCGCTGGGTGGTGTATTCGAACGAATTCTTCCGCCAGCTGGAAGACACGCTGCAGGCACAGCAGAAGGCAATGACCTTCCACGTCGCCACGCAGGTGACGTACCTCACCACCGCGCTCGCGCTGGTGGGTTCGGGCATGGGCGTGACGGCGGCGCCGCTGTACGTGCGCACGCTGGCGCCGCACTTCAATGTGCACTTCG
>JAZKDL010000263.1:0-2295 GCA_040387575.1 Pseudomonadota bacterium
GAAGCCGCCCGCGCGTTCGACCACGCGCTCGCTGCCGGTGAGGCCGGAAACGATGGCCACGCCCTGGTTGGTTACCAAGCCGGTCTTGACCGCCCGGCGCTCAACCTTGTTGTTGCCGCCGACGACGTAGACGAAGCTGCCCTTGTCATCCGAGAGCACTGCGCTTTCGGGCAGGCTCGGCGCCACGATCGCCCGAAAGACCGCCTGGCGCCGCTTCAGGTCGTCCTGCGCGCGGGCGATGTCGCTCTGGGCGCGAACGATGTCGGACTGCTTCAACGTCACCTGGGCAGCCAGCGAACCGTTGTTCGCGTAGAGCGTGCGAACCTGGCGCACCGCTTGCGCGAGCGCCGCTTCGGACTGTTCGAATGCGACCTTCGCATCGGCGGGGTCCAGCTTCACGAGCGGCTGGCCGGACTTCACGAAGTCGGTGTCGTCCGCCATGATCGCCATCACGGTACCCGCCATCTGCGGCGTGATCTGGATCACGTTGCCCTGCACATAGGCGTTGTCGGTGTCCTCGTAGTGGCTGAGCACCAGCCAGTCGTAAAGACCCCAGGCGCCGCCGGCGACGACGACGACCACGGCAAGTGCGGTCAGCGCGCGGCGGCGCTTGTTGCTGGGAGCCGGTGCAGATGCAGTTGCGGCCGGCGCGGTGTTGGAAGTGTTGTTGTCCATTTGGTTTCCTTCGATTCGGCGATGTTCAGTGGGCGGCGCGGGCCGCGGATTCGGTGTTGCTGGCGACGACGGCGCCGGGCTGCCAGCCGCCACCGAGTGCGCGCGCCAGTCCGACCTGGGTGTCGAGTGCGCGAGCGCTCAGGTCGACCGCCAGGCGCCGCTGCGCCAGGACGGCGGTTTCGGCCGTCAGCACATTGAGATAGTTGCCGAGACCTGCGCGGTAGCGCTGCACGGCGATTTCGTAGGCCCCTTCAGCGGCCGCCTGCGCTTCACGCTGCTCTGCTTGCTGGCGGACGATCGACTGCGAACTGCTCACGAGGTCGGCCACGTCGCGCACCGCATCGAGCACGCTGGCGTTGTAGCTTTCGATGGCGGCGTCCAGATCGGCCGTCTTGCCGCGCAGATTGGCGCGCAGCTTGCCGCCTTCGAAGATCGGCAGGCGCACCGCGGGGCCGACGCCCCATTGCTGGCTGCCGGACTTGAGCAGGTTGTCGATACCGATGCTCTGGAAACCGGCGAAGGCGACCAGGTTCACATTCGGATAGAACAGCGTTTTGGCGTTGCGGACGTCGCCGGCCGCTGCCTCGACGCGCCAGCGCGCTGCGGCGATATCGGCGCGGCGCCCGAGCAGGTCAGCCGGGATGCTTGCTTGCAGCGCCATGCCATGGACCTTGGCGAGCGCTGGCGGCGTCATCGACTGCGTCGCGCCGGGCTGGCCGATGAGCGCGTCGAGCGCGTGCTGCGCCAGCGCGACCTGTTCGTTGAGCGCCTCGATCTGCTGGCGCGCCTCCGGCAGGCCGCCTTCGCTCTGGCGCAGTTCGAGCCGCGTGTCGAGCCCGGCAGACACGCGGTCGCGCACCAGCTTCAGCGTCTCGTCGCGCTGGGCAAGCGTGCGTTTGGCCACCACGAGTTGCTCCGACAGACGCGCCCATTGGAAGTAGCTGCGCGCGATGTTGCTGGCGAGCAGCACACGGGCCGCGTCCAGATCGGCGGCCGCGGCGTTGGCCGCGCCAATGGTCGCTTCGAGGGCAGCCTTGTTCTTGCCGAAGAAGTCGATTTCCCAGCTGCCGCTTAGCTGCAGCGTGCCGATGTCCTGGATCGAGCCACCGAGCGGTGCCGGATAGATGTAGTTGCCGCTGAACTTCTGGCGCGTCATGTCGAGCGAGCCATTGAGTTGCGGCTTGTCGGCGGCTTCCGCAGCGGAGGTCGCCGCCTGAGCGCGCTGCAGCCGCGCCTGCGCGATACGCAGGTTCGGGCTGCCTGCCGTGGCCTGGTCGACCAGCGCGTTGAGTTGTGGATCGTCGAAGCCGCGCCACCATTGGGCATCGACCGCCGTAACGGATGCGGTGCCGGACGTGGTGCTCAGGCCGAGTGAGTCGGCATCGCGCAGCTTGGCTTGCGATGTCACGTTGCCCATGTCGGCACAACCGGCCAGAGCAAGCGCGAGCATGGCAGTCGCAATGGCGGTGCCCGGTCCGGGCATGTGTTCGGGAAGGAATCGGATCATTTTTTTTCTCCACGGGCGGCAAGCGCCTGGGCGTTATCAAGAATGCGGCGCAGGTAGCTCTTCAGCTGTTCCCACTCTTCGTTGCTGAAACCGGCCAGGTGCTCGTTCTGCAC
>JAZKDL010000264.1:0-2606 GCA_040387575.1 Pseudomonadota bacterium
CACGTGCTGAATCGACGCACCCTGCTGGCCACCGGCGCAGCAGCACTCACGCCACTCGTCACCTCCATCCCGGCGCTCGCGCAGGCGCGCCGCAAGGACACGCTGGTCATCGGACTGACGCTCGAGCCGACCGGCCTCGACCCGACCGCCAAGGCCGGCGCCGAGATCGCCGAGGTCGTGCACTACAACGTGTTCGAGACGCTCACCAAGATCCATTCCGACGGCAGCGTCACGCCCTTGCTGGCCGAAGGCTGGGAGGTGTCGCCCGACTTGCGCACCATCACCTTCCGGTTGCGCCGCGGCGTGAAGTTCCAGAACGGCGAGCCCTTCAACGCGCAGAGCGTGAAGTATTCGTTCGACCGTGCGGCCGCCGCCGACAGCACGAACAAGGACAAGCGCACCTTCGCCAACATCACGACCCAGGTGGTCGACGAACACACCGTGGTGCTGATCAACAAGGAGATCGAGCCCGACCTGCTGTTCATCCTGGGCCAGGCCACCGCCATCGTGGTCGAGCCGAAGACGGTCGAAACCAACGCCACCAAGCCGGTCGGCACCGGCCCCTACAAGCTCGAGAACTGGGCCAAGGGTTCGAGCATCGCGCTGTCGAAGTGGGACGGCTACCGCAGTGCCGACACGGTGCAGATCCGCAAGGTGACCTTCCGCTTCATCTCCGAACCCGCCGCGCAGGTGGCGGCGCTGCTGTCGAACGACATCGACCTGTTCCCGCATGCCTCGGTGTCGCGCAGCCTGCCGCAGTTCCAGAACGACCGGCGCTTCCAGGTGGTGTTCAACGCGTCGCGCGGCAAGGGCATCCTGGCGATCAACAACCGCAAGAAGCCACTGGACGACGTGCGCGTGCGGCGCGCGATCTCGGCCGCGATCGACCGCAAGGCGGTGATCGACGCGGCAATGGACGGCCGCGGCGTGCCGATCGGCAGCCACTACGTGCCGGGCGCGCCGGGCTATGTCGACACCACCGGCATCAACCCCTACGACATCGAGAAGGCAAAGCGGCTGCTCGCTGAAGCGGGCGTGAAGACGCCGCTGGAGTTGAGTCTGGTGCTGCCGCCGCCGCCCTATGCACGCCAGGGCGGCGAGTTCATCGCGGCGCAGCTGGCCAAGATCGGCATCGTCGCGAAGATTCAGAACGTCGAATGGGCGCAATGGATCAGCGGCACCTACGGCAACAAGAACTACGACCTGTCGCTGATCCTGCACGTCGAGCCCTTCGACCTGGTGAACTACACCAAGCCGGAGTATTACTGGGGCTATCAGTCGCCGAAGTTCAACGCGATCTTCGACAAGATCCGCAATGCGCCGACGAGCGCCGAACGCAACCGCCAGCTCGGCGATGCGCAGCGACTGCTGGCGGAAGACGCTGCGAACGTATTCCTGTTCCAGCCGCAGTTCATCACGGTGGCGTCGCGCAACCTGCGCGGACTGTGGAAGGACGCGCCGATCTTCGTGAATGACATTGCTGCACTGAGCTGGGCGTAGGCGGCTCGCCGATCGCGGTGACTCGGTGACGCGGCTCCGCGGGAGCGCACCAGGCGAGACCGCCGCCGGCGCAGCCGATACAGCCGGTATATCCAAGCGCGGAAATCTTCGTTCCGCTCCGAGAAGGCGCTGCCTAGAGTGCACGGGCCCACACTTCCGGAGTTCAGATGTCCTTCTTTTCGCGCGCCGCCAACAACCGAATGTCTTCGTCCCTGCCCTTGCGGCTCGGCGCCCTTCTGGCATCACTGCTCGTGAGCGTCGCAGCACAGGCCGCCGACCTGCGGGTCGGCTTCATGCCCGGGCCGTACCGCGATGCCTTCGCCAAGGGCATCGAGCCGCTGCTCAAGAAGCAGGGCTACACCATCAAGTACGTCGAGTTCAGCCAGGGCGTGCAGCCCAACGATGCGGTCGAACGCGGACAGATCGACGCGAACATCTTCCAGCACACGCTCTATCTCAGCGCGACCAACAAGCAGCAGGGCTTCGACCTGGTGCCGATCGTGCATGTGCCGACACCGCCGATGGGCCTGTACTCGCAGCGCCACAAGTCGCTCGACAGCGTGCCCGACGGCGCCACCGTCACGCTGCCGGCCGACCCGGTCAACGCGGCGCGCGCGCTCAACATCCTGGCGGCCATCGGCTGGGTGCAACTCAAGCCCGGCGTCAGCCCGCTGAGCGTGTCGGAGCGCGATGTCGTCAGCAATCCGAAACGCCTGAAGCTGGTGCCGCTCGATGCCGCGCAGGCACCGCGCTCGCTGTCCGATGCCGACCTGGCCGCGGTGCAAGGCAACTTCGCGGTTGCCTCGGGCCTCAAGCTGACCGAAGCACTCAAGCTGGAGGACATGACGCTGCCCTACGTGAACGTGGTCGCCGTGAAACGCGGCAACGAGAACGCGGCTTTCGCCAAGGACATCGTGCAGGCCTACCAGTCAACCGAGTTCCAGACCGTGTTCCAGTCCAATCCGGCCTGGGCGGGCTACCGGTTGCCGGACTACTTCTCCAAGTAAGGGCGCAGTCCAGCCCGGGCCCAGGTGCCTAGACCGCCTTGCCCAGGCGCGCGATCCCCTCTTCGATCTTCTCCACGTTCGCCGTCGCGAAGCTCAACC
>JAZKDL010000265.1:0-2172 GCA_040387575.1 Pseudomonadota bacterium
TCCGGCCTCTACGTCCCGAACGTAGCGCTCTACCAGGCTAAGCTACACCCCGATGTGCAAGTAGAGAAGCGGCCAAGTTCCAAAGAACTTCAGGCGCGCCGCTCAAGCAGCTGAGCCGCTAATTGTAGCAAACCTTTTGCGTATGAATTCGGTGGAAACGCGTGCAACGCGTCGATTGCGCGCTGCGCTTCCAGAGCGGCAGCTGATCGGGTTGCATCCAGCGCGCCTGTCTCGCGGACGATCGTGATGATCTGATCTAGCTGGTCTGTGTCTCCTGCTTCGATGGCTGCGCGGATCAGTTTGGCCTGCTCGGGCGTGCCGCGCTGCATCGCGAGAATCAGCGGCAGGGTCGTCTTTCCTTCACGCAAGTCGTCGCCCAGGTTCTTGCCTGTTTCGCTGGCGTCTCCCGCGTAGTCCAGGACGTCATCAATTATTTGAAATGCCGTGCCAAGCGCTTGGCCATAAGTGGCACATGCCTCTTCGATGTCGGGGGGCGCAGCGGCGAGCACGGCTGCCAAGCGGGTGCTTGCCTCAAAAAGCTTGGCCGTCTTGGAGCGGATTACGCGCACGTACGCTGCTTCGTCGAGCGAGGCGTCGTGCATGTTCATCAACTGCAGAACTTCTCCTTCTGCAATGATGTTCGTGGCCTCGGCAAGAATCTGCATCACGCGCACGTTGTCGGCGTCCAGCATCATTTGGAAGGCGCGCGAATAGAGGAAGTCACCCACCAGCACGCTGGCCGGATTTCCAAAGGACTCGTTAGCCGTCGGCCGACCGCGGCGCAGCGTCGATTCGTCGACGACATCGTCGTGCAGGAGTGTCGCGGTATGGATGAACTCGACCACTGCCGCGAGATTGAAGCGCTGCGATCCGTCGTAGCTTAATGCGCCACACATGAGCAGCAGCAGGGCCGGGCGCAGACGCTTTCCGCCTGCGGAGATGATGTACTTCGATACCTCGCTCACCAGTGGAACGCCTGTGTCCAGTCGCAACGAAATCACGTTGTCGACCTCGCGCATATCTGCTGCGATCAGACCGAGCACGGCGGCGGTTGGAGAGTTGTCGACGTCGGAGCTAGGCAAAACGGGAGGCGCTGCGCGCTGCGTGAATACGAGAAAGGCACAAGGCCTGCTCGTCCGATTATAAGTAGCCGTGAGCCCGTTCGCCTTGCTGCGCCAACCCAGGTGGACGCATCGAGGCAAGTCATGCTAGAATCGAGGGCTCTGCGGAATTCGCCGCGGAGCCATCTTATTCAAAGAGGTTTACATGTACGCGGTCATAAAAACCGGCGGCAAGCAGTATCGCGTTGCTTCCGGCGAAAAAATTAAAGTAGAACAGATTGCTGCGGACGTAGGCCAGGAAATCGTGATCGACCAAGTGCTCGCCGTCGGCGACGGTAGCGCAATCAAGGTCGGTACGCCCCTGGTGTCCGGTGCAACGGTGACAGTCACGGTACTGTCGCATGGCAAACACGACAAGGTTCACATCTTCAAGATGCGCCGTCGTAAGCACTATCAGAAACGTCAAGGCCATCGCCAGCAGTTCACCGAACTGCAAATTGGCGCGATCGCCGGTTAAGGAGAAGGCACCATGGCACAGAAAAAAGGCGGCGGCTCCACGCGAAATGGGCGCGATTCCAAGCCCAAGATGCTCGGCGTCAAGGCGTTTGGCGGCGAAACGATCAGCGCTGGCTCCATCATCGTTCGTCAACGCGGTACCCAGTTCCATCCCGGCGTGAATGTCGGTTTGGGCAAGGACCACACGTTGTTCGCCCTGGTCGACGGCCAAGTGTCGTTCGGCTACAAAGGCGCACTGAACAAGCACACGGTCAACGTGACGCCGGTTTAACCCGTCACTTCGATCCGTTCGGAGCCCCGCTTGTCGGGGCTTTTTCGTTTTTTCCCGCAAGTTCGGGTCCATTTGTAAACTGGGCATCTCATGAAGTTCGTTGACGAAGCGTTCATCGACGTCGCAGCAGGCGATGGCGGCAACGGCTGCGTGTCGTTCCGCCATGAGAAGTACAAGGAGTTTGGCGGCCCCAACGGCGGCGACGGTGGACGTGGCGGACATGTGTTCGCAGTGGCCGACTCCAATCTCAATACGTTGGTTGACTTCCGCTATTCGCGTCGCCATGACGCGAAACGTGGGCAGCACGGAATGGGCTCGGACATG
>JAZKDL010000266.1:0-5504 GCA_040387575.1 Pseudomonadota bacterium
CACCGCAAGGAAGCCCGAAGGGCCGGTACAGCGGGTCGCCTGGACTGCACCGCATGCCGGGCGCGCCCCACCAACGACCAACGCGATCAACGACCAACAATCAGCGCGTCTTCCCAGCCACCAGCCGCATCCCCGGCATCAGCTCCGCCGCCAGCTCAGGCCGCTCCAGCGCGTAGTCGAGATTCATCCGCGCGATCTCCACATGCTCTTCCCCCAAAGCCTGCGCGCGCGACCCCTGGCCGCGCTCGATGGCCTGAACCAGCGCGTGGTGCGTGCGATGCGCCTGCTTCATCCAGACGTGGCCTTCCTCCATCGACGACTGCATCGGCAGCATCGCACTGGGCGACGCGAAGGGCTGGCCGTCGAGCATGTCCATCACGCGCTGCAGCGCCAGGTTGCCCGAGCCGTTCATGATGAGTTTGTGGAAGCGGTCGTTCATCTCGACATAGGCCGCGTAGTCGTCGATGTCCATGTCGGGCTTGTTCACCGCCTTGTCGCCGTCGTCCAGGCACTCGTGCAGTTCGCGGAGCAACTGGCGCGGGGCGCCGTCTTCCGCGATCAGGCGTGCCGCGAAGCCTTCGATCAGCCCGCGCACGCGGATCGCATCGGCGATCTCTTGCGACGTGAAGCGGCGCATCTGGTAGCCGCCGCTGGGCGACTGCTCGATCAGGCCTTCGTGCTCCAGGCTCGTCAGCGCCAGCCGCACCGGCGTGCGCGACGCGCCGAGTTTTTCGGCCAGCGGAATCTCGGCCAGCCGCTCGCCAGGCACGAACTCGCCTTTGAGGATCAGGTCGCGCAACTGGACCAGCACGCGGGATTGTTGGGAGTCCATCAGGATGTCCAAGGGCAGAAGAACGGCCCCGATTCTAATGAGCGCGCCCTCGACTGCACGCAGCATTCCACAACTGGTCCGGTTGTTGCATACATCCACACAACGGTGCATTCAATCGATTGGAACGCACCCACAAGGTGCAGTAATTTTTCGTCCATGACGTCGATTTACCGCAATACCAAAGCAAATCACTCGCTATTTTCTGGAAACAAGTTGACCAAGGCCAAGTATGGATTCGACAATGTATGCAATTGCATGCAATGCATGTGACATCCAGAAAACCTCGATGGAGCACCCATGATCAGCGCCGAACAGAACGATTTCATCACCCGGGTTGGCCCCGGCACGCCCGCGGGCACGCTGCTGCGCCGCTACTGGCAGCCCGTGGCGCTGAGCGACGAACTGACTGGCCCGCGCCCTGTGCGGCCCGTCAAGCTCATGGGTCAGCACTTCGTCCTGTTTCGCGATGAGAAGGGTCAGTTGGGCATGCTCGACCGCGACTGCCCGCACCGCGGCGCCGACCTGGCCTTCGGCCGGCTCGAGGACGGCGGCATCCGCTGCCCGTTCCATGGCTGGCTGTTCGACGCCAAGGGCAATTGCCTCGAAACGCCCGCCGAGCCGAAGGGCAGCAAGCTCTGCAGCCGCATCAAGCAGGCCGCCTACCCGGTCGTCGAACGCGCCGGGACCATCTTTGCGTACATCGGCGAAGGCGAGCCGCCGGCCTTCCCCGAGTTCGATTGCTTCGTCGCGCCCGACTCGCACACCTTCGCCTTCAAGGGCCTGTTCGAATGCAACTGGCTGCAGGCGCTCGAAGTGGGCATCGACCCCGCGCACGCCTCGTACCTGCACCGCTTCTTCGAGGACGAAGACACGTCCGAGAGCTACGGCAAGCAGTTCCGCGGCGCCTCGGCCGACTCCGACATGCCCATCACCAAGGTGCTGCGCGAGTACGACCGCCCCGACATCAGCGTGGAGCCCACCGACTACGGCTTCCGCCTCAAGGCGCTGCGCAAGCTCTCGGAAGACACCACCCACGTGCGCGTGACCAACGTGGTGTTCCCGCAGGCCTTCGTGATCCCGATGAGCGCCGAGATGACCATCTCGCAATGGCACGTGCCGGTCGACGACACGCACTGCTACTGGTACGCCATCTTCACCAGCTTCACCGGCCCGGTCGACAAGCAGCAGATGCGCGACCAACGCCTGAAGCTCTATGAACTGCCCGACTACACATCGCGCAAGAACAAGCGCAACGACTACGGCTACAACGTCGAGGAGCAGCTGACCCAGACCTACACCGGCATGGGCGACGACATCAACGTGCACGACCAGTGGGCCGTCGAGTCGCAAGGCCCGATCCAGGACCGCACGCGCGAACATCTGGGCACCACCGACAAGGGGATCATTGCCTACCGCCGCATGCTGGTGAAGGCGATCGAGAGCACGCTGGCCGGCGAGACCGCGCCGATGATCATCGACGCCGCACAGGCCAGCGCCCTGACCGGGCCGCCGTCGATCGACGGCATCGGCAACGCCGGCAACACCGACAGCTACTGGCAGACCGCCGACCACGAGCGCCGCCTGAAGTCCGACTGGGCCTCGGCCCGCCTGGCGCAGAGCGCCGCCTGAACGAGCGATTGCACGACATGAGCTCTTTCGTAGACCGCCACGCCCTCTGGTCCGACGACCAGCTGAAGCAGGCGCATGAACTGGTGCGGCGCATCGACCTCGGCGAGATCGACGTGGTCCGCTTCGCCTGGCCCGACCAGCACGGCCTGCTGCGCGGCAAGACCCTGGTCGCCAGCGAGGCCCGCGCCGCGCTGTGGGACGGCGTCAACCTCACATCGACGCTGCTTGCCAAGGACACCTCGCACAAGACCGTGTTCCCGGTGTTCGCCGCGGGCGGCGGCTTCGCCATCGACGGCTTCCAGGGCGGCGCCGACTTCACCGTCGTGGCCGACCCGTCGACCTTCAAGATCCTGCCGTGGACACCGCGCACCGGCTGGGTGCTGTGCGATGCGTACATGGCCGACGGCCGGCCGGTGCCCTACGCCACCCGCCAGATATTGCAGCGCGCGGTGCGCCAGCTCGACGAGATGGGCATGGAATTCATCGCCGGCCTGGAGGTCGAATTCCACGTCTTCAAGCTCGACGATCCGCGCATGGGCCTGGCCGATTCGGGCCAGCCCGGCGAGCCGCCGCGGGTGTCGCTGCTGTCGCACGGCCACCAGTACCTGACCGAGCTGCGCTACGACCGTGTCGACGCGGTGATGGAGCTGCTGCGCAGCAACCTGATCGCACTCGGACTGCCGCTGCGCTCGCTCGAAATCGAGTACGGCCCGAGCCAGTTCGAACTGACCTTCGGCCCGACCGCGGGCGTGTTGCCGGCCGACACCATGGTGCTGCTGCGCAGCGCGATCAAGCAGATCTGCCAGCGCGCCGGCTACCACGCGACCTTCATGTGCCGGCCGAAGATTCCGAACGTGATGTCCAGCGGCTGGCACCTGCACCAGTCGCTGCGGCGCAAGTCGGACGGCGTCAATGCCTTCATCCCGTCGACCGCGGGCCAGGACCTGAGCGACATCGGATTGCACTACCTCGGCGGCCTGAAGGCGCACGCACTCGGTGCCGCCGCGCTCGCCAGCCCGACGATCAACGGCTACCGCCGCTACCGGCCCTTCTCGCTCGCGCCCGACCGCGCGATCTGGGCACGCGACAACCGCGGCGCGATGCTGCGCGTGCTCGGCGGCGTCGGCCAGAACGCGACGCGCATCGAGAACCGCGTGGGCGAGCCGACCGCCAACCCGTACCTGTACCTCGCGTCGCAACTGTTCTCGGGGCTCGACGGCATGCGCCGCGAAATCGACCCGGGCCCGTCCGCCGATGCGCCCTACGAGACGCCGGCCGCGCAATTGCCGCGCTCGCTCGGCGACGCCCTCGCCTGCCTGCGTGCAGACGAGATGCTCAACGAGCAGATGGGCAAGGTCTTCATCGACTACCTCTGCCACATCAAGGAAGCGGAGATCGCGCGCTTCAACCTCGACGTCAGCGAATGGGAACATCGCGAATATTTCGACATGTTCTGAACACGACAACCATGCCCACGATCCACTACATCCTCAAGGACGGCACCTCGCGCGACGTCGATGCCAAGGCCGGCGCCAGCGTGATGGAAACCGCCATCCGCCACAACATCCGCGGCATCGATGCCGAGTGCGGCGGAAGCTGCTCCTGCGCGACCTGCCACGTGTACGTCGACGACGCCTTCATCGACCTGCTACCGCCGCCCGACGACATGGAAAGCGACATGCTCGACATGGTCGCGGCCGAGCGGCTGCCGGGCAGCCGGCTGAGCTGCCAGCTCACTGTGACGGCCGAGCTCGACGGCCTGAAGGTTCGCGTGCCCGAGACGCAGATCTGATGGGCGCCGGCAAGCCCCTGGTGATCGTCGGCGCGTCGTACGCCGGCGTGCAGCTCGCCGCGAGCGCGCGCGAACTCGGCTTCGAGGAGCGCATCGTGCTGATCGGCGACGAGACGCACGCGCCCTACCAGCGGCCACCGCTGTCCAAGGGGCTGCTGACCGGCAAGACCACGGTCGACAAGCTCGCATTGCGCGGGCCCGATTTCTTCGCGCAGAACAACATCGAGCTGCTGCTCGGCCGCCGCGCGACCACGCTCGACGCGGGCGCGCAGACGCTGGCGCTGGACGACGGCGGCACGCTCGACTACGGCTGGCTGGCGCTGATGACCGGCGCGCGCTGCCGCCCCTTCACGCTGCCCGGCGCGGCGCTCGAGGGCGTGCTGAATCTGCGCACGCTCGACGACGCATTGCGCGTCGAAGCCGCGGCAGCGGCGCTGACGGCGACAGGCCAGCGCGCCTGCGTGATCGGCGGTGGCTTCATCGGGCTCGAGGTCGCGGCCGCGCTGCGCTCGCGCGGCATCGAAGTGACCGTCATCGAAGCGCAGCCGCACCTGCTGACGCGCAGCTTTCCGCCCGCCATGTCGGCCTATGTCGAGAACGCCCACCGTCACCGCGGCATCGAGCTGCTGACCGGACACGCGGTGCGCGCGCTGCATGGCGAACACGGCCGCGTCGTCGCGGTCGAACTCGAAGGCGGACGGCGCATCGATTGCGGCCTGGTCGTGCTCGGCATCGGCGTGCTGCCGAACACCGAGCTGGCGCAGCAGGCCGGCATCGCCGTGGAAAACGGCATCGTGGTCGACATGCTCGGCCGCACGTCGGCGCCGCACGTGCTGGCGGCCGGCGACGTCGCCAACATGGCGCTCCCGGCAGCGCCGGGTGCTGCCGCACGCATGCGGCTCGAATCGATCCAGGCCGCCAACGACGGCGCGCGCGCCGTGGCGTCGCTGCTGGTCGGCCGCGAACAGCCGTGCACCGCCGTGCCCTGGTTCTGGAGCGACCAGTTCGAGCTCAAGTTCCAGATGGCCGGCCTGCCCGCGCACGGCGACGAGGTCGTGCTGCGCGGCGACATGGCGAGCGACCGCTTCAGCGTGTTCTACCTGCGGCAAGGAACGCTCGCGGCTGCGCACACCGTCAACAAGCCGGCCGAGCACATGCAGAGCCGCAAGCTGATCGGCGCGCGCGTGCAGCTCACGGCGGCCGAACTGGCCGACGAATCCTTCGACCTCAAGCGCGTGCCGCTGCCCGTGG
>JAZKDL010000266.1:5514-8115 GCA_040387575.1 Pseudomonadota bacterium
TTTGGTGCGGCGCTGGCGCGCGTGCTGCCGCGCGTACTCGCCTTCCTGTCGCGGTCGTCGCAGCTGGTGCGCGACAAGACGCTGGGCATCCTCGCGCACATCAACAAGCGCCTCAAGCTGCTGACGGACGTGCCGCTGCCTGTGGCCGCGACCTGATCCCGCGTCTCTTCACCCCACCCTTCCCACCTTCGGCCGGTCCACCGGCTTCCCCCTGAACGGAGCTCCATGATGATGAACAAGAGAAACCTGCTCGCCACGCTGACGCTGGCCTGCCTCGGCGCACTGGGCGCGATGGGCGCCGCCCACGCCGCCGACGAGCCGCTGCGCATCGGCATGATCGCGACCTACTCCGGCCCCTACGCCGACTACGGCCGCCAGTTCGACGCCGGCGTCGCGCTGTACCTGAAGGAGCATGGCGGCAAGATCGCCGGCCGCACGGTCGAGATCATCAAGAAGGACACCGCCGGCCCGGCACCCGACGCCGCCAAGCGCATCGCGCAGGAGCTGATCGTGCGCGACAAGGTCAGCATCCTGACCGGCCTCGACTTCAGCCCGAACGCCTATGCGGTCGCCGCCATCGCGACGCAGGCGAAGATCCCGACCATCGTCATGAACGCATCGTCGTCGGCCATCACGACCAGCTCGCCGTACGTCGCGCGGCTGTCGTTCACGGTGCAGCAGGTGTCCGACCCGATGGCGCGCTGGATGGCCAAGAACGGCACCAAGGAAGCCTATGTGGTGGTGGCCGACTACGCGTCGGGCACCGACTCGTTCACCGCCTTCAAGAAGGCCTTCGAAGAGAGCGGCGGCAAGGTCGTCGGCGAACTGCGCACGCCGATGAACAACCCCGACTTCTCGGCCTACGTGCAGCGCATCAAGGACGCGAAGCCGCAGTCCGTGTTCTTCTTCTTCCCCTCGGGCGTGATGCCGCCGGCCTTCCTGAAGGTCTGGAAGGAACGCGGCATGGAAGAAGCCGGCATCAAGCTCTTTGCGACCGGCGAAGCGACCGACGACAGCTACCTCGACGCCACCGGCGACGTGGCGCTCGGCCTGGTCACCGCGCACCACTATTCGTACGCGCACCCGTCGCCGAAGAACCAGAAGTTCGTCAAGGACTTCACCGCCGAGTTCGGCACCTCGATGCGCCCGAGCTACTTCGCCGTGACCGCGTACGACGCGATGCAGGCGATCGACCTCGCGCTCGCCAAGACCAAGGGCGACGCCGATGGCGACAAGGTGATGGAAGCGCTCAAGGGCCTGAGCTTCGAGAGCCCGCGCGGCCAGATCCAGATCGACCCGGTCACCCGCGACATCGTGCAGACCGTGTACATCCGCAGGACCGAGAAGGTCGGCGGCAAGCTGGTGAACGTCGAGTTCGACAAGTTCGACAAGGTCAAGGACCCGGCGAAGGAAGCCGCGAAGTAATTCGGGCAGTTCCATGGGCATCGTGATCTTCGACGGAGTGGCCTACGGCATGCTCCTGTTCCTCATCGGGGTGGGCCTGTCCATCACGATGGGGCTGATGAACTTCGTCAACCTCGCGCACGGCACGTTCGCGATGATTGGCGGCTACGCCGCGAGCGTGTTGATGAACCGCCTGGGCGTCGGCTTCTTCCCGTCGTTGATCGCGGCCTTCGTGGCCGCCGCGCTGGTCGGCGCGCTGCTGGAGGTGCTGTTCTACCGGCGCCTGTACAAGGCGCATCCGCTCGACCAGGTGCTGCTGTCGATCGGCATCGTGTTCGTGTCGATCGCCGTCTTCACCTGGTTCTTCGGCCCGACGATGCAGCCCTTCGCGCTGCCGCCGTTGCTCGACGGCCGGGTGTCGCTGTTCGGGCTCGAGGTCGGCCGCTACCGGCTGTTCCTGATCCTCTGTGGCGTCGCAGTGCTCGTGACCCTGCTGCTGGTGCTCGGCAAGACGCGCTACGGCGCGATGGTGCGCGCGGCCGTCGACAACCAGCGCGTGGCGCGCGGCACCGGCATCCACGTGCAGCGCCTGTTCTTCCTGACCTTCTCGCTGGGCTGCGGCCTGGCGGGCCTGGGCGGCGCGCTGAGCCTGGGCATGCTCGGGCTCGAGCCGTCGTTCCCGCTCAAGTACCTCGTGTACTTCCTGATCGTGGTGTGCGTCGGCGGTGCCGGCACCGTCACCGGGCCGTTCGTCGCGGCGCTGCTGGTCGGCATCGTCGACATGGCGGGCAAGTACTACCTGCCCGAAGCAGGCGCCTTCCTGATCTACATCGTGATGATCGTCATGCTGCTGTTCCGGCCCAACGGGATCATTCCGCGAAAGGGCCTCACGCCATGAAGCCGATCACGCTCTCGCCCGCGCAGTTGCGCGGTGCGGAAATCGCCTTCTGGCTCGCGCTGGCCGCGAGCTTCTTCCTGCTGCCCAACCAGCTCACGCTGATGAGCCAGATCATGATCTTCGGGCTGTTCGCGGTGTCGCTCGACATGGCGCTCGGCTACGCGGGCATCCTGACGGTCGGGCATGCGGCCTTCTTCGGCGCGGGCGCCTATGCGGCCGGGCTGCTGGCCAAGTACGGCTGGAGCGAGCCCTTCAGCGGCCTGCTGTTCGCGCTGCTGGTCTGCGTGGCGCTCGGCTAC
>JAZKDL010000267.1:0-11911 GCA_040387575.1 Pseudomonadota bacterium
CGAATACCACCATTGCGGCACGCCGATGCCGGGCGAGGTTTCCTCGAAGCGATAGTCGTCCCAGACCATGCGCACGCTGAGCCCGGCGATCAGGAAGAACAGCAGCGCGACCATCGCCGCACCGAACTGCGCGAGCCGCTTGCGCCGCGCCATCGAGCCGCTTTCGGAGAAGTACTCGATGCGGATGTGCCGGTCGCGCGCCACGGCGGCGGAGCCGGCGACCATCGCGAGCAGGATCATCAGGAAGACCGAGAACTCCTCGGTCCAGGCGAACGAGCTGTCGGTGAAGTAGCGCACCAGCACGTTGGCGAAGGTGATGCAGGCCAGCAGGCCCATGATGGCCACGGTCGCCCAGTCCTCGATGGCGAGCGGCACGCGCGTGGGTTCGTCGGCGGCGGGAAGGTCCGGCGGCAGCGGGCTGGCGGCATCGAGTGCCGGGCCGGTTTCAGGTGGGAGGGACATCGGAGCGGGCGCGCAGGGCGCGAAAGCGGGTGGATCTTGGCGTCGTTGTTGTGCCACCGGTGGATGCGGCAGCGCACCCGACCCTTTGACAAGGCTGCGGGGATCGTAGCCAGCGCGATGCCTTGTTTCCATCCGGAGTTTCCTTAGCCGGCCGGCCGCCTTCCGCGCAGGATTTCACTTCGTTCGGCATGAACTCGCTTCGTGCCCATGACAGCTTGCGCACATACCGGAAACACACTCCGCAGCCTTCAACCACAGGAGCCGATCATGTCCACCGGTGCCACGCCCAAGCACGAAACCAGGTCCGCAAGTGAGATGCGGACGCAGTTGCAGGGCCTCCAGAACGCGTGCGTGCAAGACCCTTCCGGCGACCGCATCGGCTATCAGGGCCCGCATGTGACCAGGACCGTGACAGGTGAACTCGGCGGCGTGCCCATCTGGGGCGCTGCTGGAACGGGAGCCGTGCAGAACGACATCTACGCATCGCCCGGGACCGACGCGGCAGACGTCTCGCTGACGGATGCCGTGCGGATCCTCGGGCTCGACGGCACGGACGCACCGACCGAGCAAGAAGTGGCTTTCCGGCTGGGCCGGCACATCTGCAACGCGCCGGAGTTCGCGGCGCTGCGCAACGAGCTCGGCAATTACGCCAAGGCGGGCCTTGCGGCGGGCGTTTCCATGGCCGCGGCGCACAAGACGGAGGTGGAGTTGCTCAAGAAGTTTGCAACCAACCCGGTCATGCGGAGCATCGCCGTTGCGTGGCCTTATGTCTTCATCGTCGTCGCCGAGGCCGTGATCAAGAGCGTGACGAACTATCAGCACCCCGACCCGGGCGCCAAGGTGCTACCGCCGGTTGCGCCCGCGATGATCGCGGCCGTCGTGAACTGGAACCATGTCCAGGGGCTGATCGACACCAAGCTCGCGGGGAACAATTACCTCAACATGACCAAGGTCGGTGCGTCGGCGCTGATCGCCATCATCCGCGGCATGGTCGAACATGGGATTCTTGCGAGGGCGATCGCGATGTTGGAGAACCGGGAGGACGCGCCGCAGGCGTATCGCCCGTTGTCCGTGCAGGAAACCGTGGTGCTCAACGCACTGGTCACGCTGCTTCGCGGTGTCGGCGGCGACCTCATCCGCCAACTCAAGAAGGGACTCGAAAAGGAGATCGAACAGACGAAGGCGCTTGGGACGGATGCCGCCAAGTCGACCGTCGATCGATTGACCGCCGATCTGCCGCGCGCATCTTCCACGGCCATGGAACGCGTCATCCATCACCCTTTCTACGCCGGCGGTACGCCAGCGGCATTGGGCCCAGTCGCCGCCTTGGCCAAGTTGGAGGCCGCCAAACCCACCCAGCGCGAAGACGACCCCACCGTTCAAGGCAATGCCGCGCATGGGTTGAATCCGCAGAGCGCGTTCAACCCCTTCGCCTGATCCCCGGTCATGCCGCCACCGGCTGCGGCGCGCGGTGCAGGCCCAGCACCATCAGCGTGAGGCCGGCGAGCACCGCCGGCACGCCGACCACCACGAACAGCGTCGGCAGGCCGAGGCCCATCGACAGCATCACGCCGCCGCCCATCGAGCCCAGCACCGAACCCATGCGGCCGATGCCGTTGGCCCAGCTCACGCCGGTGGCGCGGCAGTCGGTCGGGTAGAACGCGGCCGACAGCGCGTTGGCACCGACCTGGCCGCCCGACACGCCGAAGCCCGCGAAGAACACCAGCACGCCGACCACCGCGTGCTGCGCGCCGAAGGTGCCGATCATCGCGATGCAGACGCCGGCAATCACGTAAGCCACCATCAGCACGTAATGCGGGTTGAGCCGGTCCATCAGCCAGCCGAGCATCAGCGTGCCGACCGTGCCGCCGATCTGGAACAGCATGGTCACCAGCGCCGCGGTCTTGAGCGTCGCGCCGGTGCTCTTCAGCACCGTCGGCAGCCAGCTCGACAGCAGGTAGATCACCAGCATGCTGCAGAAGAAGGCCAGCCACATCAGGAGCGTGCCGCGCAGCAGGCCGGGCGCGAACAGGTGGCCGACCGGCGAGCCGGCGCGCGGCGCGGGCGGCATGGCGAGCTTCGCATTGGCGGGCACGGCGCCGGGGGCGATGCGGCGCAGCGTGCGCAGCACGTCTTCGGTGCGCTTGCCGGCCACCACCAGGTAGCGTGCCGACTCGGGCAGCAGCAGCGCGAGCACCGGAAGCAACACCAGCGGCAGCACGCCGCCGAGCACCAGCACCGAATGCCAGCCGTAGGCCTCGACCAGGCCGGCCGCGGCCAGCCCGCCGAGCGCGGAGCCGATCGTGAAGCCGCAGAACATCGTCATCACCATCAGCGAGCGGCGGCGCTCGGGGCAGTATTCGGCGGTCAGCGTGATCGCGTTCGGCATCGCGCCGCCGAGGCCGACGCCGGTCAGGAAGCGCAGCGCGATCAGCATCTCCAGCGACGACGACCAGGCCGACAGCAGGCTCATCAGGCCGAAGAAGAACACGCTGGCCAGCAGCACGACCTTGCGGCCGTAGCGGTCGGCGAAGGGGCCGATGCCGAGCGCGCCGATCATCAGCCCGATCAGGCCGGCGCCGAACAGCGGCGCGAGATGCACCGGCGTGAGCTTCCATTGCGCGCCGATGGCCGGTGCGATGAAGCCGATGGCGGCCGTATCGAAACCGTCGATGGCGACGATCAGGAAGCACAGCGCGACGATCATGACCTGGTAGCGCGAGACCGGCTGCCTGTCGATGAAGGACGGAACGTGAAGGGGCGGGTTGGCTGACATCTTGTCTCTCTCTGTTTCTCGGGCGGCGCTTCGTCGGGCCGGCTTGCCCGCCCGAACGCTCAGGCTCAGGCGGTGTGGTCGGGCTGCCGGCGTGGCTCGGCCGCGGCAAAGGCCGGATGGGTGATCGCGTGTGCGTACACGCGCATCGTGCGTGTGTAGCCCGACGTGTCGCAGCCCATGCGCTGCGCGTTGGCGATCTGCGGCACCAGGCAGCAGTCGGCCAGCGTGGGCGCGTCGCCGAAGCACCAGTCGCCGTGGCCGTGGTGTTCCAGCAGGCGCTCGACGATGGCCAGGCCTTCGTCGATCCAGTGGCGGTACCAGGCGTCCTTCTGCGCGGGCGTCACGCCCAGCGTGTCCTGCAGGTAGCGCAGCACGCGCAGGTTGTTCACCGGATGGATGTCGCAGGAGATGGCGGCGGACAGCTCCAGCACGCGGGCGCGGGCCATGGCGTCCTGCGGCAGCAGCCGCGGCTCGGGATGCAGCGCGTCGAGGTAGTCGATGATCGCCAGCGACTGGCCCAGGCTGAAGTCGCCGTCGACCAGTGCCGGCACCGCGGCCGATGGATTCACCTCGTCCACGTAGCCCGCATCGCGGTGCGCGCCGGTGCGGATGTTCACCGGCACGTAGTCGTACGGCAGCCCCTTCAGCGCGAGCGCGATGCGCACGCGGTACGAAGTCGAGCTGTTGAAGAAGCTGTAGAGCTGCATCAGACGACGCGCACCGACAGTTCGCCCAGGCGATCGACGCCGACCTTCATCAGGTCGCCGCGCACCACCGCGCCCACGCCTTCGGGCGTGCCGGTGTAGATCAGGTCGCCGGGTTCGAGGCGGAAGTAGGTCGACAGGTCGGCGATGGTCTCGGCGACCGACCAGATCAGGTGCGACACGTCGCTGCGCTGGCGGTCGGCACCGTTCACCGTCAGCCAGATCGCCGCGCTGTCGAAGTGGCCGACGGTCTCTGCCTTGTGCAGCGGCGCGATCGGTGCCGACGCATCGAAGGCCTTGCCGATCTCCCACGGGCGGCCCATTTCGCGCATCTTCATCTGCAGGTCGCGGCGGGTCATGTCCAGCCCGACGGCGTAGCCCCAGGCGTGTTCGAGCGCCTTCTCGCGCGGGATGTCCGAGCCGCCCTTGCCGATCGCGACCACCAGTTCGGCTTCGTAGTGGTAGTTGGCGGTCTTCGTCGGGTAGGGCAGTTCCAGCGTCTGGCCGTCGGCGACCGGGATCACCGCGTCGGCCGGCTTGCAGAAGAAGAAGGGCGGTTCGCGGTCGGGGTCGAAGCCCATCTCGCGGGCATGCGCGGCGTAGTTGCGGCCGACGCAGTACACGCGGCGCACCGCGAACTGCTCGTCGCTGCCGGCGACCGGGACGGCGACGGTGGGAGCGGGGTTGAAGACGAAAGCCATGTGTGTGTTCCCTGAAGAATCGAAAGATGAGAGGAGAAAAGAGGATCAGCTGCGCTCTTCGCGCAGCAGGTTGAGCGCGGCCTGCACCGGGCGATCGGAATAGCTGAACAGCACCGCGTCGCTGACCGCGCCCAGCTGCACCGGCTGCCACGAGGGCACGACGAACACGTCGCGCGGCTGGTACTCGAAGTGCTGGTCGCCGATGCGCACCGTGCCGCGGCCCTCGACCACGCTGAACACGGTGGCGTCGGTGCTGCGGTAGGTCTTGCCCTGGAAGCCGGCTGGCAGCAGCTGCATGAAGGTCGCCATGGTCGGCATCGGCCAGCCGCCGGTCGCGGGGTTGGTGTAGCGCAGCTTCACGCCGTCCCAGGCGTCGAGCTCGCCCAGGCGGTAGAGGCTGTCGAGCGCCTCGCGGCTGCGCGCGTAGGGGTAGCTGAAGATCGGCGAGGTCGGGTCGCTGACCTTGTGGCGCACCGGCATCATGTTGTGGCCGAAGCGCGCCCAGCTGTGGCCTTCGGGCCGCACCACGGCCTGCATCGACTCGTTGTGGTTCTCCGCGAAGCCGGCGTCCAGGTGCATCAGCAGCGGGATGTCCAGCCCGTCGAGCCAGACCACCGGCTCGCCGCCTTCCTCGACCGTCGGGTTGCCGTGGTCGTGCCAGTTCCACGACGGCGTGATGATGAAGTCACCCGGGTGCATCGTGGTGCGCTCGCCGTTGACCGAGGTCCAGGCGCCCTTGCCTTCGACGATGAAGCGCAGCGCGGACTGCGTGTGGCGGTGGCTCGGCGCGATCTCGCCCGGCATGATGAGCTGCAGGCCCGCGTAGAGCGTCGACGTGATGCTCGACGTGCCGGGCAGGCCGGGGTTCTCGAGGATCAGCACGCGGCGCACCGCTTCTTCGGCCGTGATGACCTGGCCGGCCTGCATGACCAGCGCGCGGATGTCGGCGTATTTCCAGATCGCCGCAACGGCCTTGGGCCGCGGCTGCTTCGGCACCAGTGCGTGCAGCGATTCCCATAGCGGCGCCATGTTCTGCTGCCCGATGCGGGCGTAGTAGGCGCTGCGGCTTTCGTCCTGGGTGGTGTTGTCGGGCATGTCTTTGTCTCCCCTGAAAAACGGATGAGCGATGGCGGCAGAGCGGCGCGATGCGCCTCTTGCAGTCGGTCCCGCAATTATTTCGAGCGACCCATACTCCGTAAAATCATCTTTTGTTCGCATCCATATCAGGATGCGTATTGCTTTGAGGGTTAACCCCATGGATTGGACCCAGCGGCTGCGGCTGCGCAACCTGCAGATGCTGTTGAGCCTGGTGCGCACCGGCAACATGAGCCAGTCGGCGCAGGAACTCCACACCACCCAGCCCGGCCTGTCGAAGTGGCTGAAGGAACTGGAAGACGACATCGGCCTGCCGCTGTTCGAGCGGCTCGCGCGCGGACTGCGGCCGACCGTCCACGGCGAGGCGCTGGTGGCGCATGCGCAGCGCATCGAGGCGCAACTCGACATGGCGCGCGACGACATGTCGGCCATGCTGGAAGGCGGCAGCGGCCTGGTCGCGGTCGGCACGTCGGGCGCTTCCGCTTCGGACACCGTGCCGCTGGCCGTGCTCCGGTTGCTGCAGCAGATGCCGCGCTCGCACGTGCGGCTGGTCGAAAGCACGATGGACCTGCTGATGCGCCAGCTCGCCAATGCCGAGCTCGACATCATCGTGGGCCGCACCACCGCGGCGTACGACCAGGAGCTGATCCGCACCGAGGCGCTCTACATGGAGCCGCTGCACTTCGTCGCGCGGCCGCAGCACCAGCTGTTCAAGCACGAGGCGCTCGACTGGGCCGACATGTTCGACTACCGCTGGCTGGTCTGGCCCAAGGGCACGCCGATCCGCGATGCGCTCGAGGCCGCGCTCGCCGCCGAGGGCCGCACGCTGCCGCGCGACCATGTCGAATCGAACTCGGTCACCGTCAACGTCACGCTGCTCAACAACAGCAACATGATCGGCGTGGCGTCGCATCGCACGGCGCAGCGCTTTGCGCGGCTGGGCGCGATGCGCATCCTGCCGATGCGGCTGTCGGGCTTCGGTTCGGTGTCGATGTACTGGAACGCCGGCAGCGCCAAGCGCACGGCGGTGGCGGAAATGCTCGACTGCCTGCGCAATGCCGAGAGCGTCGGCATCCCGGGGCTGCCCGCCGAGCAGGCCGCCTGAGCCACCCGGTCGCCAGCGCTATTCGACCTGCTACTTGACCTGCTGCTTGCCCAGCTTGCGCGCCAGCGTGCGGCGGTGCATGCCAAGGCGGCGCGCGGTCTCGGAGATGTTGAAGCCGGTTTCGGCCAGCATCTCGTGGATGCGCTCCCATTCGAGCGTCTTGATCGAGGTCGCGCGGTTCGTGAGTTCGACCTCCGTCGTGCCCTCGGCGCGGCCGAAAGCGGCCTCGATGTCGTCGGTGTTCGACGGCTTGGCCAGGTAGTGGCAGGCGCCGAGCTTGATCGCCTCGACCGCGGTCGCAATGCTCGCGAAGCCGGTCAGCACCACGATCAGCATGTCGGCGTCGTGCGCATGCAGCGCCTGCACGCAGGCCAGGCCGGACGCGTCGCCGTTGAGCTTCAGGTCGACCACCGCATAGCCGGGCGAGCCGGTCTGCAGCAGCGTGACCACGTCGTCGAGGCTGGCCGCGTGCGACACCGCATAGCCGCGGCGCTCGAACGAGCGGCCGAGCGTGCGTGCGAAGGCTGCGTCGTCCTCGACGATCAGCAGGCGGCGTTCAGCTTCCATCTTCTTCGTCCTCTTCGAGCGTGATCGCCGCGAGCGGCAGGCTGATCGTCACGACCGCGCCACCCTCGCGGCTGTTGAAGGCCGTGACGTTGCCACCCAGCGTGCGCGCCACGTTGACGACCAGGAACAGCCCGAGGCCACCGCCGGGACGGCCCTTGCTCGACTGGTAAGGCTTGCCCAACTGCGCCAGCATGCCTGGTGCGAAACCGGGGCCGACGTCGCTGACCGTGATCTTCAGCGCATGGGCCTCGGCGTCGCGCGCGACTTCGAGGCGCAGCCAGCGCGGCGACGCCTCGAGTGCATTGTCCAGGACGTTGCAGATCATCTGCTTGACCGTCGAGTCGGACACCATGCGCAGGTCATGGCCGAAGCGGTTGTCGTAGGCGAAGGAGGTCACGGGCCGGGTCGCCCGCCATTCGGCGACCAGGTCGTCCATGAAGGTGCTCACCGTCGTTTCCACCGACGACTCGCCGCGGGCCTCGCCGGCGGACAGCAGGATGCCGCTGACGATCGTCTTGCAGCGCTTGACCTGAGCCTGCATCTCGTCGAGCTCCTGCAGCAGCTCGGCATCGCCGGCGAAGGGTTTCATGCGCCGCCAGTCGCCCAGGATCACCGCGAGCGTCGACAGCGGCGTGCCAAGCTCATGCGCCGCGCCCGACGCCAGCAGGCCCATGCGCACGATGTGCTCTTCCTCCGCCGCGCGCTGGCGCAGGCCGGCGAGCCTGCCATCGCGCTCCCGCAAATTACGGCTGATGCGTGAGATGAAGACCACCAGCAGCGCCCCGTTCAGCGCGAAGCAGATCAGGATGCCCTGGATGTACGGGCTCGCAAGTCCGCGGTCGTGGTCAGGCGGCCAGGCGAGCGGCCGGCCGTACAGCGCCAGCATCGCGAAGCAGGCGGCCGTGACGGCCAGCATCGCCCAGGTCGACCAGCGCCGCAGCAGCATCGCGCCCAGCGCCACCTGCAGCAGGTAGAGAAAGGTGAAGGGGTTGGTGGCGCCGCCGCTCAGGTAGAGCTGCGCGGTCAGCATGCCGACGTCGACCAGCAGCGCGACGAACAGTTCGCCGTTCGCCACTTCGCGGTGGGTGCGCCAGCGCAGCCGGCTGGCGACGTTGAACACCGCCAGGCAGGCCAGCACCCAGAGCATCGGCTCCAGCGGCAGATGGATGCCGAAGCCGAAATGCACCGCGAGGATGGTCACGACCTGGCCGACCACCGCGATCCAGCGCAGCTGGATCAGCAGCTGCATGTTCTTGCGGGCCGTCGCGTTGTCCAGGACCGCCGCGCCGCTGGGGCGGGGCAGTGTCGCAACGGCGTCCGTCGTGCTCGGTGTCCGTGCGGATGCGGATGTCGATGGTTGCGGCGTCGATGGGGTCATGCAACCCGCATTCTCGTCAATGCGCGCGGCGTCGCAGCCGAGCTTCCTCGCGGCCGACGTACCAGGCAGCGAGGGCGACCATCAGCGCCAGGCCGTACCAGGTGATCGCGTAGACCAGGTGGCTGTTGTGGAAGGCGATGGCCGTCAGGCCCGCGGCAGGCCAGGTGCGTTCGGTGCCGACGACAGCGGGTGCCGCGCCTGCGTCGGCGTCGACGAAGTAGGGCGCCACGTTGCTTCCGAGCCCGCGCGCGGCCGCGATGGCCTGCACGTCGCGCGAAAACCAGCGGTTGCCCACCGGGTCGTTCTTGCGCAGGAAGCCGCCGTTCGGCTCGGTGATGCGCAGCAGGCCGGTGACGGTGGTGTCGCCTGCCGGTTCGTTGGCACTGCGGGCGGCGCGTTCGCGGGCCTCGGGCGGCACGAAGCCGCGGTTGACCAGCACCGTACTGCCGTCCGCCAGCCGCAAGGGCGTCAGCACCCAGAAGCCGGGACCAAGGTCGGTGCTGGCCTGCACCAGCGCTTCGCGGTCGTGCAGGAAGGTACCGGTCAGGCGCACACGGCGGTATTCGTCGTTGGCGGCGCTGATCTGCGGCCATTGCGCGGGGCCGGGCGCCGCTTCAGGCGTTGCGTGCACGCGTTGGTCGACACGGGCGATGAGATCGAGCTTCCATGCGCGGCGTTCGATCTGCCAGGTGCCGAGCGCGAAGAAGCCCGCAAACAGCAACGCCGCGAGCAGGGCCAGCGTCAGCAGGGCGCCCCTGCCGCGCGGGCCGCGCGTCGCGGCGTCCGTTGCGTTGTCTCGACTCGATGCCGTCAAGGCATGTTCTTCATGTCGTGCACCGACATGGGCATCATGTTGTGGTTCAGGTGGAACATGACCCAGAGCGAACCGGCCAGCGTGATGACCACCAGCATGATCGTGAAGATCAGCGCCAGCATCGTCCAGCCGCCTTCGGAGCGGGTGTTCATGTGCAGGAAGTAGATCATGTGGACCACGATCTGCACCGCAGCGAAGCCGAGCACCACCATCGCGGTGACGCTGGGCTTGTCGAAGACCTTGCCCATCACCAGCCAGAAGGGGATCACCGTCAGGATCACGGCGAGCACGAAGCCCGTCATGTAGCCGCTGAAGGTGCTGTGGCTCGCGCCGTCGTCGTGATCGTGATCGTCATGGCCGTGGCCGTGGTCGTCGTGGTGGTTGGCGCTCATCACAGCACTCCCATCAGATAAACAAAGGTGAAGACGCCGATCCAGACCACGTCCAGAAAGTGCCAGAACATCGACAGGCACATCAGGCGGCGGCGGTTGGCGGCGATCAGGCCGCCCCGTGCCACCTGGACCATCAGCACGACCAGCCAGATGATGCCGAAGGTCACGTGCAGGCCGTGGGTGCCGACCAGCGTGAAGAAGGCCGACAGGAAGGCGCTGCGCGTCGGGCCGGCGCCTTCGTGGATCAGGTGCGCGAATTCATAGAGCTCGAGCCCGATGAAGACGCAGCCGAGCAGACCGGTGATGGCCAGCCAGGCCAGCGTGCCGCCGACCTTCTTCTTCTGCATCTCGAGCATCGCAAAGCCGTACGTGATCGACGACAGCAGCAGCATCGAGGTGTTGATCGCCACCAGCGGCAGGTCGAACAGGTCGGCGCCCGACGGGCCGGCCGCATAGCTTCGGCCCACCACCGCATAGACGGCGAACAGGCAGGCGAAGATGAGGCAGTCGCTCATCAGGTAGAGCCAGAAGCCGAGCAGCGTCCCGTTCTGGGGATGGTGCTCTTCGGGCACGTAGAAGCGCAGGTTGTCCGGCGCGTCCACCGAATCGGTCAGGGTAGTGGCGGTCATGCTTGGCTCGACAGGAGGCGGGTGCGGATGCCCTCGGTGCGGACGACTTCGTCCGCGCTGATGTGGTAATCGCGCTTGTAGTTGAAGGTATGGGTGATCGCGACGACCAGCAGGCCGACGAAGCCGACCACCGCCAGCAGCCACATGTGCCAGATGAGCGCGAAGCCGCAGACGGTGCTCAGACCCGCCAGGATGATGCCGGCGCCGGTGTTCTTGGGCATGTGGATCGGAATGAAGCCTTCGAGCGGACGGACGTAGCCACGCTTCTTCATGTCGTACCAGGCGTCGCCGTCATGCACCACGGGCGTGAAGGCGAAGTTGTAGGCCGGCGGTGGCGACGAGGTCGACCATTCGAGCGTGCGTGCATCCCACGGGTCGCCGGTGTGGTCGCGCAGCGACTCGCGGCGGCGGAAGCTCACGACCAGCTGGATCAGGAAGCTCGCGATGCCCAGCGCGATCAGCACCGCGCCGAAGGCGGCGATCTGGAACCAGATCTGCAGCGAGGTGTCCTCGAAATGGCTCACGCGGCGCGTCACGCCCATCAGGCCGAGCACGTACAGCGGTGCGAAGGCGAGCCAGAAGCCGACCAGCCAGAACCAGAACGAGCACTTGCCCCAGAACGCGTCGAGCTTGAAGCCGAAGGCCTTCGGGAACCAGAAGTTGATGCCGGCGAACAGGCCGAACAGCACGCCGCCGATGATCACGTTGTGGAAGTGGGCGATCAGGAACAGGCTGTTGTGCAGCACGAAGTCGGCTGGCGGCACCGCCAGCAGCACGCCCGTCATGCCGCCGATCACGAAGGTGAACATGAAGCCCATGGTCCAGAGCATCGGCACTTCGAAGCGGATGCGGCCGCGGTACATCGTGAACAGCCAGTTGAAGATCTTCGCCCCGGTCGGGATCGAGATGATCATCGTCGTGATGCCGAAGAAGCTGTTGACGCTCGCACCCGAACCCATCGTGAAGAAGTGATGCAGCCACACGAGGTAGGAAAGGATCGTGATCACGACCGTGGCGTAGACCATCGAGGCATAGCCGAACAGGCGCTTGCCGCTGAAGGTGGACACGACTTCGGAGAACACGCCGAACAGCGGCAGGATCAGGATGTACACCTCGGGGTGGCCCCAGATCCAGATCAGGTTCACGTACATCATCGGGTTGCCGCCGAAGTCGTTCGTGAAGAAGTTGGTGCCGACGTAGCGGTCGAGCGACAGCAGGGCCAGCACGGCGGTCAGCACCGGGAAGGCGGCGACGATCAGCACGTTGGTGCACAGCGACGTCCAGGTGA
>JAZKDL010000268.1:0-10946 GCA_040387575.1 Pseudomonadota bacterium
CTGACGGGCCGTGGAATGGGCGTGCGCAGCAATCGCTATTCGATGCTGGTGAAGGATGGCAAGGTCGCATCGCTCAACGTCGAAGGTCCTGGCAAGTTCGAAGTCAGCGACGCGGACACGTTGCTCGCCCAGGCCCGCGGCTGATCGGATCGGCTGAAGTCCGTCGACTGGCTAAAGGTCGACCTTCAGGTAGTGCGATCCGGCAATCGGATTGTGATAGTAGGGAGGTACCTCGGCGAAGCCGAGATCCTCGTACAGCGCCCGCGCCGACTCCATGTCACTCAGCGTATCGAGCAGCACACACGAATAGCCGGCGCTGCGCCCTGCATCGAGAATCGCCTCGGCCAGTTGGCGACCAAGCCCGAGTCCCCTGAACGCGGGCCTCACGTAGAGGCGTTTCATCTCCGCAGCATTCGGGGAGTCCGCGGCGTCGAGCGGCCGGAGCGCGCAGCAGCCTGCAACGCGCATCCGACGGTCGGACGGCTGCTGCGGCGATATTTCCCCATCTGTGGCCGCTTCGTCATCGGCATCGACGAGTGCCAGCAACAGCGTGCCGCGCGGCGCAGCGTAATCACCGGGCAAGGTCGAAAGCTCCTCATCGAAGCCCTGGAACGCCAGGTCGATGCCTAACGTCTGCGCATATTCCCCGAAGATCGCCCGAACGTCGTCGATCTCCTTGGGCGATTCAGCCGTGATGACCAAGGATCTCGCCGAATTCATGACGCGCGGGCTTCTCCGATGGCTGGATGGTGGCAATGCGCCAAGGTACCCAGAATGATCTGCATGCGGTTGAAAGCGAATCAGGCTTCGGCCAGCAGCTTCTCGATGAGCTTGTGCAACTCTGCGAAGTCGGGTTCGCCGACATAGCGTTTCACGATCTGGCCACGCTTGTTGACGATGTAAGTGGTGGGCGTGAGTTCGACATCGCCCCAGGCCTTGGCGACAGCACCCGTGTTGTCGATCGCAACCTTGAATGGCAGCTTGCGCGTTTCGGCGAAGTTCACCACGTAGCTCGGTGGGTCGTAGCTCATCGCCACGGCCAGCGTGTCGTAGCCTTGCGATTTGTATTTGTCGTAGGTGGCGATGACCTTGGGCATTTCGCCGACACAGGTCACGCAGCTGGTAGCCCAGAAGTTGACCAGCGTGACCTTGCCTTTGAGGTCCTCGGTGCTCTTGCGGCTGCCGTCCAGCAACACGAAGGTGGACGCGGGTGCAGCGGCCACGCCGGTGTTGAGATAAACGCCAGCGCCAACGGCCAAAGCCAAGGCGATTGCGGCAACATACAAGGGTTTTTTCATGGGAGACCGTTCAATGGACCGCAGAAATTTTAGTGCTGCCGGGGTTTTTGTGCCGGCCTCCTTGCTGGGTCTGGCGGTCCAGCGGGCGTACGCGCTGTCGCTTGCCGATCTGAGTGCCGGCGATGCGTCCAGCGGCGTGAAGGCCGCGCTCGAAAAAGGTGCGACTGTCGCCGTGTCGCTGCTGGGCCGGCCCGACGGTTTTCTCGCCAACCCCAAGGTGCGCATTCCGCTGCCCGGCGTTATGGAGAACGGCGCCAAGATGTTGCGCATGATGGGCCAGGGAGCCCGCATCGATGAACTCGTCGTCGCGATGAACCGTGCGGCCGAACAGGCTGTGCCGGCCGCCAAGGAGCTGCTGCTCAACGCCGTCCGCAGCATGAGCGTGTCAGATGCCAAGGGCATCCTGACCGGCGGCGACACATCCGTTACCCAGTTTTTCGTGGGCAAGACGCGTGCGCCGCTGACCGAGCGTTTTCTGCCGGTGGTCACGGCCGCGACCGAGAAAGTCCAGCTGGCCGACAAGTACAACCGGCTGGCGGGCAAGGCATCGGACATGGGTTTGGTCAAGAAAGACGACGCGAATATTCAGCGCTACGTGACGTCCAGGTCGCTCGACGGTCTTTACCTCGTGATCGGCGATGAAGAGCGCAAGATCCGCCAGGACCCGGTCGGCAGCGGCAGCGCGATCCTGCAGAAGGTATTTGGCGCCGTCCGCTGAGACGGCATCTGCAATGCGATCAGCAACGAACCGGATGCTCCTCCCCACGTCACACAGCGCCCGACGCGTCCGACCCATGTCGGCGGTCGTGGCGCTCAGCCTGGGCATGCTGGCCGCCGCCTGCAGCCCGACCTTCAATTGGCGCGATGCCCCCGTCGGCGATGAGGGCCTGATGGCATTGCTGCCCTGCAAGCCGGACCGTGCCACGCGCGAGATGCCGCTCGGCGCAGGTGGTGCCGCCGTCAAGGTCGACATGGCAGGCTGCGAAGCCGGCGGCGCGACGTTCGCGGTGGCGCATGCCGTCGCCAACGATACCGATCAGGCGACCGCATGGCTTGATGCCTGGCAGCGCGCGACGCGAACGCAGCTGTCGACGGATGGCGTCACTGAGACTGCCGTTCAGGTCCTGAACGCCGTCGGCAATCCGGCGCCGCGACGCATCGACACGGCTGCACATGCGCGCGGAGAGCGCGGTGCGGGCACGCATGTCCTGTGGTTCGCGCAGTTGCGGGGCGGCAAGGTCTCGTTGTACCAGGCGACAGTGCTTGGGCAGCCGTCAGCCGATGATGCGGTCGCGACCTTCTTCGAAGGTCTGCGGCTGCCGTGAGCCTGTGCGTCCACAGGGGCGCGCTGCATAATCAGAGACCCGTTTCCCTTACCGCATGAACAGCATCTTCATCATTGCCCACGCGCCGCTTGCACAGGCGCTCCGGCAGTGCGCGCTGCATGTCTTTCCGGACAGCGAACACCACATCGCCGCACTCGACGTGCTGCCCAACGTCTCGCCCGAAGAGACGCTGGCGGCTGCGCGCATCACGCTGGACCAACGCCTGCGGCTGCCGCGCTCGCAGGTGCTGGTTCTGGCCGACGTGTTCGGTGCCACGCCGTGCAACGTCGCGCAGAAGCTGGTCGACGGCGTTCGTTCGCGGCTGGTGGCGGGCGTCAATCTCCCCATGTTGCTGCGCGCCGTGAGCTACCGCAACGAACCGCTCGATGCGCTGGTGCAACGTGCGGTGACCGGCGGTACCGCGGGCGTGATGCAGGTCGCCGTCTCGGCTCCCCAGAACCAGGCAAGAAGAAAGCACAGTGATCAAGACATCCGTGACCATCAGCAATAAGCTGGGCCTGCACGCTCGCGCGTCGGCCAAGCTCACCAAGCTCGCAGGCAGCTTCCCCTGTGAAGTTTGGATCGCCCGCGGCGATCGCCGTGTCAATGCCAAGAGCATCATGGGCGTGATGATGCTGGCCGCCGGCATCGGCGTCACGGTCGAGCTCGAAACGCATGGCGAGCAGGAGCAACAGGCCATGGACGCGCTCGTCACGCTGATGAACGACAAGTTCGGCGAAGGCGAATAGCCCATGACCTTCGCGGTGCACGGCCTTCCGGTTGCGCGTGGCATCGCCATCGGGCGCGCCGTGCTGGTCGTGTCGAGCCGCATCGATGTCGCGCATTACTTCATCAAGCCGGAACAGATAGACACCGAGATCGGCCGCGTGCGCGTCGCGCGCAATGCAGTCGTCGAGGAGCTGATCCGGCTGCAGGCGAGCGTCGCGCAGATGGGGCCGAACGACGCGCCGCATGAACTGGCCGCACTCCTCGAAGTGCACCAGATGCTGCTGCAGGACGAGGCGCTGATCAGCGGCGTCAAGCACTGGATCACCGACCGGCTGTACAACGCCGAATGGGCGCTGACCACGCAGCTGGAAATCATCGCGCGCCAGTTCGACGAGATGGAGGACGACTACCTGCGCGAGCGCAAGGCCGACCTCGAGCAGGTCGTCGAACGCATCCTGCACCGCATGAAGGGCACCGCCGCCGTGCTCGCGCCGTCGCCGCCGCGCCGCAAGCGCGCCGCAGCCCGCGACGACGACGACCATGGCGATCCGACGGCGGGCGACGGCGTCGACGTGCCGCTGGTGCTGATCGCGCACGACCTGTCGCCGGCCGACATGCTGCAGTTCAAGAAGAGCGTGTTCGCCGGCTTCGTGACCGACGTCGGCGGGCGTACGTCGCACACCGCGATCGTTGCGCGCAGCATGGACATTCCGGCGGTGGTCGGCGCGCGCACCGCGAGCCAGCTGGTGCGGCAGGACGACTGGGTCATCATCGACGGCGACGCCGGCGTGGTGATCGTCGACCCGTCGCCGATCATCCTGGCCGAGTACGGCTTCAAGCAGCGCCAGGGCGACCTCGAGCGTGGACGGCTTGCACGGCTGCGACACAAGTCGGCCGTGACGCTCGATGGCCAGCGCGTCGAACTTCTGGCCAACATCGAGATGCCCGAGGACACGGTCGGTGCGGTCAAAGCCGGCGCGGTCGGCGTGGGGCTTTTCCGCAGCGAATTCCTCTTCATGGGCCGCGAGGCGCAGCACCTCACGCGGCTGCCCGACGAAGAGGAGCAGTACCTCGCCTATCGCCGCGCCGTCGAGGGCATGCAGGGCATGCCGGTCACGATCCGGACCATCGACATCGGCGCCGACAAGCCGCTCGACGGCAAGTCGGCGCGCCAGGAGCTTTTGAATCCGGCCCTCGGCCTGCGCGCGATCCGCTGGAGCCTGGCCGACCCGGCGATGTTCCTCACGCAACTGCGCGCCATCCTCCGCGCGGCGGCGCATGGCGAAATCCATCTGCTGATCCCGATGCTGGCGCATGCGAGCGAGATCCGGCAGACGCTGGTGCTGATCGACGCCGCACGCGCCGAACTCGACCAGCGCGCCATGGCCTACGGCGCAGTGAAGCTCGGCGCGATGATCGAGATACCCGCAGCCGCACTCACGCTGAGGTTGTTCCTGAAGCACTTCGATTTCCTGTCGATCGGCACCAACGACCTGATCCAGTACACGCTCGCGATCGATCGGGCCGACGAGGCCGTCGCGCATCTCTATGACCCGGCACATCCCGCCGTGCTGCGGTTGGTGGCCGACACCATCGCCGAGTGCCGTCGGCAGGGCAAGGGCGTGAGCGTCTGTGGCGAGATGGCTGGCGACGTGACGTTCACCCGGCTTCTGCTCGGGTTGGGACTGCGCAGCTTCTCGATGCATCCGTCGCAGATCCTGGCGGTCAAGCAGGAGGTGCTGCGTGCCGACGCCGGCAAGCTTGCTGCATGGGCGCAGTCGGTGCTCGAGTCCGACGATCCGGCGGCCGAACTGGTGCGCTGATCGACACGCGGATCGACATAAAACGAAACACGCCGATACCGCGGCGAAAGGACTTTACGTGCGGCAGATCGCACCATCAGGCTTCACTTTTCAACACAAGGAAGTCTCATGAAGCCCTGGATCAAACGCAGCCTTTTCGGTTTGTTCGGCGGTGCGATCGTCGTCGGAAGTCTCGGTGCCTGTTCGTCGTACCGCCATGGATGGGGTTCGGGCGACGCGACCGAGTTCCGCGCCAAAATGGTCGAGCGCGTCGGCAGCAAGCTTGACCTCGACGCATCGCAGAAACAGAAGCTCACCGCGCTGGCCGACACGCTGCAGAAGCAACGCCTGGCGATGCGCGGCGCTGGTGGCGCGGGCGAGCCTCGCTCGCAGTTCCTGGCGCTGTTCGCTGGCAGCACCCTCGACCAGGCCGGTGCCGGCCGGCTGATCGATGAGAAGACTGCGGCGCTGCGCAGCGGCAGTCCGGAAGTCATTGCCGCCGCGGCTGACTTCTTCGATCACCTGAACGCCGCGCAGCAGCAGAAGGTCCGCGACTTCATGGACCGCGGAGGCCGCCGGTGGAGGTCCTGAGCACGCAGGGGCGGAGGCTGCACGCGACACGTGAAGCCTTGCCGGGCGCCGAGTCGGAGGCGCATCCCGCGACGCCGTCGGCGCGCCTGCTTCATGTCGGCGCCGATGCTCTGCCGATGGCGGGGCTCACCGTCTGGCGCGACCCGTCCCACCCTGTTGCAGGGCTGGAGTTCGCTGCCGCTGATCCTGCAAGCCCAGTGCTCGGAAAAATGCGGGCACTGCTTCGTCTCGAAGGTCTGGTGGTGCTGGCGCTGTCCGTCGCGGCGTATTCGAACTGGGGCATTGGCTGGATGGCTTTCGCCGGCTTCTTCCTCGTGCCCGATCTGTCGATGCTCGGTTACTCGTGGGGGCCGCGCGTGGGCGCCGCGGTCTACAACGCCGGGCATTCGTACATCGGGCCGATCGCGTTGCTGGCTGCGGGACTGTTCGCCGCGATGCCGCTGGCGACGGCGCTTGCGCTGATCTGGACGGCGCACATCGGCTTCGATCGTGCGCTGGGCTTCGGGCTGAAGTCTGCGAGCGGCTTTCGCTACACGCATCTGGGCACGCTCGGCCGGCCCGACGCCTGGTGAGCGCACGTCGCTGACAATTCGCCGATGTCCCGCATCCTGCTGATCGACGACGACGAGCACCTGGCCGCGCCGCTGGCGACCTACTTCGCCCGTTTCGACATGACGCTCGACAGCGCCTTGCGCCCGAGTGCCGGTCTGGCGCGGTTGCGCGCGGGCGGTTACGACGCCGCCATCCTCGACGTGATGCTGCCCGAGATGGACGGCTTCGCGCTGTGCCGCGAAATCCGCAAGGAGAGCGACATCCCGATCGTCATGCTGACCGCGCGCGGTGAAGTGATGGACCGCGTGGTCGGGCTCGAACTCGGCGCCGACGACTACCTGCCGAAGCCTTTCGAGCCGCGTGAACTGGTCGCCCGCGTGCAGACGATCCTGCGGCGCCAGCGCGCACTGCCTGCCGCAGCCGTCATGACGCAACGCCGTGTGTTCGACGGCCTCGATATCGACCTCGACAAGCGCACCGTGCTGCGCCATGGCGCAGCGGTCGACCTCACAGGCACCGAATTCGATCTGCTGGCCATGCTCGCGAGCGAGCCAGGCAAGGTGTTCAGCCGCGACGACATCCTGAATCGGCTGCGCGGCCATGAGGCCGAGCTGTACACGCGCGCGGTCGACATCGTGGTGAGCCGGCTACGCAAGAAGCTCGAACCGCTCGACTGCATCAAGACGATGCGCAATGCCGGCTATGCGCTGGCGGTCGGCAAGGCCTGAGCATGCGCAAGTTTCGGCGTGGCGAACTCAAAAGGCGGCCGCGGCGCCACGGCCGTTGGCATCATCGTTGGCGCCATTCGCTTCGGCTGCAGCTGATCACGGTATTCCTGCTGCTCGCATTCGCGATGACCGTCGTCTTCCTCGGCGGCATGCAACGAGCCCTTTCCACCGGCTGGCGCGACGTCGCGCGGCCCCTGGTCGACGACTATGTGAGCCGGCTGGCCGCCGACATCGGCTCGCCGCCCGACGTGGCGCGCGCCCAGGCTCTGGCGGCGCGCTTGCCGATCTCGGTCCGCATCGACGGCCCGCACATCAACTGGGATTCGCATCCCGACCGCGAACGCCGCGGCTGGCTGCAGGACCGGCGCAGTCCTGATGGCAGTGACGGCCTGGAGCGCCGCGACTGGCTCAGCCGAACCACCGCCGACGGCCACCGCATCGTGTTCGGCGTGGGCACGCTGCCCTGGCAGCGCGCGCCGCACGGCATCGGCTGGGTCACGCTGGCGGCGCTGCTGGTACTGATCGGGCTGGCCTATGCGTACGTGCGGCGCCTGCTGCGGCCGCTCGACGACATCCGCGCGGGCGCCGATCGCTTCGGACAGGGCACTTTCGACACGCCGATCCCGCAGCGCCGCTGCGATGAGCTCGGCGACCTGGCGCAGCGCATCAACGCCATGGCGCAGGACATCCGCGGCATGCTCGATGCCAAGCGTGCGCTGCTGCTGGCGCTGAGCCACGAGCTGCGTTCGCCGCTCACGCGCGCGCGCCTGAATGCCGAGCTGCTACCGGCCACCGCCGACAGCGAAGTCGAACGCGCCGCGTTGCTGCGCGACCTGAACGAAATGCGCGATCTGATCAGCGATCTGCTCGAAAGCGAGCGGCTGGCCAGCCCGCACGCCGCGCTGCATCGAGAGCCGGTGGACCTGGTCGCGCTGGTGCGCGAGACGATGGCCGAACTGCCGGGCGGCGAGCGCGTCGCGCTCGACCTGGTGGCTGAGCTGCCTGTACTGTCGCTCGACCGCATGCGCATCCGGCTGCTGCTGCGCAACCTGCTGGACAACGCACTGCGGCATGGTGGCAGTGCCTCTTTGCCGCCAACGGTGTCATTGAAGAAAGTGGGGCAGGGCGTCGAACTGGTCGTGCGCGACTTCGGTCCGGGCGTCGACGCCGCTCAGCTCGCTCACCTGACCGAGCCCTTCTATCGGGCCGATGGCGCGCGCCAGCGGTCCACCGGTGGCGTCGGCCTGGGGATGTACCTGTGCCGGCTCGTGGCCGAGGCGCACGGCGGCAGCCTCGAAGTGCGCAATGCCGAGCCGGGGCTCGCCGTCATCGTGCGACTGGCCTGAGCGCCAGGCGGCGCCTGTTCAGCGACAGCGCAGCGCCTCAGTGCGCGTACCAGAGCGCTGCGAAAAAATGGCAGGTGCTGCCGCCCAGCACGAACAGGTGCCAGACGAAGTGCGCATAGCGCAGCCTGGAATCGAGCAGAAACACCACCGCGCCTGCCGTATAGGCCAGGCCGCCCGCCACCAGCCAGCCCAGTCCGGCCGGTGACATGCGCTCGTACAGTGGCACCGCGGCAACCAGCGCCACCCAGCCCATCGCGACGTACAGGCCTGTCGACCACAGCGGATGGCGCAGGCGATCGAGCAGCTTCGCGCCAACGCCCACGATAGCTGCGCTCGTGACGACCGCGAACAGCGCCCAACCCCAGGGTCCGCGCAGCACGCCCAGCAGGAAGGGCATGTAGCTGCCCGCGATGAACAGGTAGATCGCCGCGTGGTCGAGCCGGTTCAGCAGCAGCTTGGCGCGGCCGGCCGGCAGCGCGTGATAGAGCGTCGAGACCAGGTACAGCACGATGGCCGTGCCCGCGAACAGGCAGGCGCCGACGACGTTGGCCGCCTGGCCGTGCACGGCGGCGCTGTAGACCAGGATCGGCAGCGACGCGATGGCCAGCGCCAGGCCGAGCCCGTGGCTGATCGCGTTGGCGATTTCCTCGCCGAGTGTCTGGATACGGGGTGGAACGGGTTCACGCATGCGATCGATTCTGCCCAAGGCCGCTGTCGCGCGCGCTACGTGGGGTCAGGCTTTGCGCGACTAGCATGCGCCTGGATTTCACAGACCACACCCTCCGAGGAGACACACCATGACCGCAGCACTCGACAACCACCAGGTCCGCCTGGCCAAGCGGCCCGAAGGTACGGCCACGCGCGAGCACTGGCGCTTCACCACCGAGCCGGTCGGCGAGCCGGCCGAGGGCGGCGTGCTGGTCAAGACGCTGTCGCTGTCGCTCGACCCGGCCATGCGCGGCTGGCTCAACGACGCAAGGAGCTACATCCCGCCGGTGGCCATCGACGAGGTGATGCGCGCGGGCGGCGTCGGCCGCGTCGTGGCGTCGAAGAACCCGGCTTTCGCCGTCGGCGACACGGTGTACGGCACGCTCGGCGTGCAGGAATACATGCTGATCCCGCAAGACCAGATCAAGCGCAACGGCCTGGTCAAGATCGACCTGAGCGTCGGCACCATCGGCCAGTGGCTCAACGTGCTCGGCATGCCGGGCATGACCGGCTACTTCGGCCTGATGGACGTGGGCCAGCCGAAGCCGGGCGAGACGGTCGTCGTCTCGGGTGCGGCCGGCGCGGTCGGCCAGACGGTCGGCCAGCTCGCGAAGATCAAGGGCTGCCGCGTCGTCGGCATCGCGGGCGGCGCGGCCAAGTGCGAATGGGTGGTGAAGGAACTGGGCTTCGACGCCTGCATCGACTACAAGGCCGGCGAAGGTGCCGTGCGCGCAGGGCTGAAGGAGCATTGCCCCAAGGGCGTCGACATCTACTTCGACAACGTCGGCGGCGAGATCCTCGACCAGGTGCTCGCGAAGATCGCGCGCAAGGCCCGCATCATCATCTGCGGCGCGATCAGCCAGTACAACAACGCCAACAGCATGCCGTCCGCCGGACCGCGCAATTACCTGAGCCTGCTGGTGAATCGCGCGCGCATGGAAGGCATCGTGGTGTTCGACTACGCCGACCGCTACCCGGTCGCCATCGCCGAGCTGTCGGGCTATCTGCAGGACGGCCGCATGAAGAGCAAGGAAGACGTGGTGAAGGGCCTCGACACCTTTCCCGAAACGCTGAACAAGCTGTTCAAGGGCGAGAACTTCGGCAAGCTGGTGCTGGAAGTGGCGCCGGCCTGACGCCATCGCCTGGCGCGTCAGCTCCCGACCTTGTTCGGGTCGCGCCAGGCGCGCTCGAACGGCAGCCGCCAGGCATGCGGCGCGATCAATTGGTGCACCGGCTTCGGTCCCCATGATCCCGGCTCATACAGCCGCACCGGCGGCGGCGATTCGAGCAGGTGGGTCGACACCTCCCACAGCCGCTCGATGCCTTCGGCCGTCGTGAACAGCGTCCGGTCGCCGCGCATCGCGTCGAGGATCAACCGCTCGTAGGCTTCGAGCACCTCGCCGGCCAGGCCGGTGTCGCGCATCGCGAACTGCAGGCTCAGCTTGTCCAGCCGCATGCCGGGGCCAGGGCGCTTGCCGTAGAAGCTCAAGGACATCTTCGACGCGTCCGCCAGGTCGAAGGTCAGGTGATCGGGCCCCTGCGCGCCGACGCCGGAACCGGGCGGAAACATGCTCTTCGGCGGTTCACGGAACGCGATCGAGATGATCCGCTGGCCCTCGGCCATCCGCTTGCCGGTGCGCAGGTAGAACGGCACGCCGGCCCAGCGCCAGTTGTCGATGTGGCACTTGAGCGCGATGAAGGTCTCGGTGTCCGAATCGGGGTCGACGCCTTCCTCGCTGCGGTAGCCGCTGTACTGGCCGCGCACCACGTCCTGCGGCTGGATCGGCTCCATGCTGCGGAACACCTTGTTCTTCTCCTCGCTGATCGGCGCGGGCTCGAGCGCCGTCGGCGGCTCCATCGCCATGAA
>JAZKDL010000269.1:0-2297 GCA_040387575.1 Pseudomonadota bacterium
CGAATGGATCAGCACGAACACCAGGCTGCCGCGGCCGAGGCCGAACCACAGCAGCGCCAGCGGCAACAACGCGATGGCGGGCAGCGGATTGAACATCGAGGTCAGCGTGCCCAGCAGGTCGCGGCCGAGTTGGGTCGACACCGCGAGCGTGGTCAGCGCGAAGGCCAGCAGCACGCCGCCGATGTAGCCCTGCAGCAGCACCGACAGCGAAATGCCCACCTTCTGCACCAACTCGCCGCTGGCCACGCCGTCGACCAGCGCGCGGGCGGTGGCACTGAAGGTCGGCAGCAGCAGGTCGTTGTCCTGCCAGCGGGCGGCCAGCTCCCACAGCACGGCGAGCACGATCAGGATGAGCCCCTTGCGCAGCCAGCCCTGCGCCCAGATGCGCGTGGCCAGCGGCAGCGGACGTTCGACGGCGATCTCGTTGAAGGGCTCGAGCCGGAGCTCGTATTCGGGGCGGATCGGTGGCGTCAATGCGCTCATGGGTTGATCGCTTCCTGTTCGTCGAACAGCATGTGGTGGATGCGCTGCGCGGTCGCCTGGAAGTCGGCGCCGCCCAGGCTGTCGAGCCCGTAGGCGTGGCTGTTGATCTCGGCGCGCATGCGGCCCGGATGCGGCGACAGCAACGCGATGCGGCTGCCGACCACCATCGCCTCCTCGATCGAGTGCGTGACGAAGAGCAGCGTGAAGCGCACCTCGTCCCACAACTGCAGCAGCTCCTCCTGCATCTTGCGGCGCGTCAACGCGTCGAGCGCAGCGAAGGGCTCGTCCATCAACAGCACGCGCGGCTGCATGGCGAGCGCACGCGCAATCGCCACGCGCTGCTTCATGCCGCCGGACAGCTGGTGCGGATGCACGTCCGCGAACTTCGCGAGGCCGACCTTGTCGAGGTAGTGCAGCGCGCGTTCGGCGGCCTCCTTGCGGCCGAGCGTGCGCGAGGCGAGCAGCGGGAACATCACGTTCTGCTTCACCGTCTTCCACGGCGGCAGCTGGTCGAACTCCTGGAACACGACGATGCGGTCCGGCCCCGGCGCGGTGACCGCGCGGCCATCGAGCCGGATCTCGCCCTCGACCGGCGCGATGAAGCCGGCGATCGCCTTCAGCAAGGTCGACTTGCCGCAGCCCGACGGGCCGAGCAGCACGAAGCGGTCGGCCTCGTGCATGTCGAAGCTCACCCGGTGCGTCGCGCGCACCACGCGTTCCGGCGTGCGGTATTCGAGGCTCACGCCGTCGACCTGGAGCAGCGCGCCGGAATCGGCGCTGACGCCAGGACCAGCCCCGGCGTTCGAGACGCGCTCTTCACCAGAAACACCACGGAACCGGCTTTGCCGGGCCGTCGGTGTTGCCCCCGGAAGGGGGTTGGCGGCTACGCGAAGCGAGCTAGCCTGGGGGAGAGCCAATTTCATGACCCCGGCTGCGCGTAGGCTTCATCGAAGAAGTAGTCCTTCCACGACGCCGCCTTGTTCTTGATCACGCCGAGCTTGTGCAGCTCGTCGGCATAGACGAAGGTGCGGTGCGGCGACACGGTGAAGTCGTTCTCCGGGTCTTCCACGATCCGGCGCACCAGCTCCGGCGCGAGCTTCGACTTCTGCACGCGGATGAAGATGTCCGCCGCCTTCGCCTTGTCGGCCTGGATCAGTTGCGCCGCTTCGACCAGCGCGGCATAGAAAGCCTTGTAGGTCTTCGGGTTCTCGTCGTGGAACTTCTGCGTGGTGTACAGCACGTTGAAGGTCGCGGGCCCACCGAGGATCTCGTAGGAACCGATGACCTTGTGGATGTTCTTGTTCGCGGCCAGCGCCTGGTAGTAGAACGGCGCGCTCGAGAAATGCGTGTTGATCTCGGAGCCGCCCGCGATCAGCGCGGCCGTCGCCTCGGGATGCGGCAGGCTCACCGAGATGTTGTCGAAGCGCTTGAAGTCGTCCTTGCCGAACACGCGCGCGGTTTCGATCTGCAGCGTGCGCGACTGGAAGCCGACACCCGCGGCAGGTACCGCGATGCGGTCCTTCTCGCTCAGGTCCTTCAGCGTCTTCACCGCAGGGTTGTTCGACAGCAGGTAGTTGGGCAGCGAGCCGAGCGCGGCGACCGCCTTCACGTTCTGCCGGCCCTTGGTGCGGTCCCACAGCGTGAGCATCGGCGGCACGCCGGCCGACACGACGTCGAGCGCGCCCGCGAGCAGTGCCTCGTTCATGCCGGTCGAGCCCGAGATGCTCGCCCAGTCGACCGCGATGTCGAGCCCCTGCTGCTTGCCGTGCTTCTCGATCAGCTGCTGGTCGCGCACCACGTCCAGGATCAGGTAG
>JAZKDL010000270.1:0-8934 GCA_040387575.1 Pseudomonadota bacterium
GGCATTCACGGCCTCGTCGAACACCGCCACCAGGAGCAGCAGCACACCGACCAGAAAGCTCGACTGCGGAATCCACACCGCGATCTCGATCATTCCCTGCGTCATCTCGTCGCTGCGCCATCCGTCGAACAGATACGAGCCAGCCGCCCAGAGCATGTAGCTCGTGAACACGAGCGCGAGCCCCAGGCAGGCCATCAGCATGGGCTTGCGCAGCGCCGGCGGCAGCACGTCGACCAGCACACCGACGCGCACCATGTCGCCGCGCTTGAAAGTGGCCGGCAGCGCCAGGAAGCCGGCAGCAGCGCAGAACCATCCGATCAGGTCCGACGCGCCCGGCACGTAGCCGCCGAGCTTGCGCAGCACCGACTCGATGATCATCACCAGAAAAATGGCCACCAGGAAGGCGCCTGCCAGGAACAGACCGCCGTCGTAGAGGCGGTCGAGCAACTTGCGCATGGGTACTCCAGCAACGCAGGGAATGAGGACGGGGGCTTGCGCGCGATGCGCTTACTTGGCGATCGCCGCGCGGTACTCGGCCAGCGCCTTGACCGCGTCGTCACCCATCGGCTTGGCATAGGCTTCCCACAGCGGCGTGGTGCGCACGCGCATCTGGTCGAGAACGGCCTTCGGCATCGGCGCGATCGCCATGCCCTTGGCCGACAGTTCGGCGACCTTGGTCGCATGGTCGCGCTTGCTGACTTCCCAGAAAGTCGGCTCCATCTCGTGCGCGACGCGTTCGACGGTCGCCTGCTGTGCCGGCGTGAACTTCTTCCAGGTGTCCATGTTGATGGACATGACGTTCGACGCCCAGGTGTGGTTGGTCTCGTAGCCGTACTTCATGAAGTCCCAGTACTTCTGTGCCACCGCGGTGCCAGCCGAGGTCGGCACGCCGTCCAGCATGCCCGAGCCCAGTGCCTGCAGGATCTCGAGGTTGGTCATCTGCACCGGCACCATGCCGAGCCGGTTGATCCAGTCGGTGCTGAGCTTGTCGAGCGAACGCATCTTCACGCCCTTCAGGTCGTCGATCGACGCCAACGGCTTCTTCATGAAGAAGAACTGGTTCGGCCACGGCACCATGTAGAGCACCTTCTGGTTGTTCTTGGCGAGCACGCCTTCCCAGATCGGACGGAAGAACTTGTGCAGCACCTTCAGCTGGTCGTAGTCGGCCACCAGGAAAGGCAGCGCCTCTACGCCCAGAACCGCCCCGCGACTGGCGTTCTGGAACAACGCCAGGTCGCCCATCGGCACCACGCCTTCGGAGATGGCGCGCACCGATTCGTTCGCCTTCACGCCGAGTTCGCCACCGGGGCGTGCGGTCATGACCACTTCGCCGTTGGTCTCCTTCTTTACGCGCTCGGCGAAGGCGATAGCGTTCAGCGTATGGAATTCGTTCGGGCCCCAGGGCACCGAGATGTCCAGCTTGATCTGCGCGAACGCGGCCACGGACACCAGCAGCGCCGTGGACGCCACGGCGAGCGGACGCAAGCGACGCGCCCAAGCTTGAGATTTACACATCACACATCCTCCAGAAGTTGATAAGTCCGACACGACGACGTTCGAAATTAGACGATATGTCCGTACAACTGTAAACACATATCGACCCCGATTCGAGTCATCGTGGGGCTCCGCACCGATGCGAACCCAGTTATCGGACGGCATGCAGAATCCATGCCATGTTGTCCGGACACATCTGAAGGAAATCCGAAGGGGGCACGAGCCCGGCCGGCCTCGTGCGGGCCCGCTCAGGAGCGGCGCAGCGTCGAAACGTAGGTGTAGAGACCGCCGTGATAGATCGAATGCGCGACCACCATCAGGCGGCCGGCCGCGTCGTAGTAGTGGCGCACGATGCGGAACGCCGCGTCGCCTGCCTTGACCTGCAGCAGGCGGGCCTCGGTCTCGCCGATGTTGACGGCGCTGAAGGCCTGATCGGTGCGGTCGATCTTCCGCACGTCCAGCGTGTTCACGATCTCCAGCGCGGCACTGTCGGCGTCGAGCAGCCGACGTGCCTGCGCCTTGCCGCGGATCGCCACGTACACATCGACCAGTGCAATCGGCCGCACGTCGTTGCGCGGATAGCGGATCGACCGGACGCGCACGCAGGGCGTCTTGGCCATGTGCTTGATCTGCGCGGCGAACTCGTTGGCCTCGGGCGTGAGCTCCACACTCTCGAGCACCTGCAGCCGGCTCGCATTGCCGTGCTGCATCAGGTCGTCGATGCTCTGGATGTTCTGCTCGTAGCGGACCGGCGGCGTGGTTGCCACCACTGTCGAGCCAGAGCCCTGCCGCCGGGTGATCAGACCCTGGTCGGCCAGCTGGCGCAGCGCCTCCCGGGTGGTGTGGCGGCTCACGCCGAACGACTCGCAGATCTCGCGCTCCGTCGGCAACGACGAGCCCACCGCATATTGACCGGCCTTGATCTGCGCGATCAGCGCGTCGGCGACCTGCTGGTAATAGGGATCTTCGTTCCTCACGGGCTTCCTTGGTCGGTATGGGTGCATGAGCACCGGCCTGCGCCGGGCTGTTTCGGCTTGATTATTGCTTAGGACACGACCACAATATGTACGGACAACTTAAACTGCATTCGTGGACATTACCGATCCTCCCAACCATCGCCTCCATGGCGAGCTTTGGTGCATTCGCCGCTCCAGCGGTGCAACGCCCTGCACCGCCACGGGGCGAAAGCCCCGGAGTCTCCGCAAGTGCCGATATGGCGGCTACGGCGGATCACACCGACCCGCATCAACTTCCTTCCTGACATGCAATATCTGACTTACTTCGAAGCGGTCGACATGGCCGCGCTGCAGCGCGAGTTTCCCGTGGGCGACGCTTTCATCGCCAAGTTCGCCGGCATGAGCATCGACGCGTTGCGCGCGCACCAGAACGCGCTCTTCGCGCGCCAGTTGAAGCGCGCCTGGCAACTGCCCTTCTACCAACGCCTCTGGGGCGCCGCCGGGATCGAGCCCGGCGACATCCGCACACTCGACGACATCGGCAAGCTCCCCAGCTTCGGCAAGCAGGAAGTGATGGACGCCATCCAGCGCAAACCTCCCCTGGGCGATCACCACGGCCGCGAGATACCGATCGACGGCAAGATCCTGCCGATGATCCTGCACGCGACCAGCGGCACCACCGGACGGCCGCAGCCGCTGCTCTTCAGCCCGCGTGCGCGCGAGGTCCACAAGCTGATGCTGGCGCGCGCCTATGTGATGCAGGGCATGCTGCCCACCGACATGGTGCATTCGGTGTACGGGCACGGCCCGGTGAACGGCGGACACTACATCCGCGAGGCCGTCATCCACCACACCGGCGCCACCTTCTTCGCCGGCGGCACCGGCGTGGAGACGCCGTCGGTCAAGCAGGTGGAGTTCATGCGCGACTTCGGCACCACGGTGATCGTCGGCTTCGCCGACTACATCAAGCGCCTGGCCGACGTCGCGCGCGAAAAAGGCATCGAACCTGGACGCGACATCCCGGTGCGCATGATCTCGGGCCATCTGGCCAAGGATGCGCGCCAGGCGTTGTCGGAAGCCTGGGGCGGCGTCGAGCTGTACGACTGGTACGGCGTCGGCGACACCGGCCTGATCGCCGCCGAAGGTCCGGACCACGACGGGATGCACCTGATGGAAGACGCGCACTTCGTCGAGGTCTGCGACGTCGAGGACGGCAGTCTCAAGGCGCACGGTGAGCTTGGCGACATGGTGGTGACCTGCCTGTTCACCGACGACATCTTTCCGATCATCCGATTCAACACGCACGACGTGACGCGTTGCCTCTCGGGCCCGTCGAAGCTCGACCTGCCGTTTCGCCGCATCGAGGGCTTTCTCGGGCGCAGCGACAACATGGTCAAGCTGCGCGGCATCAACGTGTTCCCGCAGGCGCTGTCGTCGATCCTGGCGGACATGCCGGGCTTCAAGGGCGAATACCTTTGCACGTTGACGCGCGACGCCAACGGCCGTGAGGATCTGCTGGCCAGCATCGAGTGCGGCGAGACGCACGATGAAGCACTCGCTGATCAGTACCGCGCCATCCTCAAGCACCGGCTGGGCGTCGAGGTGCAGGTCGAATTGGTGTCGGTGCAAGCCCTGTCCGCCCTCACTGGCGTCGAGACTCGCCAAAAGCCCATCCGCCTCGTCGACAAGCGCTCGGCATGACGACCGACCTCTTGCTGCGCAGCGCCAGCGAACAGGCCCGCCTGATCGCCAGCGGCACGCTCTCTGCCGCTGCGCTGCTGGAACGGCAGCTCGCGTCCATCGCGGCCCGCAATCCGCAGATCAACGCCTTCGTCGAAGTGCTGACCGCGCCGCCCCCCGAATCGGAATGCCAACCCGCAGCCACATCGCCGCTTGCGGGCACCAGCTTCGCGGTCAAGGACAACATCGACGTCGCGGGTGTTCCATCGCATGCCGGCCTGCGCGCACTGCACGCGCCGGTTGCGGCGCGCGACGCCAAGGTAGTCGCTCGCCTGCGCGCCGCCGGACTGCACTGCCTTGGCAAACTCAACATGCACGCGGTGGCACTCGGCGCGAGCAATCACAACGCGGACTTCGGCGACTGCACCAACCCGCACCGCGTCACCCACACGCCGGGTGGATCGAGCGGCGGATCCGGCGCCGCCGTCGCCGCCGGCTTCTGCGGCATCGCACTGGGCACCGACACCATGGGCTCGGTGCGAATCCCCGCGGCCTACTGCGGCGTGGTCGGCTTCAAGCCGAGCTTCGGCGCCTTGCCGTCCGATGGGCTGTTGCCACTGTCGAGCCTGCTCGACCACATCGGCATCCTCGCACGCAGTGTCGAGGACGTGGTGCACGCTTTCTCGATCGTCCGCGACCACCACGCCGGAGCGCTGGCGGACGCTGCTTCGGACATGGCGGCGAGCGACGGGTTCGACCTCGCCATGCCCGACGATCTGGCAGCCATGGGTGCCACCGAAGATGTGTGCGAAGCCTTTGCCGCCGCGCTGCCACGACTGCGCGCCGCCGGCTTCCGGCTGCACACGGTCGACATGGCCGGCTACCCGTTCTCCGCCACGCGCCGCGCCGGGCTGCTGCTGTGCGAGGCGGAACTGAACCACACGCTCGCCGCAGCGCTGGCCGCACACCGCGCCGAAATGCCATCGGAGCTGTTGTCGATGCTGGACTTCGGCCGCTCACGCGGCGCCGTCGACCTGGCGCGCGCCACCGCCGTGGTGGTCGGCGCGGGCCGCTGGCTCACGCGCACGATCGCACCCTTCGATGGCCTGCTGCTCCCCACCGCGCCGCAACAGGCCTTTGCGATGGACGGCCCGGTGCCGCACCACCAGGCCGACTTCACCGCGATGGCGAACATGTCGGGTGCGCCGGCCATCAGCCTGCCGCTGCCGGTCGGTGACGGTGTGCTCCCGATCGGGCTGCAACTGGTCGGCCATCGCGGGCGCGACGATGCACTGCTGCGTGCCGCACGCGCAGCCGAAGCTGCGCTGCGCTGACGTCGCTCAGCGCAGCAGGCCGCGTGCGTGCGCTGTGCGTTCGAGCGCCTCACGGTCCGACGGATCGGCGATTGCCAGCATGCGGCGCACCCGATCGCCCAGATCCGCATCGCGCAGGTGCGCGACACCGTGCTCCGTCACGACGATGTCGGCGTCCATCGCGGCGACCGTCGCCGGCCCCGAGAGGCTCGCAACGATCCGCGCGCGCCCTGCGGCGCCAGGCCGCGTGCGCGACGGCAGCGCAATGATCGACCGCCCGCGCGGCGCAGCACGCGCGCCACGTACGAAGTCGTTCAGCCCCCCGATGCCGCCGACATAACGCAAGCCATGATGCAGGCCGTCAGCGTCGTCCGGCACGGCTTCGGCATTCACCTGGCCGAGCAGGTCGACCTCGATCGCACCGTTGATCGCCACGAAGTCCGGCAGCGACGCGATCACCGCCGCACCATGCGTGTACCGAGGTTCGCGCAGTGAAACGTCAGGATTGAGATGGCTGAAGCGGTACAGCGCCGCGTGGCCATAGACGCTGCCGACCACCGCATGGCGGCTGCCGACCGGCTTGCGCGAATGGTCGATCGCGCCCGACACGATCAGGTCATGCAGCGCGTCGGTCAGCATGCCGCTATGCACACCCAGATGGCGATGCGCGGACAAGGCGGCGAGCACCGCGGATGGCATCGCGCCGAGGCCGACCTGCAGGCAGGCGCCGTCCGGCACCAGCGCAGCGACGTGCCGCGCGATCAACAGGTCGACCGCATCGCCGCGCACCGGCGCGGCCTGGGCCAACGGATAGTCGGTTGCGACCGCGGTGCCGAGCGGAATGTCCTCCGGCCAGGCCGCGCCCGGCACGCAGGGTGCCTGCGCGTTGATCTCAGCGACCACGTGGCGGGCCTGGCGTGCGGCCTCGACGATGTAGCCATGCGACGCGCCCAACATCAAGCGGCCGTCGGGCGCCTGCGCCAGGCTGACGAGGGCGACATCGCAAGCGACGGCCGGCTGCTCGAAAGGCTCGGCGCAGCGGCCGTACGGTGCCATGCCGATCTGCAAGGCTCGGCCACGACCGATCGCGGCGGCACTGCCCATCGCGCCGAAGCTGCTCAACGACACATGGGCGGGCGCCTCGGCCGCTGCCAGCGTGAAGGGCACGCCGAGCATCAGGCTCAGCGGCACGGCCGGCGCCGCCGCGCACAGCGAACGCAACAGCGCGACCGGCTCGCTCGTCATGTGCGAGCACACCAGCCGGTCGTGGGGTCGCAGCAGCGCTGGCCAGTCGACCGCCCCGGCCTCCAGCTGCCCTGCGTTCAGGGTCACGGGCTCAACCGCGGAACGGGACGGCGGCAGCGAAGTGCTCGGCAATCGACTGGCGCGTGGCGATCCACGGGCCGTTCGGCTCCAGGCTCCGCGCCTTCACATGCGCCAGGAACTTCTCCAGCGCCCAGATGCGGCCGGGCCGCCCGATGATGCGCAGGTGCAGGCCGATCGACATCACGTTGACCTCATCGCGACCTTCTCGCAACGCCCATTCGAAGTTGTCGATCGCGTACTTGAGCCACTGGTCAGGCGTGTACGACGGTGCCGACCACATCTTCATGTCGTTGTTGTCGACCTGGTAGGGCAGCACCACGATCGGCTTGCCATCATGCTGGTCCCAGAACGGTTCGTCGTCGCTCAGATCGTCCATGTGGTAGCTGAAGCCCTCTTCAATCAGCAAGCGTCGCGTGTTGGCCGTGGTCAGGTAGCGCGACAGCCAGCCGGCCGGCCGCTTGCCGGTAGTGCGTTCGATCGACTCGACTGCCTTGCGGATGTAGGCGCGCTCCTCGTCCTCGTTCATGTTGAACTGGTGGCCCCAGCGATAGCCGTGCGAGGTGACTTCGTGGCCCTGCCGCACGATCTCCTGCGTGAGTTCGGGTGCGCGTTCCAGCGCCAGCGCGCAGCCTGTGAAGGTGGCGGCAATGCCGTGTTCTTCGAGCAAACGCATCACGCGCGGGCCGCCACGCTGGATGCCGTAGCGGTAGTTCGACTCGTTGCCAAAGTTGCGGATCGACCGCTTCAGCGCAATGCCCATCTCGTCGACCGGCTCTGGGTACTTGTCGCCGTCGAGGATGTTCGCCTCGGCGCCCTCCTCGACATTGACGACGATGGACAGCGCCAGATGTGCGTCGTTGGGCCACGCATAGGCCTTGGGGGAGCGTCGATACTTCATGGAGAGCCTGCGAAGAATGGATGAGGGAACCTGCGGCAACCAAGCGACCAATATGTGTTGCAGCAAGTTGTCCGGACATATTATCATGTGCCCGATGCGTACTGCAACCACTTCGCGACCACCGACCGGCGGCCTGCCACAGGACCTGTACATGAACACTCTTTTCCTGCACATCGACGGCGCGGTGGCGCGCCTGATGATCGACAACCCACGGCGCCGCAACGCGCTGACACGCGCGATGTGGCGCGAGATTCCGCCGCTGGTGGCGCAGGCCGAACGACAGTCTGGCGTACGCGCGCTGGTGTTGCAGAGCGCGGCGCCGGGTTGCTTTGCATCCGGCGCCGACATCAGCGAGTTCAAGGCCACGCACACCGACCCGGCCGAATCGGCGCGCGCGACACAGGAAGTGCATGACGCGGTCGGTGCGCTCGCCGATTGCGAACTGCCGACGCTCGCGCTGATCGATGGCCCCTGCGTGGGCGGCGGCGTGGCGCTCGCGCTGGGTTGCGACATCCGCCTGGCCAGCCAGCGCGCGAGCTTTGCGATCACGCCGGCGCGGCTCGGGCTGTCGTACCACCCGGACGACATCGCAAGGCTGGTGGGGGCCTGCGGCGCTGCCGCGGCGGCGGAGCTGCTGTTCGGCGGACAGCCCGTCACGGCAGAGCGCGCAGTCGCGATCGGGCTGGTCAACCGCGTCCATGCGGAAGACGCATTCGGCGCCAGTACGCAGGCACTCGTCGATGCGATCTGCGCCAACTCGGCCGATGCGATGCGTGCGCTGAAGCTGGGCATCGCCGCAGCGCGGCAGCCCGCACTCCACGAGCAGGCCCGCCAGCGCTTTGCCGAACTTTTCGAAGGCCGCGATTTCGCCGAAGGGCGCGACGCCTTTCTCGCCAAGCGCCCGGCGCAGTTTCCGTCCCACCGATGAACCGCCCGACGCCATGACCGAATCTCCCGTGCACACCGACGCCATCGAACGCTTTCTCGACCTGATCGAACAGACCCGCTACGAGGACCTGCCGTCCGACGCGGTCGACGCCGCGCGTGTGTTCTTTCTCGACACCGTCGGCGTGGCCTTTGCCGGCCGGCTCGCGCCGCGCATGGACGCATTGCTTGCAGCGGCGGCGCAATGGGGCACGGTCGCACCCGACGCGCCAGGCGTGCACATCTGGAACACCGGCTTGCGCACCAGCGCGCCGGCTGCCGCACTGCTGAACGGCTACCAGTGCCATGCGCTCGAGTACGACTGCGTCTACGAGCCGGGTGT
>JAZKDL010000271.1:0-7772 GCA_040387575.1 Pseudomonadota bacterium
GAATACGGCATGCTGCCGCGCGCCACGCACACCCGCAGCAGCCGCGAAGCGGCCAAGGGCAAGCAGACCGGCCGCACCCAGGAAATCCAGCGCCTGATCGGCCGCTCGATGCGCGCCGTGTTCGACCTGCAGGCGCTGGGCGAGCGCACCATCCACCTCGATTGCGACGTGCTGCAGGCCGACGGCGGCACCCGCACCGCGGCCATCACCGGCGCCTTCGTGGCGGCGCAGGACGCGGTCGACAAGCTGCTGGCCGCCGGCAAGATCGCCGCGTCGCCGATCCGCGGCCACGTCGCCGCGATCTCGGTCGGCATCGTGCAGGGCACGCCGCTGCTCGACCTCGAATACATCGAAGACTCGGCTTGCGACACCGACATGAACGTCGTGATGACCGGCGCCGGCCATTTCGTCGAAGTGCAGGGCACGGCCGAAGGCGCCGCGTTCTCCCGTGCCGAGATGGACGTGCTGCTCGGCCTGGCCGAGAAGGGCATCGGCGAACTCATCGCGCTGCAGACGCAGGCGCTGGCCGGGTGACGCGGTGAAGCTCGTTCTCGCATCGAACAACGCCGGCAAGCTGGCCGAACTGCAGGTGCTCTTCGCGCCGCTCGGCGTCGAACTCGTGCGCCAGTCCGAGCTCGGCGTCGGCGAGGCCGAGGAGCCGTTTCGCACCTTCGTCGAGAACGCGCTCGCCAAGGCACGCCACGCCGCGGCGGCAACCGGCCTGCCGGCCATCGCGGACGATGCCGGCCTGTGCGTCGACGCTTTCGGCGGCCTGCCCGGCGTCGACACGGCTTATTACGCGACGCAGTTCGGCTATGCCAAGGGCGACGCCAACAACGTGCGCGCGCTGCTCGAGCAGATGGCGCAGGTCGACGACCGCCGCGCCGCGCTGGTCAGCACGCTGGTTGCCTTGCGCGCGCCGCAGGATCCCGAACCGCTGATCGCCGTGGGCCGCGCGCCCGGCGAGATCGCCCGCGAGCGGCGCGGAGCGCATGGCTTCGGCTTCGATCCCGTGATGTTCCTGCCCCAGTTCGGCCAGACCTTCGCGCAACTGCCTGCCGACGTGAAGAACGCCAACAGCCACCGCGGCCAGGCGGCGCGCGCGATGCTGGCGCTGATGCGGGAACGCTGGCTGTGAGCGTGATCGTCCCGATCGTCAGTGCCGGTGAAGGCGAAAGCGGTGGTGCCGCGCACGCCAACGACGTGCTGCACCTGATGCGGCCCGGGCCGCTGCAACTCAGTGCGCTGCCGCCGCTGTCGCTCTACGTGCATCTGCCGTGGTGCCTGCGCAAGTGTCCGTATTGCGACTTCAATTCGCACGAGTGGCGTGCCGGCGGCGACGCGCTGCCCGAGCAGCGCTACCTCGATGCGCTGGTGGCCGATCTCGACGCCGCGCTCCCGCTGATCTGGGGCCGCACCGTCCACACCATCTTCATCGGCGGCGGCACGCCGAGCTTGTTCTCGCCCGCGGCGATCGACCGGCTGCTGGGCGACCTGCGCGCGCGGCTCAAGCTCGCACCCGACTGCGAGATTTCGCTCGAGGCCAACCCCGGCACCTTCGAGCGCGATCGCTTTCGCGACTATCGCGCGGCCGGCGTCACGCGGCTGTCAGTCGGCGTGCAGAGCTTCAACGACGAGCACCTGAAAGCGCTGGGCCGCGTGCACGACCGCGCCCAGGCCATCGCGGCGGTCGAGGAGGCCGCGAGCGCCTTCGACACCTTCAACATCGACCTGATGTATGCGCTCCCGGGCCAGACGCCGGCGCAGCTCGACGAGGACCTCGACCAGGCGTTGGCGTTGCAGCCGCCGCACCTGTCGGTCTATCACCTCACGATCGAGCCCAACACCTACTTCGCCAAGTTCCCGCCGGTCGTGCCGGAAGACGACACGGCCTACGCGATGCTCGACCGCCTGACCGAGCGCACCGCGCTGCAGGGCTTCGAGCGCTACGAGGTGTCGGCCTATGCGCGCGAAGGGCATCGCTGCGCGCACAACCAGAACTACTGGCAGTTCGGCGACTACCTCGGCATCGGCGCCGGCGCGCACAGCAAGCTGAGTTTTGCGCACCGCGTGGTGCGGCAGGTGCGCTTTCGCGATCCCGGCCGCTACATGGACAACGCGTTGCGCGGCGCGGCCGTGTCGCAGAGCGACGAGGTGCCGCTGGCCGATCTGCCGTTCGAGTTCATGCTCAACGCGCTGCGTCTGACGCATGGCTTTTCGCTGGCGCAGTTCGGCGAGCGCACCGGACTGGCGATCACGTCGATCCAGCGCGGGCTGGATGAGGCGGAGCGCAAGGGCTTGCTGGCGCGCGACCTGCGCCATGTCTGGCCGACCGAGCGCGGGCTCGATTTTCTGAGTGACCTGCAGACGATCTTCCTGCCCGACGCCTAGCGGCGGGGCATTCAGCCAAGGCTAGAATCGCCAGCCTGCTTGCTGCATCGCAACGGTGAGCAGCTTCCGGAGATTTGGGTGAGTGGTTTAAACCAGCAGTCTTGAAAACTGCCGACGGGCAACCGTCCGTGAGTTCGAATCTCACAGTCTCCGCCACACGGCCTCGCGCCAGCGCCCCACATCCGGTCCGTCGTCTTCTCCCTCTGACGACACGCCTTATAATGCGACTGGTTCTCATTTGAGAGCCGAAGATCCGCATTTTCCCCGCCCGCATCTCCGCGCGGCATCTCCATGTCAGTCCTGGACAGTCCTCCCATCCACGTCCGCGCGCTTTCTCGTCTGCGCGCCATCGGCCCTTTGCTCTCCCGTATCGTCGCCGCGCTGTTCGGCGGCTACGCGCTGGCTGCGCTCACCAGCGTCGCGACCTTGGCATTGCCGATGACGCGCAGCGAGGCGGTGCTGACCGGCATGCTTGCCAGCTTCGCCGTATACGCCGGCGCTGTCGTCTGGGTCTTTGCCGTGCGCTCCGCGCGGCGTGCGTGGGTCGGACTGATCGTCGCAGCCTTGCCGCTGGCGCTCGCCGCATGGTCGGCATTGAAGTGAACGGCATGCCCAAACCCCCCGGCATCCGCCAGACCATGTCCGACCTCCACATCTGGGTCGGCCTGCTGGGCGGCTGGATCCTCTATGCGATGTTCCTCACCGGGACGGTGAGCTACTTCAAGGAAGAGATCTCGCAATGGATGCGGCCCGAGGTGCCGGCGCAGGTGCACCAGCCAGACGCCGCAGAACTTGCGCCGCGGCTGGTCGCGACCCTGGCGCAGTTGGCGCCCGGGAGCCTGCAGTGGAGCATCGGCCTGCCGGACGATCGCAACAACACGGCGGATGCGTTCTGGCGGGTCGGTACCGGCAGACGCTTCGAGAGCGCAGTCTTCGACCCGGCGACCGCGCAGAAGGTCAGCGTGCGCGAGTCCAACGGCGGTGAGTTCTTCTACCGCTTCCACTTCCAGCTGCACTACCTGCCGGTGTTGTGGGGCCGCTGGGTGGCCGGGCTGTGCGCGATGTTCATGCTGGTCGCCATCGTCAGCGGCGTCATCACCCACAAGAAGATCTTCATCGACTTCTTCACCTTCCGCGGTGGCAAGGGCCAGCGCTCGTGGCTCGACGCGCACAACCTGCTCTCGGTGTTCGGGTTGCCCTTCCATCTGATGATCACCTACACCGGGCTGGTCACGCTGATGTTCATGTACGTGCCGTGGGGCGGTGACGCGGCCTTCAAGGGCGCCCAGACGCGCCAGGCGATGCAGTCGGAACTCAGCGCCTTCGTGCCCGCCGGTCCGCCGAGCGGCACCAAGGCCGCGCTGGCGCCGGTCGCCGACATGGTTCGGCAAGCCCAGGCGCGCTGGGGCCGCGACGGCGTCGGGCGCGTCACGGTCAACAACGGCGGCGACGCGGCCGCGCGCGTGGTCGTGGTGCGCAGCGACCGCGCGCGCGTCTCGACCAGCCCGCAGTACATGCTGTTCGACGGCGCGAGCGGACGCTTGCTGCAGACCAAGGACAGCGTCGGCGCGGCGGCCGAAACGCGCGGCGTGATGTACGCGCTGCACCTGGGCCGCTTCGCCGATACCACGCTGCGCTGGCTCTACTTCCTGGTCAGCCTGGCCGGCACGGCGATGGTCGGAACCGGCCTGGTGATGTGGACCGTCAAGCGCCGCGCGAAGCTGCCGGACCCTGCGCGCCCGTACTTCGGTTTCCGGCTGGTCGAACGGCTCAACATCGCGTCGATCGCCGGCCTGTCGGTCGCCATGGCGGTGTTCTTCTGGGGCAACCGACTGTTGCCGGACGGCCTGGCCGATCGCAAGGACTGGGAGATCAACGTGTTCTTCATCGCCTGGGGGCTGACGCTGGCCTACGCGGTGCTGCGGCCCGCGAAGAAGGCCTGGGTCGAGTTGTTCTGGTTCGGCGCGGCGCTGTTCCTGCTGCTGCCGTTGCTCAATGCGGCGACCACCGGGCGCGGCCTGCTGCACAGCATCGCGCAACACGACTGGGTCTTTGCCGCAATCGATCTGAGCTTCATCGCCTGTGCCGGACTGCACGCGCTGCTGGCGCTTCGCACGCATCGCCACCAGCCCAAGGCGCGTCCGGTGCGCCGGAATGCGATGCGCACTGCAGAGGCGACGCCATGAACCATTGGCCTGTGCTGCTGCTGTGCGTCGTCGGCTTTGCGTGTCTGGCGTTGGCGATGGAGCGCCATCAGGAAGACCTCTGGGACGAGCCGCTCGCGCCAGCCGTGACGCGGGTTCTGCGCCGGGCCGGGTGGACGTTGCTGGCCGCATCGCTCGCCTTCGCCCTCGTGCAGCCGCAGTCGGCTGTCGGGCTGGTGGCCTGGTTCGGCTGGCTCAGTGCGGCGGCGGGCATCGTGTTCGTCGGCCTCTTGCTGGCGCAGCGTGTGCGCAAGGGCCGCCGCGCCTAGCCGCGAGCGCTGACGTTCAGGTCTGCAGGCAGCGCCGCAATTCCTGAACGGCCCGCAGCGTGAGCTGCATCGCCACAGGATCGATCGGCAGCGCCTGAGACGACAGCTTGGCGACGACCAGCCGGTTCGCGCGGTCGACGAACAGGTGTTGGCCGTGAATGCCCATCGCGAAGAGCGTCTGAACGGCACCGTCGATCGCGTACCAGCCGCTGCGGTAATGCATCGGCAAACCTGCGAAGCCGGCGGCGAATTCCCCCTGGTCCCAGGCCGCGCGATCGGCGTGCTGGCGGATGTCTTCGAGCCAGCTGGCCGGCACGACATCGCGGCTGCCGCATCGACCGTCATCGGCCACCAGCTGGCCGACACGCGCCAGATCGCGCGCCGTGGCACAGAAGCCGCCGGTGCAGCGAGGCGCACCGCGGCTGTCGACCGTGATGAAGGCGCCGTCCTCCGCGCCCATCGGCTGCCAGAGCAGCTCGCTCGCAAGCGTTGCAAAGGGCCGTCCGGTCACGCGCTCGATCAGCAGGCCGAGCAGGTCGGTGTTCGCCGACACATAGCGGAAAGGGCCGCCGTGCGCGCCGTGGGTCGCCGCTCCCTGGCGGAAGAAGTTGGCGAGGTCGGCTGGCGCTTCGCCCGGGCGGACCGGCTCCCAGCCGGTCGCGGCGCGGTAGGCATCCAGCGCCTCGCCATCGATCACGACGCCGGTGCGCATGTCCAGAAGTTGCCGCAGCGTCGCGTTGCCGAATGCGGTGGACGCCAGTTCGGGCGCGATCGCCCCGACCGTGGCGTCGACGTCGAGTCCGCCGTTGCCTGCGAGCACGCCCACGACCAGGCCGACCACCGACTTGGTGGCCGACATCAGGATGTGGGGCGCGTGGGGCGTGAGCCCGCCGTCGTAGCGCTCGCACACGACATGGCCGTCGTGCAGCACCACGAAACCGTCTGTGCAGGTGGCGCGCAGGAACTGGTCGAGGTCGAGCGCGCCGCCGTCGCGCGTGCGCAGCTGGAAGGCGTCGAGCGAGGCAGGCCGATCGGGCAGCGCCTGCACGCGGTCGGGCGCGTTCGGAACGTCGGCGCAAGGCATCAGCGCGCGCACGTTGCGGAAGGCCCAGGTGCTGTGCGGACGTTCGCGCCAGTTGGACAGGTCGGCGTGAGAAAGGCCGGCAGTGGGCTCGAAATCGGTGGAAGAAGCGTCGGTCATGGTCGGGATGGCTATTCGTCAGATGGCGAAGCCTGAAGCGGTGGATGCCTGAAGTCTAGAGAGCTGCAGCAGGATGATCTATGCTGAAGAAGCTCAATCTTGTTCGAGATCGTCCGAATGGATCCACTGACCCAAACGCTTGCATTGCTCCATCCCAAAGGCCTTGCGTGGAAGCTCGCCGAATGCGCGGGCGACTGGGCGATCCGCTTTCCGGCCAACGGCGGCGTGGTGTTCTGCCTGGTTGCGGCGGGTGCCTGCCAGCTTCAGATCGCGGGCATGGACGAGCGCAGCCTCGCCGAAGGCGACTTCGTGCTGCTCGCCGGGCCGCCGGTCTGGACGCTGTCCGATGGCGCGCCGGTCGCGCCGATCGACATGCAGACCGCGAGGTCCGTGCAGCCCGTGCAACCTGAAATCGGCCGTGCCACCTCGCCGGACGCGCCTCGGCGCATCGGCACCGGCAGGGCCGGCCCGGTGACACGCCTGCTGGGCGGCCATTTCAGCTTCGGCGATGCCAACGCGAGCCTGCTGCGGCCGTTGCTGCCCGCCGTCGTCCAGGTGCATTCGCGCGAAGCGACGGCCGGCCGGTTGCGTGCCGTGCTCGACCTGCTCGGCGACGAAGTCGCGTCCGAGCGCGCCGGCCGCACGCTGATGCTCGATCGGCTGCTCGAAATCATGCTGGTCGAGGCGATCCGCCACGGCGCCCTTGCGTCGGGCACGTCCGATGTCTTCGATGCGGGCCTGCTGGCCGGTCTGGCCGATCCGCAGGTGGCGCCCGCACTGCGTGCCATGCATGCCGACGTGCGGCGGGCCTGGACCGTCGCGCAGCTTGCCGACGTCGCCGGCAGTTCGCGCTCCGTGTTCGCGGAGCGCTTCCGAAGCGTCGTCGGTCTCGCGCCGATCGACTACCTGCTGCAGTGGCGCATGGCGCTGGCCAAGGACGCGCTGCGGGCCGGCCGTGCCCGGCTGTCGGAGATCGCTTTTGCCTGCGGCTATCAGTCGACCAGCGCCTTCAGCACGGCGTTCAGGCGGATCGTCGGCCGGCCGCCGGCGCGCTATGCGGCCGAGATGGCCGACGCGTCGGCTGCACGCCATTGATGGCCGCCAAAGACCGCTGACGCCCCAAACGGCCCCCTCAGCGCAGCAGCCGCGCAGGCTCGGACTGCGGCATGCCCGCATCGTCCAGATCGTCGGCAAAGGTATAGGCCGGCCCTGAACGCTCCTGCTTGCTGTGGTACATCGCGTAGTCGGCCGCGCGCAGCAAACTGGCGAGCGTGCTGCCGTCGTCCGGATAGCGGGCAATGCCCAGGCTCATGCCGACCGTGACGCTGCGCCCTTCGTAGTCGACCGGCAATGTGCTCACCTCGATCATGCGGGTCGCCATCGCGGCGAGCGTTTCGCGTGTCGGGCTGCCCATCACCAGGACCGCGAACTCGTCGCCGCCCAGCCGCGCCACCACGTCGTCCGCGCGCACCTGCTGGCGCAGCCGCTGTGCCATCGCGATCAGCACCGCGTCGCCGGCCGCATGGCCGTGTGCATCGTTCACGCCCTTGAAGCCGTCGAGGTCGAGGAGCATCAGTGCGAAAGGCTGTTCCTTGCGCAGCCATTCCTCGCCCCGGCTCTGCAGTCCGGCGCGGCTGGTGGCGCCGGTCAACGCGTCGGTGCCGAGCGCCTCGACCAGCTGCTGCGTGCGCGCGGTCAGCGCCTGCT
>JAZKDL010000272.1:0-5998 GCA_040387575.1 Pseudomonadota bacterium
ATGCCGAGCGACTTGGCCAACTGCTCGTTGACTTCCGGCAGGTTGGACGATTCGATCTTCTTCACGGTGACCATGAAGTCGGCTTGCTTGCCGGCCACGTCCTTGCCGTGGTAATCCTCTGGGAACGACAGCGGGAAGGTGCGGCTGTCGCCGGACTTCAGGCCGCGCACGGCGTCTTCGAATTCCTTCAGCATCTGGCCTTCGCCGACGATGAACTGGAAGTCTTCTGCCTTGCCGCCCTGGAAGGTTTCGCCATCGATCTTGCCTTCGAAGTCGACCGTCACGCGGTCGTCGTCGGCCACTTGCGATTCGAGCGAGCGCTGTGCGAATGTGCGGCGTTGCTTGCGCAGGATGTCGAGGGTCTTTTCGATCGCGTCGTCACCGACTTCGGCGCTGAGCTTGTCGACTTCCGCGGTGGACAGGTCGTTGATCTTGACTTCAGGGAACACTTCGAAGACTGCGTCGAAAGCGAGCGTGCCTTCGGCCGACTCTTCCTTCTCGGTGATGCGCGGCTGGCCGGCCACACGCAGCTTGGCTTCGTTGGCGGCCTGCGAAAAAGCTTCGCCCACCTTGTCGTTCATGACTTCGAACTGAACGGAATAGCCATAGCGCTGGGCCACCACGTTCATCGGCACCTTGCCAGGACGGAAACCGTCCATCTTCACGGTACGGGCCAGCTTCTTGAGGCGCGACTCGACTTCGGATTGGATGGTGCCGACCGGAAGGGTCAGCGTGATCTTGCGTTCGAGCTTCTCGAGAGTTTCAACGTTCACGGTCATGGTGTCTTCCTTGTGAGGGGTGTGGCTGGTGCGCGGGGCCGGACTCGAACCGGCACGTTCTTGCGAACGTCAGGACCTAAACCTGGTGCGTCTACCAATTTCGCCACCCGCGCTTCAGGTGAATAAGATGCAAAAACGGGCGGCCCCTGAATGCAGACCACCCGCTTGAAATCGGCAACCGGGCATTTTAGCCCAGTCTAGGACGCCTTTTCGTCTCGCTTGACCCGGAAAGCTGCGGCATACATCGCGGGCAACGCCAGCAGCGTCAGCACGGTGGCCACGATCAGGCCGCCCATGATCGCCACGGCCATCGGACCCCAGAAGACGCTGCGCGACAGGGGAATCATCGCGAGCACCGCCGCGGCGGCCGTCAGCACGATCGGCCGCAGCCGGCGCACGGCCGACTCGACGATCGCGTCCCAGGCCGGCACGCCGGCCGCGCGATCGGTCTCGATCTGGTCGATCAGGATCACCGAGTTGCGCTGGATCATCCCCATCAAGGCGATCACCCCGAGCAGCGCGACGAAGCCGAAGGGTCGGTCAAGAATCAGCAGCGCCGCGGCGACACCCGCGATGCCGAGCGGACCGGTGATGAACACCAGCAACGCACGGCTGAAGCTGTGCAGCTGCAGCATCAGCAGCGTGAAGACCACGAACAGCATGATCGGCACGCCGGCCACGATCGAGTCCGAACCCTTGCTGCTTTCCTCGACCGCACCGGCGACTTCGATGCGATAAGCGCCCTGCCCTTCGGCATGCCACTTCGCCTCGATCGCGCGCAGCTTGGGCACCAGCTCTTGCGTCACGGTCGCGCCCTGCATGCCTTCGACGATGTCGCCCTGCACGGTGATCGTGTACTCGCGGTTCTGCCGCCACATCACGCCCGGCTCCCAGGTGAACACCGGCTTGGCGATCTGCGACAGCGGGATCGAGCGACCCGAGCTGGTCTGCAGGTAGGCATTGCCGAGGTCGGAGATCGCCGTCCGTTCGTCGGGCGACTGGCGCAGCACGATGTCGATCAGTCGATCGTTCTCGCGGTACTGGCCGACCGTCGTGCCGCTGAACATCGTCTTCGATGCCTGCGCGATCGCCTGGCTGGTCACGCCGAGCGCGCGCGCCTTGGCCTGGTCGACTTCCAGGCGGATCACCTTCACCGACTCGTTCCAGTTGTCGTTGACGCCGCGCATGCTGGCGTTGTCGCGCATCACCGCCTTGATCTCGTCGGCGCGCAGGCGCAGTTGCGCCGGATCGGTTCCGATGACGCGGAACTGAACCGGATACGCGACCGGCGGACCGTTCGGCAGCAGCTTCACCCGGCCGCGCATCTCGGGGAATTCCTGCGCCAGGATGGCGGGGAAGCGCAGCCGCAGCAGCTCGCGCTGGTGCAGATCCCGTGCGAGCACGATCATCTGCGACACGTTGCTCTGCGGGAAGACCTGGTCCAGCGGCAGATAGAAGCGCGGCACGCCGGAGCCGATCCAGCTGGTGACCGAATCGACCCCCGCTTCCTTCATGAAGCGCTGCTCGACGCGCTTGCTGATCTCCTCGTTGGCAGCGAAGGACGTGCCTTCGGGCAGCCACAGCTCGACCAGGATCTCGGGCCGGCTCGAATCGGGGAAGAACTGCTGCTGCACCTTGCCCATGCCGACGATGCCGAGCGCGAAGATCGCGATCGTGGCGCCGATGGTGATCCAGCGGAAGCGCACGCACCAGTTCACCATGCGCCGGAAAACGTTGTAGAAGCCCGAGTCGAACAGCTCGTGCGGCGGCGCGTTCGGGTCGTGCGCCTTCACCTTCAGCAGCAGCGTGCCGAGATAGGGCACGAAATACACCGAGACGATCCAGCTCAGCAGCAGTGCAATCCCCGTCACCGCGAAGATCGCGAAGGTGTATTCGCCGGTCACCGACTTCGCCAGCCCGATGGGCAGGAAGCCCGCGGCCGTGATCAGCGTGCCGGTCAGCATCGGCTTGGCCGTGACGTCGTACGCATAGGTCGCGGCGCTGACCTTGTCGTAGCCCTCCTCCATCTTCCGGACCATCATCTCGACCGCGATGATCGCGTCGTCGACCAGCAGGCCCAGCGCGATGATCAGCGAGCCGAGCGACACCTTGTGCAGCCCGATGCCGAAGTAGTTCATCGCCAGGAAGGTCACGGCCAGCACCAGCGGAATCGTGATCGCGACCACCAGCCCCGGCCGGATGTCAATGTGCCAGCCAAACCGGCCGCCCTTGTGCAGCCCTAGCGCGATGAAGCTCACCGCCAGGACGATCGCCACAGCCTCGATCAGCACGTGGACGAACTCGTTCACCGACGTCGCGACCGACACCGGCTGATCCTGTACCTGTGCAAGCTTCACGCCCGCAGGCAATTGCCTGTCGATCTCGGCCGTCGCTTCCTTGAGCGCTTTGCCGAGCGCGATGATGTCGCCGCCCTTGGCCATCGAAATGCCGAGCGCAACGACCTCGCGACCCTGGAAATGCACCTTGACCGACGGCGGATCGACATAGCCACGGTGGATGTCGGCGATGTCGCCCAGCCGCAGCTGGTTGCCGGAGCTGCCGCGGATCGGCATCTGACGCAGCTGATCGACATCGGTGAACTGACCGGCGACGCGCACCTGCACGACGTCGAGCGGCGACTGGATCGTGCCCGCGCTCTCGATCGCGTTCTGCGCGCCGATCTGCTGCAGCACCGCGTTGAAGTCGAGGCCCAGCTGCGCCACGCGCTTCTGCGACACCTCGATGTAGACCTTCTCGTCCTGCACGCCGAACTGCTCGACCTTGGCCACGTCCTTCACACGCAGCAGGCGCTGGCGCACGTCGTCCGCGAAAGTCTTGAGCTCGGCCTGGCTGAAGCCTTCGCTCTCGAGCGCATAGATCACGCCATAGACGTCGCCGAACTCGTCGTTGAAGAACGGGCCCTGTACGCCGCCTGGCAGCGTGTTGCGCATGTCGCCGATCTTCTTGCGCACCGTGTACCAGACGTTCGGCACCTCGGAAGCCTTCGACGAGTCCTTGATCTCGAAGATGATCTGCGACTCACCTGGCTTCGAGTAACTGCGGATGCGGTAGGCGTAAGGCGCCTCCTGCAGCGTGCGTTCGAGCTTGTCGGTGACCTGCTCCGCCACCTGCTGCGCCGTAGCGCCGGGCCAGTAGGTGCGCACCACCATCACGCGGAAGGTGAAAGGGGGGTCCTCGTCCTGGCCCAGCTGGAAGTAGGCCGCGAAGCCCAGAACCATCAGTACGACCATCAGGTAGCGCGTGAGCGCCGGATGGTCGAGCGCCCATTTGGACAGGTTGAAGCCGGCCTTGCCGGTCGCCTCGTTGGGGGTCGTCATCGTTGCGCCCTCAGCGGCTGGCAGCGGAAGCCGCCGGGGTCGCTGGCGCTGCAGCGGCAGGCGTGGCGGGCGTGGCCGGTGCAGCCGACGTGGCCGCGCCCGCTGGCGCCATGCGATCCTGATAGATCGTGACCTTTTGGCCGGGCGACAGCACATGCACACCCGCAGTCACGACCAGCATGCCGGGTGCGATACCGCTGGCGATCACCGCGTCGTTGCCATCCGCCGTCGCGACCTGCACCGCTTGCGAACGCACGGTCATGGTGGCTTTATCGAGCACCCAGACCGCACTGCCCTGGCCCTCCTGCCGCAGTGCGCTCGTCGGCAGCTTGAGCACCGGCGCGCCGTTGTGCGACAGGGCCTGCGGTCGCGCATAAACCGTGGAACCCAGCGGCGGCGCGGTGGCCGCGTCGATCGCGACCTTGACCGAGAAGGTGCGCGTCACCGCATCGGCGCTGGCTGCGACCTCGCGCACCTTGCCTTCGAGTTCGGCGCCGCCCGACCAGCCGCGCACGGTGACCGGCGAACCGACGGTGATCAAAGCGGCGCGGTCCTCGGGCACCGCGAACACGACGTCGCGTGCGCCGTCCTGGGCGATCCGGACCACCGGCGTACCGGCCGATACGAACTGGCCTGGCTCGGCCTCGATCGCCGTGATGACACCGGGCGCGTCCGCCATCAGCGTGGTGTAGCTCGTCTGGTTGCCCTGCGACGCAAGCTGCGCCTGCGCTTGCTCGAACTGCGCCTGGGCCGCCTTGAAGGTGCTTTCGCGCCGCTCTAGTTCGGCACCGCTGATGAAGTTCTGTTCGCGCAACTCACGGTAGCGCTTCAGGTCGGCTGAAGCCAGGTCGCGATTGGTCTGCGCCGACGCCTGTTGTGCGCGGGCCGCGTCGGCGGCCAGCCGGTAGTCCTGCGGATCGATCTGTGCCAGCACCTGTCCGGCCTGCACGTGCTGGCCAAGTTCGGCCTGGCGTCGTGTGATCTTGCCGGCCACCCGGAACCCGACGCGCGACTCGACACGGGCCTTCACCTCGGCCGAGAACTCGGGTTCGGTGTTGAAACTGCCGGCACCGACCGTGACCACCTTGACCGCCCTCAGCGGTTCCTCGGGCGGCGCAGGACGCGAACAGCCAGCCAGCGCCAAGGCGGCCGCCACCAGCAGGAATGCACTGCGATGGGATGAAAAGCGGGAGGACGGAAAAGACACGGTCATGGATCACCTTGAACGAACGGACGGGCCACTAATGACCGGACGGTTAGTAATCTAGGGTAAACGCCAAAAACTGTCAACGCCGCGCAGCGCGCCGACCGACTGACGCGGGCTGCGCCGACAGACGGCGCATCGCTGCCGTGCGGGACAATCCGCGGCGTGCCATCCTCTTCCCCCCCAACCACGCCGACCTCCACGCCGACCTCAGCGGCCGTCGCAGCGCCGCCGACCCATTACGAGAACTTCCCGGTTGCCTCCTGGCTGTGCCCGCCCCGGCTGCGCCCGCCGATCGCCGCGATCTACCACTTCGCCCGCACAGCCGACGACCTGGCCGATGAAGGAGACGCCACGCCGGAAGCGCGGCTTGCCGATATGCGCGCCTATCAGGAGGATTTGTCTGCAGTGCTGGAGGGCGGGCAGCCATCGCCGCGCTGGGCTGCGGTATTCGTTCCGCTGCGCAACGCGATAGCGACCTTCTGCTTGCCCGGGGATCAACTGGCCGCGCTGCTGGAAGCATTCACGGAAGACCTCGTGCGGGATGCGGCATGCCAGTCCGGCGACGCCGAAGGCGCTGCCTGGCGCGATCGCGACGCATTGCTCGGCTACTGCAGCCGCTCGGCCAACCCGGTCGGCCGGCTGCTTCTGCATCTGTATGGCGTGACCGATGCGCA
>JAZKDL010000273.1:0-2670 GCA_040387575.1 Pseudomonadota bacterium
CTCGGCGATGGACAACCGGCCGCTCAAGTTCGAGGAGTTCGTGCGCCGGATGCGCCAATGCATCTTCGTGTCGGCAACGCCCGCGCAGTACGAGCTCGATCACGCGGGCAACGTCGTCGAGCAACTCGTGCGGCCGACGGGGCTGGTCGACCCGGTGGTCGAAGTTCGTCCGGCAACGCATCAGGTCGACGATGTGCTCCAGGAAATACGCATCCGTGTCGACAAGAACGAGCGCGTGCTGATCACCACACTGACCAAGCGCATGGCCGAGCAGTTGACCGATTACCTGGGCGACAACGGCGTCAAGGTGCGCTACCTGCACAGCGACGTCGACACCGTTGAGCGAGTCGAGATCCTGCGCGACCTCCGGCTGGGCACGTTCGACGTGCTCGTCGGCATCAACCTGCTGCGCGAAGGGCTGGACATTCCCGAGGTGTCGCTGGTTGCGATCCTCGACGCTGACAAGGAAGGCTTTCTGCGCGCCGAGCGCTCATTGATCCAGACCATCGGGCGCGCAGCCCGCAATCTGAACGGACGCGCGATCCTGTACGCAGATCGCATGACCGAGTCGATGAAGAAGGCCATCGGCGAGACGGAGCGCCGCCGCATCAAGCAGATTGCGCACAACGAGGCGAACGGCATCACGCCGCGCAGCATCGTGAAGAAGGTGCGCGACCTGATCGACGGCGTGTACAGCGAGAAGACCGGCAAGGAAATGGCCAAGCTCGAACTCGAACGCGCCAAGGTCGAGGACATGAGCGAGAAGGACGTGGCGCGCGAGATCAAACGGCTCGAAAAGCTCATGCTCGAGCACGCGCGCAACCTGGAATTCGAGAAGGCGGCACGTGTGCGCGACCAACTGGCGCAGTTGCGCGAACAGGCTTTCGGTGCGGCTGGCAGCGACAACGTGGCCGTTCCGCCAGCAGGCTGAGCTGTCCGGCGGCGCACCGGCGTCCCGGCCTCGGGTTTACCCGAGCGCATCGAGGGGCTTTCTGCTATACTTGACCGAAACACTCAACAACAAAAGAGCGACTTCGCGATGAAGGGCCGGCGCCGATCCGATGGATCCGGAAGCCGGGCAGGGCGGAGACCACGCACCCAAGGCTACCCGCCCGCGGTGTCACAGTAACGAGCACAAAGGAGCTTGCGATGCGTCTCACTACCAAAGGCCGTTTTGCGGTCACGGCCATGATCGATCTGGCACTGCGCCAGAACACGGGCCCGGTCACGTTGGCGGCCATCAGCCAGCGCCAGCAGATTTCGCTGTCCTACCTGGAACAGCTGTTCGGCAAGCTGCGCCGTCATGAGCTGGTCGAATCGACTCGCGGACCCGGCGGCGGCTACAGCCTCGGCCGCAAGGCGGCGGACATCACGGTTGCCGACATCATCGTGTCGGTCGACGAACCGATTGACGCAACCCATTGCGGCGGCAAGGAAAACTGCCTCGGCGAAGCTGGCCGTTGCATGACGCACGAGCTCTGGGCTTCGCTCAATCAGCGCATGGTCGAGTTCCTCGATTCCGTCACGCTGCAGAAGCTGGTCGACGATCAGATCGCCAAGGGTGTGCAGATCGAGAACAAGCCGGCCGTCAAGCGGGCGATTTCGAGTCAACCGGTCGTCAAGCCGATTCGCGTGAATGCGCCGAACTCGGTGTTCGCGCTCGGCAACGTGTTCGCGAAGTCCTAGATGGATGGAGCTGCGGGGCGCTGAACAGGCGCTTCGCGCGATACGCCGGCACGCAGACGCGACAGTCAAACCATAAACCCCACGCCATACAGAGTCAGCCATGGACGTCACCCCTCATTTCCCGATCTATCTCGACTACGGCGCGACGACGCCGGTCGATCCGCGCGTCGTCGATGCCATGATTCCGTGGCTGCGCGAGCATTTCGGCAACCCGGCATCGCGCAGTCACGCGTGGGGCTGGGAAGCGGAAGAAGCCGTCGAAAAAGCCCGCGTCGAAGTGGCTGACCTGATCGGAGCCGATCCACGTGAGATCGTCTGGACGTCTGGCGCCACCGAGTCGAACAACTTGGCCCTGAAGGGCGCTGCCAACTTCTACAAGGGGAAGGGCAAGCACCTGATCACGGTCAAGACCGAGCACAAGGCTGTGCTCGACACCATGCGTGAACTGGAACGCCAGGGCTTCGAAGTTACCTATCTCGACGTGCAGGAAGACGGCATGCTCGACCTGGACGCTTTCAAGGCGGCGATCCGTCCTGACACCATCCTGGCCAGCGTGATGTTCGTGAACAACGAGATCGGCGTGATCCAGGACGTCGTGGCGCTTGGCAACATCTGCCGTGAGAAGGGCGTGATCTTCCACGTCGACGCGGCACAGGCCACGGGCAAGGTCGAGATCGACATGAAGTCGCTGCCGATCGACCTGATGAGCCTGGCTTCGCACAAGACCTACGGCCCCAAGGGCATTGGCGCGCTGTATGTGCGGCGCAAGCCACGCGTGCGGCTAGAGGCACAGATGCATGGTGGTGGCCACGAGCGTGGCATGCGTTCTGGCACGTTGCCAACGCACCAGATCGTCGGCATGGGCGAGGCCTTCCGCATCGCCAAGCTCGAGATGAAGGAAGACCTTGCCAAGGCGAGCGCGCTGCAGAAGCGTCTGCTGGACGGCCTGAAGGATGTCGAACAGGTGTTCGTCAACGGCAACCT
>JAZKDL010000274.1:0-2342 GCA_040387575.1 Pseudomonadota bacterium
CGGCCACGTTGCCGCCGATGGTGCAGGCGATCTGGCTCGACGGGTCGGGCGCGTAATAGAGGTTGAAGGGCGCAGCCGCCTCGCTGATCGCGAGGTTGCGCACGCCGCATTGCACGACGGCGGTGCGGCTCACCGGGTCGACCTTGATGATCTTGTTGAACTTGGCGAGCGACAGCGTCACGCCCATCGTGTCGGGCATCGCGCCGCCCGACAGGCCGGTGCCCGCACCGCGCGCGACCACCGGCACGCCGAGCCCATGGCAAACCTGGAGCACGGCGGCGACCTGCGCCTCGGTTTCCGGCAGTGCCACGACCAGCGGCCGCGCCCGGTACGCCGTGAGGCCGTCGCATTCGTACGGCGTCGTGTCTTCGTCATGCCAGATCAGCGCGTGGGCCGGCAGGTGCGGCTGCAGGGCGCGCACGACCTGCGCCTGGCGTTCGGATTTCTTCAGCAGTGCGTGCTGCTCGGCGAGGACGGGTGCGTTCATGGCCGTCGACTCTAAGCCAACGCGCACGATGCGCGAAGCCTGGTCAGCGGAAAACGACGGTCCGGTGGCCGTTGATCAGCACCCGATGTTCGCTGTGCCACTTGACGGCGCGGGCCAGCACCTGGCTTTCGGTGTCGCGGCCCTGGGCGGTGAAGTCTTCCACCGTCTTGCTGTGGTCGACGCGCGCCACGTCCTGTTCGATGATGGGGCCTTCGTCCAGGTCGGCCGTCACGTAGTGGGCGGTGGCGCCGATCAGCTTCACGCCGCGGTCGTGCGCCTGGTAGTAGGGCTTGGCGCCCTTGAAGCTCGGCAGGAACGAGTGGTGGATGTTGATCGCGCGGCCGGCGAGCTTGCCGCACAGGTCGTTGCTCAGGATCTGCATGTAGCGCGCGAGCACGACGAGCTGGGAGCCCTCGGCCTCGATGATTTCCAGCTGCTTCGCTTCGGCCTGCGCCTTGGTCGCGGCCGTCACCGGGATGTGGTGGAAGGGCACGTTGTAACTGGCGGCCAGTTGGTAGAAGTCGCGGTGGTTCGAGATGATGGCGCGCACGTCGATCGCCAGCAGGCCGCTCTTCCAGCGGAACAGCAGGTCGTTCAGGCAGTGGCCTTCCTTGCTGACCAGGATCACGGTCTTCATCGGCTCGGCAGCGGCATGCAGCTGCCAGGTCATGCCGAAGGGTTGCGTGAAATCGGCCAGTTGCGCACGCAGCGCGGCTTCGGTGTGGTCACTGCAGGCAAAGCGCACCCGCATGAAGAACAGGCCGGTGCCGTGGTCGTTGAACTGCGCGGCTTCCTCGATGTTGCCGCCGCGTTCGAGGAGAAAGCCGGACACGGCATGCACGATGCCGGTGCGGTCGGGGCAGGAAAGGGTCAGGATGTAAGCGGGATTCATGGCTTCCGTGATTGTCGCAGCCCGCCGGCCCGGCTATTTGCCGAAGGTCCGGCGCAGTTCCGCGCAGTGGTCCTTGTCAGGCATCGGCGGTGTCGACCACACGGCGTCGAAGCCGGTGCCGTCCGGCGCTGCAGCGGCGCCGTCGGCCGGTGCGCTGCTGAGCTTGACACTGCGCACCCGCAGATCCGTCGGCAGATGCTGCGGCACGCCGATCGCCGGCACCGCGTGGCCGGCGCCCGACAGCAGCACCACGGTGCGGCCCGGCACGCGCGCCTGCGCCAGCGTGTGGGCCATCTCGCGGTCGCGCGCGATCTGGATGCGGGTCATCGGGCCGATCTGCGTGGCCGGCAACAGGTCGCAGTGGCCGCTGCGGATCGCGTCCTGCTGCACGCGCAGCGCCGCGGCGTCGAGTTGCGCATCGAGCGACACATCGGCCATCGCGTCCTTCATGCGGGCGCGCGGCAGGTTGGCGCCCAGCACCGGCACGCTTGCGCGCACGGCGACCATCACGGCGGGGCCGTAATCGGTCCAGGGCCAGGCCTTGTCGTTCCAGCTCAGCGCGGTCTTCACCTGGGATTCGGTTGCGTCGGCAGGCAGATGAGCGGTGCCGTTGCCCGACTCGGCCATCTCCAGCGCCAGCGCAGCGAGCTGCTGTTTCTGCACGAGCGCCTCGACGACTTCGCGCTCGATCTGGTGGTGGGCCGGCGCATCGTGCTGTTCGCCGATCAGCAACACGTCGGCCGGCAGCAGGCGGTCGACGCGATGCGCGATGCCATCGTCAGCCGACGGCACGCCGATCGAGGCGCAGCCGCTGAGTGTTGCAGCGAGCACGAACGTGCAGAGGAGGCGGTACGGCCAGGTGGCGTGGTTAAGCAGAAGCGGGAGCGATGTCATGCCTCCATCCTATGTCGCGCCCTCGGACGATGAGGCGCTTCTGCGGCTTCGAGTCAGCGTCCCTTTGAG
>JAZKDL010000275.1:0-3321 GCA_040387575.1 Pseudomonadota bacterium
TGCCACTGCTCATTGATTTGATTGCGCTCATTGCGTCATCTCCCCGTCAGATCACTGGTGCCACTGGTGCGGCCGCCACGGGCGTGCCCACCTTGCGCCGCCCGAGCTTGCGCTCACCCACCACCCATTGCACGAGTCCGATGGCCAGCGACATCAGGATCATCAGCACCGTGCAATAGGCCAGCGCGATGCCGTAATCGCCATTGCCCACGCGGCCGATGATGTAGGTGGTGGCCAGCTCGTTCTCGGCCGTCACCAGAAAGATCACCGCGCTCACCGTGGTCATCGCGCGCACGAAGCTGTAGACCAGGGCGGCCACCAGCGCCGGCTTGAGCAACGGCAGCACCACCTTGAACAGCGTCTGCGACGTGGACGCGCGCAGCATCATCGACGCCTCGTCGAGCGATCGGTCGAGCTGCTTGAACGCCGCCGTGCCCGCGCGCACGCCCACCGGCAGATTGCGGAACATGAAGCACAGCACGATGATGAGTCCGGTGCCGGTCAATTCCAGCGGCGGCACGTTGAAGGCCAGGATGTAGCTCACGCCGAGCACCGTGCCCGGTATGGCAAAGGCCAGCAGCGCGCCGAACTCGAACAGCCCCCGGCCCTTGAACTCATTGCGCGCGAGCAGCCACGCGATCAGCAAGCCGAGCGCTGCGGTGATCGGCGCGGAAGTGCCGGCCAGTTTCACGGTCGTGAACAGCGAGTTCCACGCAGTGCCCGCCCACACCAGCCCGAACTGGCCCCACTCCAGCGCGAAGGCCGTCTTGAAGTGGTTCAGCGTCGGGGTGTAGTCGCGCCCCCAGGTCTGCACGAAGCCGCCGGCGAAGGCGAACAGGTAGACCACGGCGGTAAACCCGACCCATGGCAGCGCGATGCAGTAGATGGTCCTGCGCACGCCATCGGGCAACGGCATCGCAATGCCGGCATCGCCCTTGCCACTGACCGTCGTGTAATTCTTCTTGCCGAGCACGAAGCGCTGCAACGCGAACACGCCCAGCGCGAACATCGTCAACACCCACGCCAGCGAGGCCGCACGGCCCTGGTCGTATTGCGCGCCGACGATGGCGAAGAAGATGTCGGTCGACAGCACCGAGAACTGGCCGCCCACCACGACCGGATTGCCGAAGTCCGCCATGCTTTCGATGAAGCCGACCAGGAAGGCATTGGCCAACCCCGGTTTCAGCAATGGCAGCGTGACGGTGATGAAGGCGCTGCGGCGGTCTGCGCGCAGCATCTGCGCCGCTTCTTCGAGGCTCGGCGCAATGCCCTGCACCACGCCCCGCATGATCATGAAGGCGATCGGCGTGAAGGCGAACAACTGCGCCACCAGCACGCCCGGCATGCCATAGAACCAGCGTGTGGGCTCTATGCCGAACACGCTCTCGAGCACCTGATTGACGACGCCCGCGCGGCCGAACAGAAGGATCAGGCCCAACCCCACGACAAAGGGCGGCGTGATGATGGGCAGCAGCGCCAGCACGCGCAGCAGGCCCTGGCCGCGTCGGCTGCCGCGCTCGGCCATGAGCGCCATCAGCGTGCCCAGGAATGTCGTGCCGGCGGCGGTCAGCAGCGCGAGCAGAAGTGTGTTCCACGCGACGCCGCAGCGCACGCCGCCGCTCAGGCAACCCAGGCCCCAGATGCGCTCGGTGAATACGCGCGCGATGAACGCGCCGATCGACCAGTGCGCGTCCTCATCGAAAAAGGCGCCCGACAAGGCCTTACTCACCGGATAGGCAATGAACAGCGCCATCAGCACGCCGCAGCCCGCAACGGCCGCCGACACGAACAGATCGCCCTTGAAGAAGCCGAGCCGCGCGACACCGAAAGCGGCCAGCAAGACCAGCGCCGCCAGCGCAATGAAGCCCCCGGCACCCATGCCGAATTGATTGACGGCCAACTCGCCGAATTGCGCATTGAGCGCAGCGAAGCTCCAACCCTTCGCGCCGATGGCGAATCCCGCAACGGACAGTCCGATGAAGCCGATTGCACCGCCTGCGAGCAGCCAGCGCCCCTGCGCCCGCCCTGCCGGCAGCAACGCGCCGACCGCGCAAGACAGCAGTCCGGCGAGTCCGACCAGCAGCCAGGCCCGGCCCTGCGTGACCGCCTGCATCAGGCCATTCGCGCCTTCGCCCTGACCGAAGACTTGCGGTATGGCCTCGTACCAGGTCGCGTCCTGGATCGCGTACCAAGGCAGGAACAGATAGGCGATGACGCCGAGTCCGACCCAGATTTGGATCCACCGCTGCGAACGCCGCATGGCGGCGATCGATGCCGGATTGACCGGCACCGCGATGCTGGCGCTGGCGTCCACTTAGCGCGGCAGCGAGTTGACGTCTTTCTCCCAGCGCGCAATCAGGCGGCGGCGCTCGGCGCTGGCGCCGTACTTGGCGTAGTCGTAGTCGATGAACTTGATGCTCTTGAAATTGGGAATGCGCGGATCGAGCTTCGCATTCACATTGCTCGGTAGCTGGAACTGCTTGTTGGCGGCGCCCAGTTCCTGCGCGCTCGGGGTCAGCGCCCATTCATAGAACTTCTTGGCCGCATCCAGATTGCGCGCGCCCTTGATGATGCTCATCGAGCCGATCTCGGCGCCAGTGCCGTCGCTGGGTGTGATGGTCTCGACCGGAAAGCCCTGCATCTTCTCGCCCGGACCGTCGTGCACGAAGCTGATCGACACCGCCGTCTCACCCCGCGCCACCGCCTTGATGGGCGCGGTGCCCGAGCGCGTGTATTGGCCCACGTTCTTGTGCAGCCCCTTGAGGTAGTCGAAGGCCTTGTCCTCGCCCATGAGCTGCACCAGCGTCGCGATCATGGTGTAGGCGGTGCCGCTCGACGCGGGGTTCGCGACCTGGATATCGCCCTTGTATTCGGGCTTCAGCAGGTCGGCCCAGGTCTTGGGCACCGGCAGTTTCTTCTTGGCCAGCAACTCGGGGTTGTAGCCGAAGCCCAATGGACCCGAATAGATGCCGACGGTCTTGTAGCCCGACTGCTTCGCCTGCTGCTGCGCCCACGTGTGCAGTTGCGGCAGCGTCGGCGATTTGTATTCGAGCGTCAGGCCCTGCTCCGCCGCTTGCAGGTGCGGATCGCCCGTGCCGCCGAACCAGACATCGGTCTTGGGGTTGTCCTTCTCGGCGATGAGTTGGGCCAAGGCTTCGCCTGAGCCCTTGAGCGAGACGTTGATCTTCACGCCGGTGGTGCGGGCATACACGGTGGAGATCACGTTGCACCACTCGGCCTGGACGGAGCAGATGACGTTGACGGTCTGGGCGGATGCGCTGGCGGTGAATAGCGTGGCGGCGAGTGCGACTGCTGCTGCGG
>JAZKDL010000276.1:0-1772 GCA_040387575.1 Pseudomonadota bacterium
AGCGCGAAGCCGCTCACGGCCGCGATCACGGGCTTGCGGATCGAGCGGATCGTTTCCCAGTTGCGGGTGATGTAGTCGCCCTTGTAGGTGTCGACGAAGCTGTACTTGGCCATCGCGGCGATGTCCGCGCCGGCGGCGAAGGCGCGTTCGCTGCCCGTGATGATCATGCAGCCGATGGCTTCGTCGGCGTCGAAGGCCTTGAGCGCTGCGCCCAGTTCGGTCATCAGTGCGTCGTTGAGTGCGTTGAGCGCCTTCGGGCGGTTCAGCGTGACGATGCCGACCTTGCCGGCTTCGGTGCGCACTTCGATGTTCTCGTAGCTCATGGTGTCTCCGTGAGGATGGTGAAAAGGGATGCGAGTCACTATACCCACCCTCTGTGTGCGGCGCTGTCACCTGCTTCCATTTAAGAATAATTCTCATCTAGAATGGATTTCAACCGGAGTTGCCCATGGACGAACACGCCGTTCTGTTGCGCGCCTATGCCAAGGCCCAGGCGCGTTGTTCTCAGCTGTTGGCCGAGCAGGCCGCGCAGATCGTGCGTCTGCGCGCGGCCGTGATCGTGCGCGATTCGGCCCTGTCCATGGTGCGCGACGAACTGGCGTCGCGCGGCGCGCAGGGCGCTGCGCTGCCCAAGCGTTTGCAGGGCTTGCTGGCGCCGGACCGTCAGCGCATGCGCGCCATGCCGAACGCCGCCGATCTGCGTGCGAAGTCGGTGCTCTGCATCGGCCGTGCGCCGGAATCTGCGGCGTTGGCGCAGCAACTGGTGGAGATCGCTGGCGGCCGCTATCTGCATCACGATGGGCAGGACGAGCCCGATGCCGCCGCGCTGGAGGCCAGCCTCCGCGCGGCCGACCTGGTCATCTGCCAGACCGGCTGCGTGAGCCACGGCGCTTATTGGCGAGTGCAGGACCATTGCAAGCGCACCGGCAAGCCGTGTGTGCTGGTCGGGCAGGCGCAACCCATTCACGTCGTGCGGCGCGGCGCAGTCGCCGAAGCGCTGCCGCAGGCCGTGCAGCGCTCGGACGCCTGAGCGCGCGACGGACTTCTAACTCTTATTCAGTGGGATGCAGCGGCGTGCGCCGCGGCTGATGCGTGTACCGCAGGCGGCGTCAGCCAGGCCGACAGCTTGGCCGCATCCTGCGAGAACAGCCGCCAGGTCGTGACGCCGGTCGGCAGCGTCAACGTCAGGCGAAGCAGCCGGCGGTCACGAGCGACCAACGCGGTCATCTTCTTCTGCGGACCCAGGTACAGCGCCAGGTCGTCGAGCTTGCTCAGCCGCCAGCCTTGCGGTGTCTGCCCCTTGGGCGCCGGCAATTCGATGCCGATCCATTCGTCGTTGGCGGAAAAACCCGCCTTCTCCGCCGCGCCGCCGCGCAGCACAACCTTGACCTGCACGCTGCCGTTGGCTTCCGCCACGCGCAAGCCCAGTTCCTGCGCGCGCTGCGCAGGGTCGTCCAGCGTGGCGACGCCATGCGCACGCAGCAGTTCGGACAGCGGCAGATCCTCGGTGCCGTGCACCCAGCGCGCGATCTCCGACGCATAAGAACGGCCGCCGATGGTTTCGAGCGCGGCGGCCACATCGGCTTCGCTGATCGGGCCGCCGTCGCTCTGCGTCCAGAGCAGGCGCATCACGTCGTCCAGCGAGCCCTTGCCTTCGCTGCGCAACGTGAGGTCGAAGCACATCGCGACCAGCGCGCCCTTCGTGTAGTAGCTGATCGTGCTGTTGGGCGTCTGCTCGTCCTGGCGGTAGTACTTGACCCAGGCGTCGAAGC
>JAZKDL010000277.1:0-1584 GCA_040387575.1 Pseudomonadota bacterium
GCCACGAAGGCGATCGCCAGGAACAGCAGATGGCGGATCAGGAAGAAGGCCGGGCCGTAGCCCGCACGCGCGAAGCGCGGGTTGTCGGGCAGCGCGATCGAGGCCGAATAGACCATGATCAAACCCCAGGCCAGCAGCGCCATCGTGACCCAGAGCAATGCCTGGTCGAAGCCCAGCACGCGGATCGGCATGGCCGCGGTCTGCGTCATGGTGCCGCCGCGCAGGCGCACCGGCAGATGCATCGGCAACGCGTCGATGCCCGTCTTGGCGGCGCGGCCGAACCAGCCGCGCCAGCGGCTGCGGCCTTCTTCGGGGATCGATGCGGCGGCGCTGTTCATGCGGCGTGGTCCTCGGTCGATGTGGAGGGCGTCGAGGGCGCATCGGCCAGCGCCTGAACGGCCTCGCAGAACACGGCGGCGCGGTGCGCATAGCCGGTGAACATGTCGAAGCTCGCACAGGCCGGCGACAGCAGCACCGCGTCGCCCGGACGCGCGCGGCGGGCTGCCAACTGCACGGCTTCTTCCATCGACGCGGCATTCAGCAACGCGACGCCGGTCGACGCCAGCGCCGCCTCGATCTGCGGCGCGTCGCGTCCGATCAGCACCACGGCGCGTGCGAACTGGCGCACCGGCTCGGCCAGCGGCGTGAAGTCCTGGCCCTTGCCGTCGCCGCCAAGGATCGCGACGATGCGGCGTTCGACGCCCAGACCGCCCAGCGCGGCCACGGTCGCGCCGACGTTCGTGCCCTTGCTGTCGTCGAAGTATTCGACCTCGCCGACGATCGCGACCGGTTCCACGCGGTGCGGTTCGCCGGTGTATTCGCGCAGGCCGTAGAGCATCGGCGCGAGCGCGCAACCGGCCGCCGACGCGAGCGCCAGCGCGGCGAGCGCGTTCATCGCGTTGTGCTGGCCGCGGATGCGCAGCGCATCGGCGGGCATCAGACGCTGCACATGGATTTCTTCTTCATGCACCGCGCCGCGCTTGCGCTTGATCGTCTCGTCGGCTTCGAGCGCGCGCACCAGCCAGCCCATGCCGTTGATGCGCTCGATGCCGAAGTCGGACGGCCGCTGCGGCAGGCTCGCGCCGAAAGTGATGTGGGTGCGGATCTGCGGGCGCTGCAGCTTCACGCGCACCGGTGGCGGCAGCATGGCCATCACCGTCGCGTCGTCGCGGTTCAGCACCAGCAGCGTCTTGGCGCCGAAGATGCGCGACTTGGCTTCGGCATAGGCCTTCAGGCTGCCGTGCCAGTCGAGATGGTCCTGCGTGACGTTCAGCACGGTGGCGGCGGTGGGCTCGAAACCCTGCACGCCGTCGAGCTGGAAGCTGGACAGTTCGAGCACCCAGACCTCGGGCAGCGTGTCGGCGTCCATGTGGGCGGACAGCGTGTCGAGCAACGTCGGGCCGATGTTGCCGGCCACCGCGACGGTCTTGCCGGCCCGCGCGACCAGTTGGCCGGTGAGCGAGGTGACGGTGGTCTTGCCGTTGGTGCCGGTGATCGCGAGAACGGCCGGCGTGTAGCCCTTCGGCGCGGGCGGCGGGACGACGATCGGCAGCGGTGCCTCGGCTTCGTCGTCCGGCGATTCGA
>JAZKDL010000278.1:0-2796 GCA_040387575.1 Pseudomonadota bacterium
ATCTTCGGCGGCCTGACGCCGGTGATCCTGACGATCTGGCTGCAGCATGACGTGATGGCGCCTGCGCATTACGTCGGCGCGCTGGCCGTGCTTGGCTTCGTTCTGGGCCTGCTGCCTATGGCTGCGCGCGGTCACCCGATGCGCGCTGCGCCTGCCGGGTCCAAAATCGCCGGATGAGCATCACCCGCCACGAACTGCTGAACGCCTTCGACCTGCTGCTGTCGCCTGAACGCTTCAAGGACTACGGTCCCAACGGGCTCCAGGTCGAGGGTCGCACGACGGTGCGCAAGATCGTGTCGGGCGTGACTGCCAGTCGCGCGTTGATCGAAGCTGCGATCGAAGCGGGTGCCGATGCGATCTTCGTGCACCACGGGTTGTTCTGGCGCGGCCAGGACAGCCGCGTGACCGGCTGGATGCGCCAGCGCCTCGGGCTGCTGCTGGGGCACGACATCAATCTCTTCGCCTATCACCTGCCCCTCGACGCCCATCCTGAGCTGGGCAACAACGCACGACTCGGCCAGCAACTGGGTCTGATTGCGGATGCCGGTGCCGACGGGCGATTCGGTGATCATCAGCTTGGCTTCATGGGAGCGCGGGCGGATGGCGGCACTTTTGCCGACGTCGCCGCCTTGGCCGCGCATGCGGGCGCTGTACTGGAGCGGACGCCGATCTTTGTTGGTGGCGGGTCACGCCCGATCCGGCGCATCGCCTGGTGTACGGGTGGCGCACAAGGCTATTTCGAGGCCGCAATAGCGGCTGGCGCCGATGCATTCATCACCGGCGAAATTTCCGAGCCGCAGGCGCACTACGCACGCGAGACCGGCGTGGCCTACCTGGCTTGTGGCCACCATGCGACTGAGCGCTATGGCGCCCCTGCGGTGGCTGCTCATGTGGCCTCCCGGCTCGGGCTGGTGCACGAATTCATCGATATCGACAATCCGGCCTAGCCGTAAAAGCGTTGAAACCCATAGCCATTACCGCTGGCGACCCGGCTGGAATCGGGCCAGAGATCATCGTCAAGGCCTTCCGGGACGCACCCGAACTGGCGCAAGGCTGCTTCGTCGTGGGCGACGTGGGCACGCTGCGGCGCGCCAGCCAGGCGCTGGCCCAGTCCGGCCGGCTGGCGCTGCCGATCGTGCAACTTGCAGGCATCGACGATGCGCAGCACATGCCGCCGCACTGCGTACCCGTGCTGCAGGCGATCACCCCGCCGAATGGTGTTGTACTGGGCGAGATCAGCGGCTCAGCCGGCCGCGCCGCTGGCGATGCCGTGGTCTGGGCTGCGCGTGCCGCGTTGGCGGGAGAGGTGGCCGCGATCGTCACGGCACCACTGCACAAGGAGTCGCTGGCCGCTGCCGGCTTTCCGTTCCCGGGACATACCGAACTGCTGCAGGCCGAAGCTGCGGCGCATCGCGGTTGCACGATCGCCGAGATGCCTGTGCGCATGATGCTGGCCAACGATGAGTTGCGTACCGTGCTCGTGAGCATCCACGTGTCGCTGCGCCAGGCGATCCTCTTGGTAACGCAGGAGAGCGTGCTGGCGACGATCCGGATCGCCCATCGCGCGCTGAGCATCGCATTGGGTCGCGCACCACGCATCGGGGTCGCCGGACTCAATCCGCATGCCGGCGAGGGTGGCCTGTTCGGCAGCGAGGAACTCGAAATCATCGTGCCCGCCATTGCATGCGCGCAGGCGGAGAGCATCGACGTGCGTGGGCCGTATGCGCCCGACACGGTGTTCATGCGCGCGCGTTCCACGGAATCCAAGTCGGGGGAGTTTGACGTCGTGATCGCGATGTACCACGACCAGGGTCTCATTCCCGTGAAGTATCTGGGCGTCGAGAAGGGCGTCAATGTCACGCTCGGGTTGCCGCTGGTGCGCACCAGCCCCGATCATGGGACCGCGTTCGACATCGCGGGGCAAGGTGTGGCGGATGCATCCAGCCTCATCGAGGCGATCCGCATGGCGCGTTCACTGAGCGCCGAAAACACTGGGTTCCTTCGGTCCTGAATGGCCCGTCAGGGCCCGGCCGGCCTGCTTCCGAGGTGACTTGGGCCGTTGAATTCGCTTGTATCGCTCCGCTACAATCGCCGGCTGAGCCCCCAGCCCCAGCGATAAGAATGAGGACCCCATGAGTGACATCCCCGTCGGAGCACCCCGGATCGACAAAAGCAAGCGGACTTGGTTGATTGCATCCAGTTGCGCAGGCGTGGTGGGAGGCGTGGCGACCGCCGTCCCGTTCGTCAGCACCTTCCAGCCGTCAGAGAAGGCAAAGGCAGCGGGGGCGCCAGTGGAAGTGGACATCGCCTCACTCAAGGTCGGTGAAAAGATCACCGTCGAATGGCGCGGCAAGCCGGTCTGGATCCTCAAGCGTACGCCTGAGCAGATCGCGGAACTGCCCAAGCTCGATGGGCAACTCGCAGATCCCCAATCGAAGCGTCACCCCGATGAGTTCACGCCGGCTTATGCGCAGAACGAAAATCGCTCGATCAAGCCGGAAGTGCTCGTGGTCGTCGGCATCTGCACGCATCTTGGTTGCTCACCGACCGACAAGTTCCAGGCCGGTCCGCAGCCTTCGCTGCCTAGCGACTGGGAAGGCGGCTTCCTTTGCCCTTGCCATGGCTCGACCTTCGACTTGGCTGGCCGTGTCTTCAAGAACAAGCCCGCACCGGACAACCTGCCGGTGCCGCCGCATATGTACCTGTCCGATACGCGCCTGCTGATCGGTGAAGACAAGAAAGCCTGAGGCAAAAGAAGAACATGGCTGAATTCCACGAGATATCCCCGAACGCCCC
>JAZKDL010000279.1:0-5446 GCA_040387575.1 Pseudomonadota bacterium
TCCTGGCGGTAGTACTTGACCCAGGCGTCGAAGCTCGCGTCCGCCACCGACTGCACGAAGCGGCCGGGCGCCTGCAGCACGCCGTTGATCGTCTTGTTGACCAGCCGCAGATAGGTCGCGTCGTCGATCAGCCCGGCGCGGCGCAGCAGCAGGTCGTCGTAGTAGCTCGTGAAACCCTCGAACAGCCACAGCAGCTGCGTGTAGTTCTCTTGCGCGTAGTCGTAGCGCGCGAACTCCGCGGGCCGCAGCCGCTTGACGTTCCAGGTGTGGAAGTACTCGTGGCTGATCAGGCCGAGCAGCGTGGTGTAGCCCTCGGGCTGCTTCTTCGCGGCCAGTTGCGGCAGGTCGCGGCGGGTGCAGATCAGTGCGGTCGAATGGCGATGCTCCAGCCCGCCGTAACCGTCGTCGACCGCGTTCAGCATGAACACGTAGCGGTCGTGCGGTGGCTTGGGGCCGCCGCGCTTGCCGACCTTGTCGCCATGCCAGAAGCGCATCTCTGCCTCGCAGATCGCCTGCGTGTCGGCGATCAACTTCGCGCCGTCGAACGAGGGCGTTGCACCGGCGACCACGAAGCGGTGCGGCACGCCGCACACGTCGAAATCCGCGCTCCAGAAGGTGCCGAGCTCGACCGGGCTGTCGGCCAGCTCGTCGTAGTGCGCGGCCTGGTAGCTGCCGAAGCCCTGCTTGTCGACCGCCACCGGCACCAGCGCGGTCGCACATGACCAGCGGTCCCGACCGGCGACGGCAGGCGGTGCGACGATGTCGATCGCGTGCGGCGCATCGGCTTGGCCATCGACGCGCAGGCACAGGCTGGTGCCGTTGAAGAACCCGCGCGCGTCGTCCAGCCAGGCGGTGCGCACCGAATGGTCGTAGGCACAGACTTCATAGCGCAGCACCAGCGGTTTGGCCGGCGCGCAGTCGATCTGCCAGCTGTGCTTGTCGAGCTGCGTCAGTGCCAGCTTGCGGCGCCCCTGCGTCGCGCGCAGGCCCTGCAGGTTCTTGGCGAACTCGCGGATCAGGTAGCTGCCCGGTATCCAGACCGGAAGCGACACCCGCTGCAGCGCGGCGGGGGTGTCGATGGTCAGCGTGACGGCGAACAGGTGGGCGTGGCGGTCCGCGCATTCCACGCGGTAGTGGATTCCGGGCGTGCTCGACATCAGTTGGCGGCGGTGAGTTGCTTTTCGACCTGGGCGGCCGGAATGGCGCCCGGCGTACGCGTGCCGTTGGTGAAGATCAGCGTCGGCGTGCCGGTGATGTTGTAGCGCTGGCCGAACTCGCGGTTGCGCTGCAGCGCCGCGGTGTCGCATTCGGCGGTGGCCGGCATCGTGCCCTTGGTCATCCAGTCGGTCCAGGCCTTGCCCTTGTCCTTGGCGCACCAGATGTTGCGTGACTTGACGACCGAATCGGGGCCGAGCACCGGGTAGAGGAACAGGTGGATTGTCACGTTGTCGACGGTTGCCAGTTCGCGCTCGAACTGCTTGCAATAGCCGCAGTTCGGGTCTTCGAAGACAGCGAGCTGCCGCTTGCCGTTGCCGCGCACGATCTTGAAAGCGTCCTTGACCGGCAGCTTGTCGAAGTCGATCGCAGTGAGCTTGTCGGTGCGCTCCTCGGTGAGGTTCTTGCGCGCCTTCACGTCGATGAGGTTGCCCTGCAGCAGGTAATTGCCTTGCTCGTCGGTGTAGTAGATCTCGGTGCCGTTGATGCGCACCTCGTACAGGCCTGGCATCGGCGCCTTGCTGACTTCGTCGATCTTCGCGAACTGCGGGATCTGCGCCGCGAGGTTCTTGCGGATCTCGGCTTCGCCCGCAGAGGCGGCGAAGGCTGCACCCGCCGCGACTGCGGCCAGGAGGGTGCGTGCGATAAGAGCAGACGTGCGTGCGTTCATGTGTATTCCAGTGCCGGCGCGAAAGCCGATGTCAGAGGCCCATGGCCTGGCGTGCGATCCAGCGCTTCACGAAGCGGCTGCGGTCGAAGCCCCGCATGCCCCAGTTGCGCAGGGCAGGCAGTGGGTCGTTGTTGTGGGCGAAGAGCTGTTGCAGGCCGTCGGTGGCCAGGCTCATCGAGAGCACGTCGGTGCGGCGTGCGCGTTCGTAGCGACGCAGCAGCCGTGCGTCGCCGACGCTGCGCCAGTAGTCGCGGGTCTTGATCACGTCCGCGAGCGCGGCCGCGTCGGCCAGTCCCAGGTTCAGCCCCTGGCCCGCCAGCGGATGCACGGTGTGGGCGGCATCGCCGGCCAGCGCCCAGGCCTTGCCGTCGGCCAGGCGGCCGGTCCAGCGGTCGGCCACCGCGCGCTGCAGCGGCCAGGCCGTGCGGTCGCTGGCGAGGGTGAGCGCGCCGACCGCATCGTGGCTGGCCTCGCGCACGGCGCTGGCAAATTCGTCGGCGTCCTGTGCCAGCAGGGCCGGCGCGCGGAACTGGTCGACCGACCAGACCAGCGCAAGCGAACGGCCAGTGACGCCGCCGAGCGGCAGCAGCGCGAGGATCTCGCCTTTGTCGTTGAACCATTGGCGGGCGATGCCGCCATGCGGATTTTCGGCCTCGAGCCGTGCAGCGATCGCGTGTTGCGGATAGCGCGTGACCTCGTAGCGCACCCCGATCGCTTCGCGCGTGGCGCTGGCCTTGCCTTCGCAGACGACGGTGAGCGCGGCCGACACCGGCGCGTTCACGACCTCGATCTGCGGCTGGAAACGCACCGCGTCGGCCAATTGCCGTTCGAGTGCGGGCACGTCGACGATCCATGCGAGCGCGTCGACCTTCTGCTGCGCCGACTGAAATTGCACCTCGCCGCCTTCGTCGCCGTGCACATGCATCGCATGCACCGGCGTCGCGTGGGTTGCGTCGGGCCAGGCGCGCAGCGATTCGAGCAGATTGCGCGAGGCCGCATTGAGCGCATAGGCGCGCACGTCTTCTTTGCCGTTGGAAGCGGGCGGCGCGACCAGCGCGACGCGCACGCGCTCGCGAGCGAGCAGCAGGGCCAGTGCGTGGCCGACGATGCCGGCGCCGCGGATGCAGACTTCAGGGGGGAGGGCCATCGGGCCATTGTAGAGAGCCGATCCGCGAGCGACCCGGCTGCGGGACAATCGCCGCTCACCGCAAAAGGAACTGTTTCGTGACCGCTACCGCCTTCGATCTCCAGGCCACCATCGCCCGCCTGTTCGTCTATCCCATCAAGTCCTGTGCCGGCGTCGAACTGCCCGAGGCCCTGCTGACCGAAACCGGTCTCGAATTCGACCGCGCCTGGATGGTCGTCGCCGCTGACGGCGTGTTCGTGAGCCAGCGCGAACTCCCGCGCATGGCGCTGATCCAGCCGCAACTCAAGCAGATGGAGATGGTGCTGCGCGCGCCCGGCATGCTGGCGCTGCACATCGCCTTCGACCGCGTCGAGAAGCCGGTCCGCGTGAAGGTCTGGCGCGACGAAGTTGCCGCCTACGACATGGGCGACATCGCCGCACAGTGGTTCAGCGACTTCCTGTCGGAGCCCGGCAAGCCGCAGACGCTGCGGCTGGTGCGCTTCGACCCGGAGCACAAGCGCCTGTCGAACATGACCTGGACCCGCGGCGTCGAAGCGCCGAACCTGTTCTCCGACGGCTTCCCGCTGCTGGTGACCAGCGAGAACTCGCTGGTCGAACTGAACGACAAGCTGATCGCGGCTGGCCACGAAGCCGTCGGCATCGAACGCTTCCGGCCGAACATCGTGCTGGCCGGCATCGAGGCGCAGGACGAGGACCGCGTCGAGACGATGCACATCGACACCGCCGAAGGCCAGGCGCAACTGGAGCCGTCGAAGCCCTGCCCTCGCTGCCCGATTCCGGACATCAACCCGGCCACCGCCATCTCGACGCCGGAAGTCAACGACACACTGCGCACCTACCGCGCGAATGCCCGGGTCGACGGCGCCATCACTTTCGGCATGAACTGCATCGTGGTGCAGGGCGTGGAGCACATGCTCAAGGTCGGCCAGACGGTCGGCGCCAACTACCGCTTCGAATGACAGAAACCCCGCTCGCTAAAATCGCGGGTTGATTCCAGAGGACATCCATGAGTTTGCAATGCGGCATCGTCGGCCTGCCCAACGTCGGTAAATCCACCCTTTTCAATGCGTTGACCAAGGCCGGCATCGCAGCGGAAAACTATCCGTTCTGCACGATCGAGCCGAACACCGGCGTGGTCGAAGTGCCGGACCCGCGGCTCGGCGCATTGAGCGAGATCGTCAAGCCAGAACGCATCGTGCCGGCCATCGTCGAGTTCGTCGACATCGCCGGCCTGGTGGCTGGCGCCAGCACCGGCGAAGGCCTGGGCAACAAGTTTCTCGCGCACATCCGCGAAACCGACGCCACGGTGAACGTGGTGCGCTGCTTCGACGACGACAACGTGATCCACGTGGCCGGCCGCGTCGATCCGATCTCCGACATCGAAGTGATCCAGACCGAGCTCTGCCTGGCCGACCTGGCCACGGTCGAGAAGGCGCTGCATCGCCACACCAAGGTCGCGCGTTCGGGCGACAAGGACGCGCAGAAGCTGGTCGGCCTGCTCGAGCGCTGCCAGGCCGCGCTGAACGAGAACACGCCGGTGCGCGCGCTGTCCTTCACCAAGGAAGAGCAGCCGCTGGTCAAGTCGTTCACGCTGATCACCGCCAAGCCGGCGATGTTCGTCGGCAACGTGGCCGAAGACGGCTTCGAGAACAACCCCTACCTCGACCGGCTGCACGAGTACGCGGCCAAGCAGGGCGCGCCGGTGGTCGCCATCTGCGCCAAGATCGAGGCCGAACTATCCGAGATGGACGACGAGGACAAGACCATGTTCCTCGCGGAAATCGGCCAGGACGAGCCGGGCCTGAACCGGCTGATCCGCGCTGCCTACAAGCTGCTGGGCCTGCAGACCTACTTCACGGCCGGCGTGAAGGAAGTGCGCGCCTGGACCATCCACGTCGGCGACACCGGTCCACAGGCAGCTGGCGTGATCCACGGCGACTTCGAGAAGGGCTACATCCGCGCCCAGACGATCGGCTTCGACGACTACATCGCCTTCAAGGGCGAGCAGGGTGCGAAAGACGCCGGCAAGATGCGCGCGGAAGGCAAGGATTACGTCGTCAAGGACGGCGACGTGATGAACTTCCTGTTCAGCAGCTGAACGAAAAGCGGCCCCTCGGGGCCGTTTTTTTTGGGCGCCTCTTCGGCTGCTCTCCGTCTTCTCCGGCTACTTCGCGACGACCAGCCGCAGCCCGCTGGCCACGCTCGCCACGGCCGCGAATGCCGCGCCCAGCCACAGCGCATCGGTTGCGCCGTGCACGCCAGCGAGACTGAAGCACAACGCCGTCAGGGCGGCGCCGGTGGCCTGCCCGAGCAGGCGCGAAGTCGCGATGGTGCCGCTTGCGCCGCCCGAACGCTCGGGTGGCGCGGCCGCCATGATCGCGCGCAGGTTCGGTGCCTGGAAGAAGCCGAAGCCG
>JAZKDL010000279.1:5456-11072 GCA_040387575.1 Pseudomonadota bacterium
ACGCTCGGATCGGCCGGCAGCAGCGCCAGTGACGCCATGCCCACGCTCAATACCGCCAAGCCGATGCCGCCGAGCAAGCCGGGCGGATAGCGGTCCGCCAGCCGGCCCGCGAGCGGCGCGGCCAGCGCCACCACCAGCGACCAGGGCGACATCAGGAAGCCGGTGTCGACCTGGCTGCGGTGCAGCACGCCCTCGAAATAGAAAGGCAGCGAGACGAACGCCAGCCCCTGCGCCGCGAAGGTACAGATCGATGTGATCGACGACAGCGCGAATGCCGGTCGCCGAAACAGGTCCACCGGCAGGATCGGCGACGGCCGGCCGTGCTCGCGCCGCACCAGCAGGAAGCCGAACAGCAAGGCCACCGCGAGTGCGCTCAGCCACCAACCCATCGGCTCGCGCTGTGCGGCCGATCCCAGCGCGAGGATCAGCGCTGAAAACGTGATCACGTTGAACACGGCGGCGATCTTGTCGAAGCTGTGCGTGCTGCGCGGCGACGCCGGCAGCGACGGAATGGCGACCGCGAGCGCCGCGAGCCCGAGCGGCACGTTGATGCCGAACAGCCAGGGCCATGTCGCGACGCTGAGGATCAGCGAGGCCACACTGGGCCCAACCGCGAACCCGATGCCGACCACGAGCGCATTGAACCCGACGCCACGGCCGAGCCGGTGCGCCGGATAGATGAAGCGCAGCAGCGCGGCGTTCACGCTCATGATCCCGGCAGCGCCCAGGCCCTGCAGCCCGCGCGCCGCGGCGAGCGTCGGCAGCGTGGTGGCCAGCGCGCACGCCAGCGACGCGACGGTGAACACCGCGAGCCCGCCGATGTAGATGCGCCGATGCCCGACGATGTCACCCAGCGCCGCCAGCGGCAGGATGGTCGCGACCATCGCGAGCTGGTAGGCGTTGATGACCCAGACCGAGGCGGCCGGCGCGGCGAGCAGGTCGGCCGCGATCGCGGGCAGTGCGGTGTTGGCGATCGCCGTGTCGAGCGTGGCCAGCAGCACGGCGACCATGAGCGCGGCCACGGCGCGGCGGTTGCGGGAAGTGAGCGCGTCGGTCGACGCGAGGCTGGGATTCGGCGAACGGTCCATGGGCACGTGGCGGTGCGCGAACGGAGCGTCGCGGCAGCGGCAGATGGTAGCGGCGTTGCAACCGGCGCGCTGGCGGGCGATTGTTTAGACTGCCTCGACACTCCGGATTCCTATTCATGCTCACCGTCCACCATCTCAACAACTCCCGCTCGCAGCGCGTGCTCTGGCTGCTCGAAGAGCTCGGCTTGCCCTATGAAGTCGTCCGCTACGAGCGCGACGCGAAGACGATGCTGGCGCCGCCCGAACTGCGCCGCGTGCATCCGCTGGGCAAGTCACCAGTGGTGACGACCGACGACGGGCTGACGCTGGCCGAGTCGGGCGCGATCATCGAGACCGTGATCGAGCGCTACGGCCAAGGCCGCCTCGCGCCGGCCGCCGGAAGCGCGGATGCGCTGCGCTATCGCTACTGGATGCATTTCGCCGAAGGCTCGGCGATGTCGCCGCTCCTGCTGAAGCTGGTGTTCGACAAGATCGAAAGCACCAAGATGCCGTTCTTTGCCAAGCCCATCGCCAAAGCGATCGCCGGCAAGGCCAAGTCCAGCTTCGTGATGCCGAACATCACTGCCCACCTCGACTACATGGAAAGCGAACTCGCGAAGAGCGAATGGTTTGCGGGCGACGCGTTCAGTGGTGCCGACATCCAGATGAGCTTCCCGGTGGAAGCTGCTGCCGCCCGCGGCGGGCTCGACGCCAGCCGGCCGAAGCTGATGGCGTGGTTGAAGCGCATCCACGACCGTCCCGCATACAAGCGTGCGCTCGAACGCGGCGGCCCGTACGGCCTGCTGAGCTGAATCAGCTCGGCCAGATGTAGAGCAGCGCGACCGTCATCGTGATGTAGCGCGCAAACTTGCCGATCGCCATATAGACCAGGCAAGGCCAGAACGGTAACTTGAGCCAGCCGGCGACTGCGCACAGCGGGTCGCCCACCAGCGGCAGCCAGCTCAACAGGCAGGCCTTCGGCCCCAGCCGTTCCAGCCACCCGAGCACCCGCGTGTGATGCTTCGAGTGCGCATATTTGTCCGCCACCTTGTGGGCGCCGTAGCCCATCCACCAATCGACTGCGCCGCCCAGCGTGTTGCCGATCGTCGCCACGGCGATGGCCGGCCAGAACATTTCCGGATTGAGCTTGAGCAGTCCGAAAAGAAAAGGTTCGGAGCCGACCGGCAGGAGCGTGGCCGAGATGAATGCAGCGATGAAAAGCGTCGACAGCCCATATTGCGGGAGCGCGAGAAGCGCCATCAGGGAGTCGAGCCAGGCTTGCATGTGCCTGAAGTATAGGAATGGCGCCCAGGCATGCGCATGGAAGTGCGCGCCTTGAACGCGTGTCGGCGGGCCGGCCGAGGCGCTGCGTGCGATCTTCGTTCGGTTGGGTGCAAATCGTTTCAACCCGCGAAATGCCGCCTCGCTACAATCGTGCCTCATTTTTCAGCAGCCCCGCGCTCGCCCCCTCCCTCCCTTTTCGACCATGCAGATCGGCCCTATCGCGCTGGAAAACCGCCTGTTCGTCGCGCCCATGGCCGGCGTGACGGATCGGCCGTTCCGCATGCTCTGCCGTGCGCTCGGCGCTGGTTACGCGGTCAGCGAGATGGTGACGTCGCGCAAGGAGCTCTGGGGCACGCTGAAGACCTCGCGCCGCGCCGACCATGCGGGTGAGCCCGGCCCGATCTCGGTGCAGATCGCCGGCACCGACGCGGCCATGATGGCCGAAGCTGCGCAGTACAACATCGACCGTGGCGCGCAGATCATCGACATCAACATGGGTTGCCCGGCCAAGAAGGTCTGCAACAAGTGGGCAGGTTCTGCGCTCATGCGCGACGAGCCGCTGGCACTCGAGATCGTGCAGGCGGTGGTTGCTGCCGCCGCGCCGCACGGCGTGCCGGTCACGCTGAAGATGCGCACCGGCTGGAGCGCCGATCACCGCAACGCCGTCAAGCTGGCGCGCGACTTCGAGTCCGCCGGCGTGCAGATGCTCACCGTGCACGGCCGTACGCGCGAGCAGGGCTACAAAGGATTCGCCGAGTACGACACCATTTCCGCCGTCAAGGCCGCCGTGCGCGTGCCGGTGGTTGCGAATGGCGACATCACCTCACCCGAAAAGGCGCGCGACGTGCTGGCCGCGACTGGGGCCGATGCCGTGATGATCGGCCGCGCGGCCCAGGGCCGGCCCTGGATCTTCCGCGAGATCGCCCACTTCCTCGACACTGGCATGCACCTCGCGCCGCCCCTGGTGGCCGAGGTCCGGCGCTTGCTGCTGGACCATCTGCAGGAGCACTACGGGCTCTACGGCGAGTACAGCGGCGTGCGCACCGCGCGAAAGCACATCGGCTGGTACGTGCGCACGCTGCCCGGCGGCGAGGCGTTCCGCAGCGAAATGAACGTCATCGAAGACTGCGCGCTGCAGCTGCGCGCCGTATCGGATTTCTTTGAAAGGCTCGCGGTCGACATGGACCGCCTGCCGGAAGACCAGGCCGCCGCAGAGCGGTCGGGAATGCAGGGGGAAGAAGATGAGGAGGCGGCACCCGCCGCTCAATGAGAAGAAGAGAAAGCCATGAGCAAGAAGAGCATCGAAGACTGCGTCAGGTCCAGTCTGGACAGCTATTTCCGAGACCTGCACGGCACCGAGCCTGACGGCATGTACGAGATGCTCGTGCGTGTCGTCGAGAAACCGCTGCTCGACGTCGTGATGGCGCGAGCCGAGGGCAACCAGTCGAAAGCCGCGCAGTGGCTGGGGCTGAACCGCAACACGCTGCGCAAGAAGCTGGTCGACCACAAGCTGATCAAGTGAAGTGGCAACCCCCCAGGCTTGCTCGCTTCGCGTAGCCGCCAACCCCCCTGCTGGGGGCAACACCAGCGGCCCGGCGAAGCCGGTTCCGCGGTGTTCCACGACTGAATGCCGGCATTGACCACCCGTTATTAACCAAGAAACCCCATGGCACTGACTGCACTGATTTCCGTCTCCGACAAGACCGGCATCCTCGAATTCGCCCAGGCGCTGAACGCGCTGGGCATCAAGTTGCTGTCGACCGGCGGCACCGCCAAGCTGCTGGCCGATGCCGGCCTGCCGGTCACCGAGGTGGCCGATCACACCGGCTTCCCCGAGATGCTCGACGGCCGCGTGAAGACGCTGCATCCGAAGATCCACGGCGGCCTGCTGGCGCGCCGCGACCTGCCGGCCCACATGGCCGCGATCCAGCAACACGGCATCGACACCATCGACCTGCTGGTGGTGAATCTCTACCCGTTCGAGGCCACCGTCGCGAAGGCCGGCTGCACGCTGGAAGACGCGATCGAGAACATCGACATCGGCGGCCCCGCGATGGTGCGCAGCGCCGCCAAGAACTGGAAAGACGTCGGCGTGTTGACCGACGCGTCGCAGTACCCGGCTGCGCTGGCCGAATTGCAGGCACACGGCAAGCTCAGCGACAAGACCAAGTTCGGCTTCTCGGTGGCCGCCTTCAACCGCATCGCCGACTACGACGGCGCCATCAGCGACTACCTGTCGGCGATCGACTTCGACGCCAGCATCGGCCAGCCGGCGCCGACGCGCACGCTGTTCCCGGCGCAGAGCAACGGCCGCTTCGTGAAGCTGCAGGACCTGCGCTACGGCGAGAACCCGCACCAGCAGGCCGCGTTCTACCGCGACCTGTACCCGGCGCCGGGTTCGCTGGTCACTGCGAAGCAGCTGCAGGGCAAGGAACTCAGCTACAACAACATCGCCGACGCGGATGCGGCGTGGGAATGCGTCAAGAGCTTCGATGTGCCGGCTTGCGTCATCGTGAAGCACGCCAACCCGTGCGGCGTGGCCGTTGGCGCCGACGCGCTCGAGGCTTACGGCAAGGCCTTCAAGACCGATCCGACCTCGGCCTTCGGCGGCATCATCGCCTTCAACCGCACGGTCGACCTCGCGGCTGCGCAAGCCATCAACAAGCAGTTCGTCGAGGTGCTGATGGCGCCCGGCTACACGCCCGAGGCGCTGGAGGTGTTCCAGGCCACCAAGGCCAAGCTCAACGTGCGGATCCTCGAGATCGCGCTGCCGGCCGGTGGCGCGACCGATTGGGACAACGGCCGCAACATGATGGACATCAAGCGCATCGGTTCGGGCCTGTTGATGCAGACCGCCGACAACCACGAACTGGCCGAGAGCGATCTCAGGGTCGTCAGCAAGAAGCAGCCGACGCCCGCGCAACTGCAGGACCTGCTGTTCGCCTGGAAGGTCGCAAAGTACGTCAAGAGCAATGCCATCGTGTTCTGCGCGGGCGGCATGACGATGGGCGTCGGCGCCGGCCAGATGAGCCGCCTCGACTCGGCGCGCATCGCCAGCATCAAGGCCGAGCACGCAGGCTTGTCGCTGTCGGGCACGGCCGTCGCGAGCGACGCGTTCTTCCCGTTCCGCGACGGCCTCGACGTGGTGGTGAAGGCCGGCGCGACCTCGGTGATCCAGCCGGGCGGCTCGATGCGCGACCAGGAAGTGATCGACGCGGCCGACGAGCACGGCGTGGTGATGGTCCTGTCAGGCGTGCGCCACTTC
>JAZKDL010000280.1:0-9702 GCA_040387575.1 Pseudomonadota bacterium
AAGCCTGGGGGAGAGTCAAGACATCTTGCACTGGTCGTGGTACGCGTCGCGGTAGCCCTTCAGCGGCGTCGACAGGGTCTTGTTGGTGATCTTGCCTTCGGCGTTCTTGCCGATCACGCGCAGGTAGTAGTCCTGGATCGGGAAGTTGTTGTTGTCGTACTTGAACGGGCCGCGGATCGACTCGAACTTGGCGGCCTTCAGCGCCTTCAGCACGGCTGGCTTGTCCTTCACATTGCCCTTGACGTCGCGCACGGCAGCGTCCATCGCGAGGATCGCGTCGTAGGCCTGTGCGGCGTAGAAGGTCGGGTAGCGGTTGTAGGCCTTGCGGAACTCGGCGACGAACTTCTGGTTGGCGGCGTTCGGCAGGTCATGCGACCACTGCGAGGTGCTGAACAGGCCGAGCATCGGCTCGCCCACGGCGCTGATGGTGTCCTCGTCGGCAGACGCCGGGCTGGTCACCAGCGTGATGTCCTTCGACAGGCCCGCGCCCACGAACTGCTTGATGAAGTTGATGCCCATGCCGCCCGGCAGGAAGAAGTACACCGCGTCGGGCTTGAGCGCGCGGATCTGCGCGAGTTCGGCCGCGTAGTCGAGCTGGCCGACCTTGCCGTAGACCTCGGCACCGATCACGCCCTTGAAGCGGCGCTTGAAGCCGGTCAGGTGGTCGCGGCCGGCGGGGTAGTTGGGGGCGATGATGAAGGCGTTCTTGAAGCCCTTGTCGCTCGCGTAGGCGCCGGCAGCTTCGTCCCAGGTGTCGTTCTGGTAGGACTGGCCGAAGAAGTACGGGTTGCACTGCGCGCCAGCCCACTGGCTCGGGCCGGGGTTGCTGGTGATGAAGGGCACCTTGGCCGCGAACAGGCCGGGGCCGACGGCCAGCGCGACGTTCGACGGCGTCGGGCCGGTGAAGAAGTCGATCTTGTTCTGCTGGATGAAGCGGTCGACCACCTGCTTGGCCTGGTCGGGGCTGCCGGCCGTGTCGGCCTGGATGAATTCCGCGGGGTAGCCGCCGAGCTTGCCGTCCAGCAGCTTGATCGCCAGGTTGATGGCGTCGCGCGTTTCGGCGCCGCCGGAGGCGAACGGCCCCGAGATGTCGAGCGCCAGGCCGACCTTCACCGGGTCGGCGGCCAGGGCGGACCCTGCGGCTGCCACGGTCATCGCGGCGAAGACGCCGGCGGCGCGGGCAACGAGGGAAATTCGGAAAGCAGTCATGGATTCTCCAAAGGGGAACGAAACGAAACGGGACTCACGCCTTGCGCTGAACGGCCACTTCGACGCGGCCTGCGCGCACCTGGACCGGAAAGCTGCGAACCGGCTCGGTGACCGGGCCGCCCCGCGTCTCACCGGTGCAGATGTCGAAAAGCCCCTGATGCAGCGGACATTCGATGCAGCCGTTTTCGATGTAGCCGTCGGAAAGCCGCGCATTGCCGTGGGTGCACAGGTCGTGCAGCGCGTGGAGCGAGTCCCCCTGACGGAACACAGCAATCGCCATGCCACCTGCGATCACGGGCCAGACGGCGCCGTCCGGAAAGTCGTCGGGTTCGCCCACGTCGTGCCAGGCGGCGTTGGTGTCGGTGGCTGTATCGGTCATGGTCTGCATCGGTCAGATCGGGGTCGCAAGAAGGGTGATGACGCGCGAGGTGTCGTAGATCACGCGGCGCTGGGCATAGCGCCAGCCGGCCGGCGTGCGCACGATGCGGTCGAGGTAGCGGCCGGCCTGGTACACGAAGGACTCGCCGTTGGTGCGCGTCTGGATCACGACGTAGCTCGACTCGGCGGTCACGGTGTCGGCGTCGACCGGCGTGATCGTCAGGCCGCTGGTCATGTGGCGGCAGGCGTGCTCTTCGTAGATGCTCGCGTGGCGCAGCGACAGCACGCGGTCGCGCAGCATGCGCTGGTTGTTGCAGTAGATGAGGCCGATCGGCAGGCCGAGGTCGGCGTTCTCCTTGGGCACGATTTCGTACAGGCAGTCTTCGGTGAACAGCGTGGCCCATTCTTCGAGCCGGTCGTTGTCGAGCGCCGCGCAGTAGCGTTCGTGCAGCTGGTGGATCTCGAACCAGCGCAGCATGTCGGCCAGCGTGCCGGCGGCGGACGCTGCGGCGGCCACGGGGTTGTCAAGCGTGGTGGTCGTCATCTCAATATCCCATCAGTTGCTGGTAGCCGGTCCAGAAGCGGCGGATCAGGTTCTCCGTGATCATGGTGTCCTGGCGCATCGGGTCGGAGCGGCCGAGTTCGATCACCGAGGTGGCGTCGCCATCGCGCGCGGTGCCGCGCTGCACCAGCTCGGTGGCCTCGGTGTCTTCCATCGAGATGTAGCCGGCCGGGCCGACCAGGTTGGCCTGCTTGATGCGCAGTGCGCGCAGTTCGGGCGTGTCGTCCTCGTAGCCGAAGAAGTGGAAGATCAGCTCGAAGTTGTCCGGGCCCTTCGGCAGGATCTGGCGCGCCACCAGCGTGTTGTGGATCTGCTGCAGCACCAGCTGCGGGAACAGCGTCTGGATGTGGTTGGTGCAGTCTTCCTCGAACTCCGAGATGAAGCCCAGCACCGTGTCGTCTTCCAGGTGAAAGCCGTCGTCCATCGAGCGGATCTGCTGCTGCTTGTAGGCGCTGGCGGTGTCGCTGTCGTCCACCTTGGTGGCGGTGATGATGCTGTGCAGCCCGTTGCGCGCATCCGGAATCGAACGCGCCTTCATGCCCACGCGAAAGATGTTGAAGGTCGTGTGGAACAGGTGCAGCAGGCTCGCGTGGTACGGGTCTTTCACGTTCTCGTAGTACAGCTTCCAGTTGGAGCGCGAGTACTGCCGCGTGCAGCCGAGGTAGACGATCGGCTTGTGCATGATCCGGTCGATCCACGGCAGCATCTGCTCGCCGAGGTACTCGGGCAGCGGCGGCGTTTCGGCGCTGAAGGTCGCGAAGACCAGACCCTTGTAGCTCTCGGCGCGCAGCGTGTGCAGGCCGTGGTTCTTCGGGTTGAAGTCCGCCGGCATGCCCGGCGCACCATTTTGGCCACGGCGGAAGGGCACGCCCTGCAGGTTGCCCTTGGTGTCGAAGCTCCACTGGTGATACACGCAGGTGTGCGACTTGGCATTGCCGCGTGCGTTGCGGCACAGCGTGGCGCCGCGGTGCGAGCAGCGGTTGACCCAGGCGGCCAGGCCGCCGTCTTCCGTGCGCGTGACCACCACCGGCGTGTCGCCGACGAAGGTGCTCTTGTAGTCGCCCGGATTCGGGATCTCGGCTTCGAGCGCGACGAAGTTCCAGGTCGGGCCGCGGTAGATGCGCTCCTGCTCGCGCTCGTACACCTCTTGCGAGCTGAAGACCTTGTACGGAATGCGCGAGCCGTCCGGGTTCGGGAAGTGCACCAGCCTGTCATCGGAGGCCGGTTGGGCGGACGCCTTCAGGGCGCTGATGTCGATGGTTTGGTTCATGTGGGTTCCTTGTTCAGCGGGGCATCGACACCGGTGCGCGGTCTGCGCGATGTCCCTGGCCGCGATTCTTCGCAGCAGGCGCTGCCGCAGCTATCCGTTTCGCGCAGACCGCGGCGTGGCTGTCCGTTTCACGCAGGAATCGGGGTATTCCCTGACATGGCACAAGCCCTTTGCCGGCCTTCGCGTCGGATTGGCGCGTTTCTTGCGCGCCTTTTTCGCAATCCGAACTTCAGCCAGACATGCGTCCAGCCACCCCCTCCGCGCCTTCCAGCATCGCTGGCGGTGCGCGTGCGTTCGAGCCCAGCCTGCTGCGCGCGAACCGGCTGTTCGAGTCGTGCGACCTGGACGACACGCGCGAGCGCATCTCGCGCGTCATGCAGCCGCACCACCTGCAGCCGCTCGGGCGCACCGGCGGCGGGCGTTCGCACATGGATTTCGTGCGCATGGGCGGCATCGGCCTGGGCACCATCGATTTCGGCGAGGCGATGCGGGTCGACGTCGACCACATCGAGGACTACCACCTGCTGATGTTCTGCCTGCGCGGCCAGGCCCAGGCCACGGCGGCCGGCCGACCGGTGCAGGCCGATCAGACCAACGGCATGATCTGCGCGCCCGGCACCCGCTTCCTGGCGGACCTGTCGCCCGACTGCGAACAGTTCGTCGTGCGGCTCGACCGCCGCATGGTCGAGGCGCATGCGGGCCGCGCGATCCAGTTCAGCGAGACGCTCGACCTGCGCCGCCCCGAACTGCAGGCCTGGCTCGACCAGTTGCGCGTGCTCGTCACTTCACCCACGCTGATGCAGGCCGCGCTGCGCAGCCCGCTGATCGCGGTCGAGATGGAGCGCCTGCTGGTGCACCTGCTGCTCGACGGCCAGGGCTGGAGCGATGCGTCGCCCGTGCCCGAACCCGTCAGCACGCGCCTGGGCCTGGCCCCGGCCTGCGTGCGCCGCGCCGAGACCTTCATGCAGGCGCACGCGGAAGACCCGCTGCGCCTGGCCGACATCGCACGCGCGGCGGAAGTGCCAGCGCGCACGCTGCTCGACGCCTTCCGCCGTTTCCGCGACTGCAGCCCGATGCAGTACCTGCGCGACATGCGGCTCGACGTCGCGCACCGGCGGTTGAGCGATCCGGATGCGCAGACGACCGTCGCCACGGTCGCGATGGACTGCGGGTTCACGCACCTCGGGCGTTTTGCGCAGAGCTACCGCGAGCGGTTCGGGCAGGCGCCTTCGGTGACGCTGCAGCAGCGGAGTTGAGGGCAGCTCAGGACGACCCGCTCCTGGCGCGTCGCGACAGCATGTTGAGCACTTCGACCAGCGTGGAAAAAGCCATCGCGGCGTAGATGTAGCCCTTCGGCACATGCACGCCGAAGCCGTCCGCGATCAGCACGGCACCGATCATCAGCAGGAAGCCCAGCGCCAGCATCACCACGGTCGGGTTGCGGTTGATGAAGTTCGCGAGCGGCTCGGCGGCGATCAGCATGACGGTGACTGCGGTGATCACGGCGATCACCATCACGGCCAGGTTGTCGGTCATGCCGACGGCCGTCAGGATGGAGTCGACGGAGAACACCATGTCCAGCAGGACGATCTGGACTAGCACCGACGAGAACGCGATCGTCGCCATGGCGGCGCCGCTGGCCGCGCCGGTTGCGGGCGCCGGATCGACATGGTGGTGGATTTCCTTCGTGGCTTTCCAGATCAGGAAAAGACCGCCGGCGATCAGGATCAGGTCTCGCCACGAGAACTGCGTCTCGAAGCTCGGCGTTCCGTTGGCATCGAGCGCGCCCTTCAGGCCGAGATCGAACACCGGTGCCGTCAGCCCGACCAGCCAGGCGATCATCGACAGCAGCGCGAGCCGCATGATCAGCGCGAGGCCGATGCCGATGCGGCGCGCCCGCTTGCGCTGATGCTCGGGCAGCTTGTTCGACAGGATCGAGATGAAGATCAGGTTGTCGATGCCGAGCACGACTTCCATGATCACCAGGGCGACCAGCGCGGCCCACGCGGTCGGATCGGAAAACAGGGCTTGGAGACTCTGCACGGCATTTCTCGGCGGTTTGGATGGCCGGATGATGCCCGTCGCTCGCGCCGCCTTCGTCGATTTCCGGCCTTCGTCGGGGCCTTTCGGTGGAGGGTCTGCCATGCGTGCGGCATGGCAACTGCGGGTGACGGATCTGCGCGTCTTTGGGTGGGCGTCCCGATCCCTTGTACATTCCAAATTGCCATGAAGCCATCCATCCCGTTCGAGCAGAAACGTCATCACATCCGCCTGATCGCCAGTCGATTCCGGGTAGAAAATCCGCGCGTCTTCGGTTCGGTGCTGCACGGAGATGACGCCGACGGCAGCGACCTCGATCTGCTGGTGGATCCGCTGCCCGAGACCACCTTGTTCGACCTTGGCGGCTTGCAGGGGGAATTGGAAGACTTGCTGGGCGTGCCTGTCGACATACGCACGCCCGGTGGGTTGCCGGCGAAATTTCGCGCCGCAGTGGTTGCGGAGGCGCGGCCGGTATGACCTCCGAACCGCGGTTGTCCGATTCCTGCGCCATATGCAGGAGGCTGCACAGACGACCTTGGACTACACAGCCGGGCTCGACAAGGCGGCCTTTTTGGCAGACAGCCGCACGCAGCAGGCCGTATTTTTCAATCTCGTGATCCTCGGTGAGGCCGCCACCAAGCTGATGGCCGGTCATGCCGAATTCCTCGCGCGGCATCCGCAGGTGCCTTGGCGCGCCATCCGCGACATGCGCAATCAGGTGGCACATGGCTACTTCACCATCGACGTCGATGTGGTCTGGCGCACCGTACGACACGCGTTGCCAGATTTGCTGCGGCAGCTACCCGCCATCATGGCGGCGGTCGGTCAATAGCTTCAGGCGTTCCGGAGCGCCATCGGCAACGAACACATCGCGGCCTTCACATCCGCCCCTTCCAGGGCACCACCTTGCGTTCGATCCACCGCATCAGCAGATCGAACAGGTACGCCACCACGCCGATCACCACGATCCCCATGATCACGATGTCGGTCCGCAGGAAGTTCGACGCGTTCAGCACCATCTGCCCCAGCCCGACGTTGGCGGCCACCATCTCGGCCGCGACCAGCGTGGTCCAGCCGAAGCCGATCGCGATGCGCATGCCGATCAGGATGTCGGGCATGGCCGCCGGCAGGATCACGTGGCGGATGACCTGCAGGTAGCTCGCGCCCATCGAATAGGCGGCGTTGATCTGTTCCGATGACGCACTGCGCATGCCCGAGCGCGCGGCGAGTGCGAGCGGTGCGAAGCAGCTCAGGAAGATCAGCAGCACCTTGGGCACTTCGTCGATGCCGAACCAGATGATGATCAGCGGCAGGTAGGCCAGCGGCGGCAGCGGCCGGTAGAACTCCAGCGGCGGGTCGAAGATGCCGCGCACCACGCGCGACATGCCCATCGCGATGCCGATCGGGATCGCGGTCGCGCAGGCCAGCAGGAAGGCCGAGAACACGCGCAGCATGCTCGCCAGGAAGTGCTGCCACAGCGGCTTGTCGTTGGCCTGGCCGGTCAGGTACTCGTAGAACTGCTGGAACACCGCCTGCGGGGTGGGCAGGAACAACGGCTTCACCAGGCCGAGGTTGGTCACCCCGAACCACACCGCGATCAGCACGATCACGGTCAGCACGCTGATGCCCGCGCTGTTGCCTTCGCCGGGCACCTTGAAGCGCGTGGTCTTCGGGGCCGCAGTCGACGTGGGTGTTGCCGCTGCCGCTGGTGGTGTCGGGGCAGCGGCCGCTTTGGCGTCGATGGCGAGATCAGGCATGCGTCACCTCCCGCTGATGAATGATGGCGAGCACTTCCTCGCGCATGCGGATGAATTCCGGCTCCGACTTGACCTTGCGCGCGTCGCCGTGCGCCAGGAACTGCCGCGAGAAGGGCACGTCGTCGTAGACATGCGAGATGCGTCCCGGGCTCGGACTCATCACGATCAACCGGGTGCCGAGGAACAGCGCCTCCTCGACCGAGTGGGTAATGAAGAACACCATCTTGTTCGCCTGTGCCCAGGCGTGCAGCAGGATCTCCTGCACCGTCTCGCGGGTGAAGGCGTCGAGTGCGCCCATCGGCTCGTCCATCAGCAGCACGGCCGGGTCGCTGGCGAGCGCGCGTGCGATGCCCACGCGCTGCTGCATGCCACCCGACAGCTCGTACACCGCGCGGTCGGCGTACTTCTCGAGCCCGACCAGCGCGAGCTTCTGCGCGGCGACGGCGTCGCGTTCGGCCTTGCCCATGCCGGCGAGCCGCAGGCCGAGCGCCACGTTGTCGCGTACGTTGAGCCAGGGCATCAGCGCGTGCTTCTGGAATACGACGCCGCGGTCGGCGCCGGGGCCGGTCACGGGTCGGCCGCCCAGCAATATCTGGCCGCTCGACGGCGGCAGGAAGCCCGCGATGCAGTTGAGCAGCGTGCTCTTGCCGCAGCCCGAGGCGCCGAGCGCAACGACGAAGTCGCCGTCGTGCATCGTCAGGTTGACAGGCGCCAGCGCCTGCAGCGAGCCGCCCTTGACGGCGTAGTGGACCTCGAGGTCGCGGATGTCGAGCGTGGGCATGTGGGCCTCCTGCGTCGCTGGCCGCCTTACTTGCCCATCGCCTTCTGCACGTACGCGGTCGTCACGAAGGCGCCGTAGTTGGGCTTGAGTTCCTGCACGCGGCCCTGTTCCTTCAGGAAGGTCGCGGTGTCGGTCAGCGCCTTGGCCGCGCCGCCGCCCAGCCAGGTCGGCGATGCCTGCTCGGCCAGCGTCGGGAAGCGGTACAGCGCCATCGCCGGCGGCACCGCCTTGGCGTCGGCCTTGGTCCACTTGGCGACGGCCTTGACCTGGGCCGAGTCGGCCGTCCACTTGGCTGCGTTGTCGCGGTAGTCGGCATCGGCCTTGGCCAGCGCCTTCACCAGCGCGACCATGAAAGCCTCGTTCTTGGCGGCCCATTCGGCGTTGACGACCAGGCCGTCGAAGGTCGGGTAGCCCTTCTTGCCGATCGCGCCCGAGGTCGTGATGACCTTGCCGTTGGTCTTGATCTTCGACAGCACCGGGTCCCAGATGAAGGCGGCGTCGATGTCGCCGCGCTCCCAGGCGGCGGCGATTTCCGGCGGGCGCATGTTCATCACGTTGACGCTCTTGGGATCGACGCCCTGCGCCTTGAGGTCGACCATCAACTGGTAGTGCGATGTCGACACGAAGGGCGTGGCGACCTTCTTGCCCTTCAGGTCCTTCATGCCGGTGATGCCGGCGCCGTCGCGTGCCACCAGCGCCTCGGCATCGGCGATGTCGTCGAGCACCCAGAACAGCTTGATGTCCTGGCCCTGGCTCGCCGCGGCGGCGATCGGGCTCGAGCCGGCCTCGCCGATCTGCACGTCGCCCGAGGCCATCGCGCGGATGACGTCGCCGCCGCCGCCGAACATGCGCCAGTTGATCTTGTAGCCGGTGGCTTTCTCGAGCTCGCCGGACTCCATCACGGTCCGCAGCGGCACCAGCATGTCCTGGTGCGCAAAGGTCACTTCCTTGGCCTGGGCAAACACGCCGCCGCTCAGCACGCAGGCTGCAACGACGATCGAAAGGCGCTGGATCAGCTTCATGGGTCACTCCTGGAGGTCGACATCGCAAATGCGGCATCCCGGGGACGGGGCCGCGCTGAAGTCGACTGTGCAGGCAAGGTGCGCGCCCGTTAAGTGCCAGCGCTTCGCCGCCGCTGGAGCCAGTGGCAGCGGCCGCGCATTCGTTCTGGTGCGCGGCGGGTGGAGCGCACTTGGGCGGTGCGCTTCAATCTGGTTCTACAGCAGCCGCTTCAAGTACCGCCCGGTGTGGCTCGCCTCGTTCGCCGCGATGTCCTCCGGCGTGCCTTCGCCCACGACCGTCCCGCCGCCCGCGCCGCCTTCCGGCCCCATGTCGATCAGCCAGTCGGCGGTCTTGATGACGTCCAGGTTGTGCTCGATCACGACGATCGTGTTGCCGGCGTCGCGCAGCTGGTGCAGCACCTTCAGCAGCAGTTCGATGTCGGCGAAGTGCAGGCCGGTGGTCGGCTCGTCCAGGATGTAGAGCGTGCGGCCGGTGTCGCGCTTGCTGAGCTCCAGCGCGAGCTTCACGCGCTGCGCCTCGCCGCCCGACAGCGTGGTCGCGGCCTGGCCCAGCTTGATGTAGCTCAGGCCGACGTCGAGCAGCGTGTGCAGCTTGCGCTCGATGGTCGGCACCGCCTTCAGGAACTCATGCGCCACCTCGACCGTCATGTCCAGGATCTGCGCGATGTTGCGGCCCTTGTACT
>JAZKDL010000281.1:0-3729 GCA_040387575.1 Pseudomonadota bacterium
CTGCGCGAGGTGGTCGAACAGACCACGCCGGAGAACCGGCGCGCGTTGATGGAGTCGCTGGCCAAGGCGGACCGGCAGTTCGACGACCTGCTGGCCGGCTATGAAAAATCGGTCCGGCGGACCGAAGAAGCGACGCTGTATGAAGACTTCCGCAAGGTCATCGCGAACTACCGCCGAGTGCGCGACGCCATGCTGGCCGACGATCCCGCGACGCTCACCTTGCGCGGCCGCACGATCCTGCAGGAGCAGCTGAGCCCGATGTTCAACGCGGGCGCTGAGATCCTGGCGTCGATCGTGACGAGCAACAAGAAGCAGGCGGACGAAGCGACTGAAGACATCGCCAATGCAGTGGCGGCCGCCGAGACCGGCATCCTGATTTCGCTGGCGCTGGCACTGGCAGCGGCCATCGCCTGCGGCTACCTGCTGATGAAGGCGATCACCCAGCCGATGCAGACGATCGTCGGCACGCTGACGCAGTTGGGCGGCGGCGACCTGACGCGCCGCCTCGACCTTGACCGCAAGGACGAATTCAACGCGGTGGAGGTCGGCTTCAACACCATGGCCGACGAACTGTCGACGCTGGTGAGCAAGACCCAGCGCTCGGCGATCCAGGTGGCGACCTCCGTCACCGAGATTGCCGCCACGTCGCGGCAGCAGCAAGCCACCGTGACCGAGATCGCGGCCACGACGACCGAGATCGGTGCGACCTCGCGCGAGATCTCCGCCACGTCGCGCGACCTGGTCCGCACGATGACCGAGGTGTCCGGCGCGGCCGAACGCACCGCGTCGCTGGCCGGCAGCGGGCAGGGCGGCCTGGCGCGCATGGAAGACACGATGCGCAACGTGGTGGACGCGGCAGGCTCGGTCAACGCCAAGCTGGCGATCCTCAACGAGAAGGCCGGCAACATCAACCAGGTGGTGACGACCATCACCAACGTCGCCAACCAGACCAACCTGCTGTCGCTCAACGCGGCGATCGAGGCCGAGAAGGCCGGCGAATACGGCCGCGGCTTCGTGGTGGTGGCGACCGAGATCCGCCGGCTGGCCGACCAGACCGCCGTCGCCACCTACGACATCGAGCAGATGGTGCGAGAGATCCAGTCGTCGGTGTCCGCCGGCGTGATGGGCATGGACAAGTTCTCGGAAGAAGTGCGTCGCGGCATGGCCGACATGCAGCAGGTCGGCGACCAGCTCACCCAGATCATCCAGCAGGTGCAGACGCTCGCACCACGCGTGCAGATGGTGAACGAGGGCATGGGCGCACAGGCCACTGGCGCCGAACAGATCAACCAGGCGCTGGCCCAGCTCAGCGAGGCGACGCAGCAGACGGTCGAGTCGCTGCGCCAGTCGAGCTCGGCGATCGACGAGCTGAACCTGGTGGCGAACGACCTGCGGACCGGCGTGTCGCGCTTCAAGGTGTGAGCCTGGCTGCCTACGTTCCATCGCGGACCGCGGGTGCGGCGGCGCCGGCGCGCCGCAAGCTGTTCCTGCTGTTTCGGATCGCGACCGACCGCTACGTGCTCGATGCGGCCTGCGTTCAGCAGGTGCTGCCCTTGCAGTCGCTCAAGCAAATGCCGGGCACGCCCGGCTGGGTCGCCGGCATGCTGTCGGGGCTTGCGCAACCCGTGCCGGTGATCGACCTGAGCGCACTGGCCATCGGCCGGCCGGCGAGGTCGGTGACCAGCACGCGCATCGTGCTGGTCGACTACCGCGGTGATCACTTGAATGCGCCGCGCACGCTCGGCCTGGTGCTGGAACGCGCCACCGAAACCATCCACCGCGACCCGGCCGCCTTCGTGCCCAGCGGGCTCGACAACCCCGGCGCGCGCTACCTCGGACCGGTGCTGAACGAAGCGGAAGGCATGGTGCAGTGGGTGAGCGTCGAGGACCTGCTGCCCGACACCGTCCAGGCCTTGCTATTTCCGGCCGAGGCCGAGGTACGGGCGTCCGACGGCGGTCTCTCGCCATGAGCGCCACCGCCAACCGTTTCGGCCACCTGCTGAAGACCCGCATCGGGCTGGACGCCGGCTCCATCGGCGAGGCCGCGATCGAGCGCGCCGTGCGCCTGCGCTGCGCGGCGAGCGGTGCGGTCAACGACAACGACTACTGGCGACACCTGCAGACGCATCCCGCCGAGGTGCAGGCGCTGATCGAGGCGGTGGTGGTGCCGGAAACCTGGTTCTACCGTTATCCGGAGTCGCTCGCGGCGCTGGTCGACGTGGTGCGCGACCCGTTCAAGGACCGGGAAACCATCCGCATCCTGAGCCTGCCGTGCTCCACCGGCGAGGAGCCGTATTCGATCGTGATGGCGCTGCTGGATGCCGGCATCGCCGCCGAACGCATCGTGGTCGATGCCGTCGACATCAGCGAGCGCGTGATCGACTTCGCCAGGCACGCGGTCTATGGCGGCAACTCGTTTCGCGGCGAGGCGCAGAGCCTGCTGCGCGAGCGCCATTTCACGCCGACCGAACGCGGACAAGCGCTGTCGCAGCGTGTGGTCGGCCGCGTGCGCTTCAAGCAGGGCAACCTGTTCGATACGTTGCTGCTCGCGGGCGCCGAGCCGTATGACGTGGTCTTCTGCCGCAATCTGCTGATCTATTTCGACGCACCCACCCAGGAGCGGGCCGTCAAGGTGCTGGCGCGGCTGGCACGGCCCGACGGCCTGATGTTCGTCGGCCCTGCCGAAGCCAGCCTGCTGACCCGGCAGGGCATGCCGTCGATCGGTCGCCCGAATGCCTTCGCTTTCAGCCTTGCGCGCGCGAAGCCGACGCCGCCCGCACCGATGCAGGCAACGCCGCATGCCGCGCACAGCTGGGCGCCGCGCACCGCCCGGGCGCCGGTCGCGGTGGCCGCGCCGATACCGGTGCCGGCACGCATGCCCACTGCCATGCCCGCTGCCGCGCAGGCAAACGAAGCCACCGCGGACGCTGCGGCCGAGTCGCGCCGGCTGGCCGACCTCGGCCGCGTGGACGAGGCCCTGGCCGCCTGCGAGCGCTGGCTGGCGACCAGTGGCCCGTCGGCCGAGGCCTACTACTTCCAGGGTCTGCTGCACGACGCGGCCGGCAGGGTGCAGCAGGCGCAGGCCGGCTACCGCAAGGCGCTGTATTTGGACCCGGCCCACGCGCCCGCGCTGCTGCACCTGGCGGCATTGCTGGAATCGCAGGGCGACATCGAAGGCGCACAGCGACTGAAGGCGCGCGCACGCCGCAAAGAACGCCAACATGGATGACACCTTGGATACCTTCGGTACCTTCGATACGGCCGCCACGATGACGCCGGTGGACGACTGCTGGAACCGGATCGGCATCCAGGGCGACAAGAGCTGCGACAGGCTGCCGCCACACGTGCATTGCCGCAATTGCCCGGTGTATGCGAGCGCTGCGAAAGACCTGCTGGACCGCCTGCCGCCGCGTTTGGAAGCCACCGCGCCGAGCGTGCTGAATGCGCTGAACGCCGCACGCACGACCACGCAGCGCCTGAGCCTGCTGGTGTTCCGGGTCGGCCGCGAATGGCTGAGCCTGCCGACGCGCGCGCTCGACGAGGTCGCACCGGTGCGACCGGTGCACGCCTTGCCGCATCGCCGGGACCCGGCCCTGCTGGGCGTCGCGAATGTGCGCGGCAGCCTGACGGTGTGCGTGTCGCTGTCCCGCATGCTGGGCCTCGAGGCCCAGCCCGATCCGCCGTCCGCCGACGGCCGCGAACGCGCCGGGCTGCCGCGAATGCTCGTGA
>JAZKDL010000281.1:3739-12756 GCA_040387575.1 Pseudomonadota bacterium
GGGCGGGCGGGGCGTCGTGTTGCCGGTCGACGAGGTCGACGGCATCTACGGCATCGCCGACAACGCGGTCGAATCGTTGCCAGCCACGCTGTCCGGCTCAGCCGTGAAGTTCTCGCGCGGTGTCGTGCAGTGCGGCTCGCGCACCGTCGGCCTGCTGGACGAATCCGCCCTGGCACGCGCGATCGACCGGAGCCTTGCATGAACCCGGATCAACTCCGAGACGCGTCGATGCTGGAGCTGTTCCAGCTCGAAGCCGACAACCAGGTCCAGGTGCTCAACGCCGGCCTGCTCGCGCTGGAACGTGACCCACGTGCAGCGCAGCATCTTGAGGCCTGCATGCGCGCCGCGCACTCGCTCAAGGGCGCCGCGCGCATCGTCGACCTGGAGCCCGGCGTGCAGATCGCGCACGCGATGGAAGACTGCCTGGTCAGTGCGCAGGAAGGGCGGCTGCTGCTGGCGCCGGCCGACATCGACGCGCTGCTGATGGGCGCGGACCTGTTGTCGCGCGTCGCGTCGACGCAGACTGATCTCGCCCCCGAGATCGCGCAGTTCCTGGCGCGCATCGCACAGCGGGCGAACGCCGCGATGGCCGCGCCGCCATCGGCATCGGCTGCGCTGACGTTTCTACCGTTCGAGCTGGAGCCGGAGCCGGAACCAAAATCGGAACCGGAGCGCGCGCCTGAACCCGCTGCAAGCGCGGAGCCAGTGCTGGCGCCTTCCCCGGCCACCGCGGAGGTCACGCGACCGGCGCGTGGCGAGGCCTCGACAGCGACCGCGACCGTCACCGATGGCGAACGCGTTCTGCGCGTCACCGCCGACACGTTGAACAAGTTGCTTGGACTGTCGAGCGAGACGCTGGTCGAATCGCACTGGCTCGCGCCCTTCAACGCCTCGATGCTGCGCCTGAAGCGGCAGCAGGGTGCGGCGGGCAAGGCGCTCGACACCGTCCGCGCGTTGCTGTCGACGCAGCAGACCGACGCGCGCCTCGACGCCGCGCTCGAGGACGCGCTGCGCATCGTCGGCGAATGCGAGCAGGGCCTGGGCCGCCGCATCGGCGAGCTCGACCAGTACGGCTGGCGCATGGGCCATCTCGCGCAGCGCCTCTACGACACCGCATTGGCGTGCCGCATGCGTCCGTTCGGCGACGGCCTCGGCAGCCTGGCGCGACAGGTGCGCGACCTGAGCCGCTCGCTCGGCAAGCGGGCGCGGCTGGAGATCGAGGGCGACAGCACGCAGGTCGACCGCGACATCCTCGAGAAGCTCGACGCGCCGCTGACTCATCTGCTGCGCAATGCGGTCGACCACGGCATCGAGACGCCCGAACGCCGGCTGGCTGCCGGCAAGCCGGCGGAGGGCGTGCTGCGGCTGCATGCGCGGCACAGCGCAGGCATGCTCGTGATCGAAATTTCCGACGATGGTGCGGGCGTCGACCTGGAGCGACTGCGGCGTGAGGTCGTCGAACGAAAGCTGTCGACCGCCGACACGACCGCGCGGCTCAGCGAAGCCGAACTGCTCGAATTCCTTTTCCTCCCCGGCTTCAGCACCCGCGACGCGGTCACCGAGATTTCGGGCCGCGGCGTCGGGCTGGACGTGGTGCAGAACATGGTGCGCCAACTGCGCGGTGCGGTCCGCGTGCAGCAGCAGTACGGCCGCGGCACGAAGTTCGTGCTGGAGATGCCGCTGTCGCTGTCGGTGGTGCGCAGCCTGCTGGTGGACATCGGCGGCGAGCACTACGCGTTTCCGCTGGCCTACGTCACGCATGCGCTGGAAGTGCCGCTCGGCGACATCGAGCAGCTCGAAGGCCACCAGCACGTGCGCTTTCAGGGGCGACAGGTCGGCCTGGTGTCGGCCCGCCAGCTGCTGCAGTACGGCGATGCGCCGACCTCCGCCGAGACGGCCTGCGTGGTGGTGATCGGCGATCACGACGGCCTGTACGGCGTGGCGGTCGACCGCTACCTGGGCGAGCGCACCGTGGTGGTCCAGCCGCTCGATCCGCGGCTCGGCAAGGTGCAGAACATCCAGGCCGGCGCGTTGATGGAAGACGGCACGCCGTTGCTGGTGCTGGATGTCGAGGACCTGCTGCTGTCGATCCACAAGCTGGTGGCCGGCGGCCGGCTGGCCCGCGTCGATTCGGGCATCGCGCCGGTCAGTGCCGAACGGCGCAAGCGCGTGCTGGTGATCGACGACTCGCTGACCGTGCGCGAACTGGAGCGCAAGCTGCTGTTGAACCGCGGCTACGACGTCGCCGTGGCGGTGGACGGCCTGGACGGCTGGAACATGCTGCGCGCCGAGGCGTTCGACCTGGTCGTGAGCGACGTCGACATGCCGCGCATGGACGGCATCGAACTGGTGTCTCGCATCAAGCGCGACCCGCGGCTGCAGAACGTGCCGGTCGTGGTGGTGTCGTACAAGGACCGGCAGGACGATCGGCAGCGCGGCCTCGATGCCGGCGCCGACTATTACCTGGCGAAGAGCAGCTTCCACGACGAGGCCTTGCTCGACGCTGTCGAGGATTTGATCGGAAGGGCGCGCCCATGAAGATCGGTATCGTGAACGACATGCCCATGGCCGTCGAGGCGCTGCAGCGCGCGGTGTCGCTGGAGCCGGGCTTTCAGGTGATCTGGCGCGCCGCCAACGGCGCCGAGGCGGTGGAGCGCTGCGCCATCCAGCGGCCCGACGTGATCCTGATGGACCTGATCATGCCGGTGATGGACGGCGTCGAGGCCACGCGCCGCATCATGGCCGAGACGCCGTGCGCGATCGTGATCGTCACCGTCAATGTCGGCCGGCAGACCGGGCGCGTGTTCGACGCCATGGGCTACGGCGCGGTGGACGCGGTCGACACGCCGGCGCTGGGGCAGGGCGACATCCGCGAGGCGGCCGCGCCGCTGCTGCGCAAGATCCGCAACGTGGGCTGGCTGATCGGCCACTTCAACGGCGGGCGCCCGGCCGCCGCGCAACCTGCGCGCACGGCAGCGCCACGGCAACTGCCGCCGCTGGTGGCGATCGGCGCCTCGGCCGGCGGACCGCCGACGCTCGCGAAACTGCTGGGCGCGCTGCCGGCCAACTTTCCGGCGGCGATCGTGCTGGTGCAGCACGTCGACGCGCAGTTCGCCGCCGGCATGGCGACCTGGCTCGACCAGCAGGTCGGGCGGCCGGTGCGCCTGGCGGCCGCGGGTGAACTGCCGTCCGCCGGCGTGGTGCTGCTGGCCGGCACCGACGACCATCTCCACATGCAGTCCGATGGACGGCTGCATTACACGAGCGAGCCGCGTGAGTCCCTTTACCGGCCGTCGATCGATGTGTTTTTCAACGACGTCGCCCGGCACTGGAAGGGCGAGGCGGCCGGCGTGTTGCTGACCGGCATGGGCCGGGACGGCGCCGAAGGACTGAAAGCCATGCGCGAGCGCGGTTTCCTCACCATCGCGCAAGATCAGGCCACGAGCGCCGTCTATGGCATGCCGAAGGCCGCCGCCGCACTGAATGCAGCCGTCGAGATCCGGCCGCTGCCCGACATCGCGCCCCGGCTGGCTGCGCTCTTCCCGGCATCCGGTCTGTCACCGGTTGCCGCGTCTCCCAAAGGAATCTGACATGCTTCCCAATCCCGAGAATTTCCCGTCGAGCGGCGCGTCGATGCCCTCAGCGATGGTGCTGCTGGTCGACGACCAGGTGATGGTGGGGGAGGCCATTCGCCGGGCGCTGGCGACCGCACCGAACATCGACTTCCATTTCTGCCAAGACCCGCAGGAGGCGCTTGCCACCGCGGTGTCGACGCGCCCGACCGTGATCCTGCAAGACCTGGTGCTGCCCGGCGTGAACGGGCTCACGCTGGTGCAGGCTTACCGCGCGCATCCGGTCACGCGCGACATCCCGATCATCGTGCTCTCGACCAAGGAAGATGCGTCGGTGAAGAGCGCCGCCTTCACCGCTGGCGCCAACGACTATCTGGTCAAGCTGCCGGACACGATCGAGCTGATCGCACGCATCCGATACCACTCGCGCTCGTATCTCGCGATGGTCCAGCGCGACGAGGCTTACCACGCGTTGCGCCAGAGCCAGCAGCAACTGCTGGAGTCGAATCTCGAACTGCGCCGCCTGATGAACTCGGACGGCCTGACCGGCCTGGGCAACCGCCGTTACTTCGACGAATACCTCGGCGCCGAATGGGAGCGCGCCGTGCGCCAGGGACTCGAACTCAGCGTGCTGATGGTCGACGTCGACAACTTCAAGGCCTACAACGACTGCTACGGCCACATCCCCGGCGACGAGGCGCTCAAGAAAGTGGCCGCTGCGATCCTTTCCGCCTGCAACAGGCCGACCGACCTGGCCGCCCGATTCGGCGGCGAGGAGTTTTCGGTCATCCTGCCGGCCATGCCGGCCGGCGGTGCGCGGCTGGTGGCCGAAAAACTCCGCCGATCCGTCGAGGCAATGCAGATACCACACGCCGATTCGGCGACCGGCGCGTGGCTCACGGTGAGTGTCGGCGTCGCCTCGGGCATTCCGCAGGCCGACGGCAAGTTTTCGGACCTGATCGAGATCGCCGACCGGAGCCTGTATCAGGCCAAGCGTCACGGCCGCAACCAGGTGGTGATGGGCGAGCCGCTGCACCCGGCGTGAAGGTCAGATCATCGGAACGACCGCACCGTCCATCGCAAGGATGGCACCGGTGATGTAGCTGGCCTTCGGCGACGCCAAAAACAGCACCGCATTGGCGATTTCTTCAGGCTCCGCAATGCGCCGCAGCGGCAACCGGGCCGTGGCATGGGCGAGGGCGTCTGCCGCCGCGATGCCTTGCAGGCGCGCATCTGCGGCCATGCCTTCCTGCAGCCGCTCGGTCAGCGTCAGGCCGGGGTTCACGGCATTCACGCGCACGCCCTTCGGCCCATAGGCCGCGGCCATCCCGGCGCTGACCAGCATCAGCGCCGCATTGGCCGCACCGCCGGGCATGTGGATCGGACTGGCGACCTTGCCGCCGGCGCCCACGACATTCACGATGGCGCCGCGACCGCGCCGGCCCATCCGCTTGACGACCGGATCGATCATGTGGATGTACGTGAAGTACTTCGCATCCATCGCGTCATGCCACGCCGCGGCGTCCAGCTCGTCGGGCGGCGTGCGCCGCGCGGCACCGGCCGAATTGACCAGCACATCGACCGGCCCGAAAGCCTGCTCAGCGGCGTCCAGTGCGGCTTCGGCGGCTGCAGGCTGCTTCAGATCGGCCTCGTGCAGCGAGATGCGCCCGGCGGCGGAGGCATCGGCGGCCAGCAATGCGCGTTCGGCATCCTGCAGATTCGCGCCGGCTCGCGACACCAGGCTGACGCGCGCGCCTTCCTTCAAGAAGCCCAAAGCGCATGCAAGGCCGATGCCTTTGCTGCCGCCGGTGATCATCACGTGCAGGTCGTTGAGTTGCAGGTCCATGTCGGTGAGAGATCCGTGTTGACTGGGCGGAAATTATGCGGTGGGAAGACGGACGGTTGCGGGCGGCTTCACCGCGCAAAGCCCTCGATGAAAATTATACAATGTGCATTATGTTAAATCTCCTGAATCCCAGGAATGCGCACATCTTGTATCTTGGTCAAAGCCGCATTCAGCCGCGTCACATCACCTGCGCGCCGCCAGCATGACCAGCGCCAGCACGCCGGCGCCGAGTAGCCAATCCCACGCACTCGACGTCGATCTGCGTTGCGGCACGTGCACCGTCGGCTGAGCCGCCACAGGCTGGGCCGGCTCTTTCACTCGAGCCGTTGCAATGTCGTCGAGTTCCGCTGCCGCCAGGCGGTCGAAGTCGTGAAGCATCTGGTCTATGCGTGTCATGTGAGCCTCGTGATGTGTGCACATCCGGAAATCCGGTAGTTCAGGTCCGGCCTCATCGGGACGAACCAAGCGCGCTGGGAGCGGACTGCCGGAATTTTCTCCAGTGAGTCGTCGGAAGGTGTAGGTCTTCGCGCCAAGTGACCGGCAGACCGATGAAGGAACGGACTTTCTTCCGCAGAATGTGCTTGCGGCGCACTGAGCGTCACACCACGACTTGCCTCACGACCTGGGAACAAAGATGGCCTCGAGCACGAACCCCACCCCCGGCCCTGCGGATCAGGCGTTCATCGAATTCGCGCAGGAGGTTTTCCAGCTTGCGCGCACCGGAGACGCGCAGACGCTTGCCCGCTTGCTGCAGAAAGGTCTGCCGCCGAACATGAGCAACCACAAGGGCGACACCCTCCTGATGCTCGCCGCGTACCACGGCCAGGTCGAGGCGACGAAGGTGTTGCTGGAAGCCGGTGCGGAGCCGGATCGATACAACGACATGGCGCAGACGCCGCTGGGCGGATCCACGTTCAAGGGCTACCTGCCGATCGTCGAGTTGTTGCTGTCCCACGGCGCGCAGCCGGATTTCGCGCCGCCGGGCGGAAAGACGCCATTGATGTTCGCGGCAATGTTCAATCGACTCGACGTCATGAAGGTCCTGTTGGCACGCGGCATCGACATCGACACGAAGAGTTCCGAAGGACTGTCCGCGCTGGAACTGGCCCGGAGCATGGGCGCGGCCGATACCGCTGCCTACCTGGAAGCGAGGAAGACTTGAGACAACTCAAAATCATGGCGCACATCTCGCTGGATGGCGTGATCCAGACTTCTGGCGAAGACGGCTTTCTCTACGCGGACTGGACCGCGCCATACCGGAGTCCCGCCGGGCGCGACGAGCTGCTTGCTGCGCATGGCGGGGCATTCGATCTGCTGCTCGGCCGCCGCACCTACGACATGTGGTCGGGCTTCTGGCCGAAGGCGCCGAGCAGTCCAATGGCGGACAGCTTGAATGCGGCGACCAAATATGTCGTGACCCACCACCCGGAAAGTCTGGAATGGGGCCCGTTCGAGCGTGTGGCGCCCGACACCATCGAAGGCATTCGCCGCATCAAATCGCAGGCCGGACCGAACCTCGTTCTTTGGGGCAGCACCACCCTGACATCGGCATTGCTCGAACACGGGCTGGCGGACGAAGTTCTGCTGCTCGTCTATCCAGTCCTGCTGGGCACCGGGAAACGCTTCTTCGCAGAAGGCGCCCCACCCCGCTCCCTCGAACTGGTCGCCACCAAAGCAATGCCATCCGGCATCCTCTTCAATACCTTCAAGGTTGCCGGCCCCTTGAATGCCGGACTCGCCTGATTGCGCAGTCGCGCGGCATTTCAGCCGCGCTTTCGCCAGCTTCCTACGGACGAACAGGTGCTTTGCCCGTGTTTCAGAAAGTCCGACCGGACACGATGACTTCGTTGTAATACCTACCGGATGAAACATGAAAGTCAGCGGATTGCTTTTCTCGGCTTTGATCGGCGCTGTCGCCAGCGCACGATCGATGACACCCATGGCCAGCATCGCAGCAGCGCGGGTTTTGGGAAGACGAACGCCTGGGCATCTCGTCTTGCTTGATCGCCCGGTATTCAAGTTCGGCGCATTGGCGATGGGCGCCGGCGAGTTGTTCGGCGACAAGATGAAGACGGCGCCTGACCGGACTGTATTCCTGGGACTGCTCGCACGCGTGATGAGCGCAGGCATCGCTGGCGCCGCATTGGCGCCGCGTGGCAGCGAGCAGGCTGGCGCTGCCGCCGCAGTCGCGACTTCGGTACCACTCGCCTATTTGACGCTGGCCGGTCGGAAGCGCGCAATGGCGCGTATCGGCCAGACCCGCAGCGGGTTGATCGAAGATGCGTTGATCGTTGCCGCCGGTGTGGCGATCGTGGCGCTGGCGGTCAATTCGAAGTCGAGATAATCCGGCGTTTATCGGGTCAATTGGGCGAGCTTCTTCTTCGCACTTTGCAGAAGGCCCGTCTTTTCAATCTGTGGCTTTGCCTTGGTGTCTCCTTCACCGATGACCTCGATCACCGAGCCATTGCGCGCAGCGAGCTTCTCGCCCAGATAGTCACGTGCGGTGAGTGCGCCGTAATCGTTGCTTGAGATCACGTGAACCTTCAGATGCCGCCCGATGGAGACCGAGAGCTTCCGGCATGCGACGGCCATCTCCGCTTCATCGGGGATGACCTGACCATGCACCACCAGCAACTCCAGGACACCTTCCGCGTCCTCCTCGAGCACGAAAGCGCGGATGACCGACGATTTGAATTTCGAGCGCAGCATGGCGCGAATCGGCTCCGCTGCGGCAAACGACTTGATCGCAATGCGCCGGAGCTCCGGATAGAAGACGAATGCCGTGTTCACGGACACGGTGTCGCCCTTCCCATTTTCGGCGTTCCCGTCGACAGTCTTGTGCCGATTCAAGATGCCACTCTGGACGAGATGCTCCTGCGTACGGGCAACGTCGACACCGTCAAGCTTCGTCGCTTTGGAGAGTGCAGCGATGGTGAAATGTTTATCCGGCCCCGCAAACACGACTCTCAAGAGCTTCTGCACTTCGGGGGCCAATAGGAAATCTGCGGCGCTCATGCTTTCTCGTATGCGTTGATGGAGACTCGCTGATTATCGTGATCGGATCGGGCGGCCCGAGCAACATCGCGTGTTCCGCACAGTTCAAATAAAAGGGCCCGCAGGCCCCTTTTTGATGGCAATGGATACGCCTCAGTCGTTCGCACGCGCCACATTGCGCAGATCTCGAATCTGATCATGGTTCTTCTGTGCGCCTGCCGCCTGGCGTTCGACCACCGCGCGAACATCGGCAGGAAGCTCTTCCTTCAGCGCCTTGCGATAGCGGGCGATCGCAGCGTCTTCGCCCTTCTCGCACGATTCCAGGATGGAAAGTTCGCTGTCGGCGCCCACTGCGCCCTTCACCTGCACCCAGCCACGATGGAGCGCGCCTGCTGCGGTGCCGCCCGAAGCCGGCTCGCCACCGTATTGGACGATCAATTGTTCCAATTCGCGAGCTGCCGCGGCACACCCAGCCGAGCGCGTTGCGAACAATTGCTTCGCACTGGATGTCTCGACCTGTTCCGCACAAGTCTTGAAGCCGTACTCGCCGTCGCGTGCGTTCTCCAGCAAGTCGTTCAGCACGCTCACCACTTGAGATTTTTCAG
>JAZKDL010000282.1:0-2085 GCA_040387575.1 Pseudomonadota bacterium
GACGGCAAGCAATGGAGCTTCACGCTGCGTCCGGGCCTGAAGTTCTCGGACGGCTCGCCGGTGACGTCGGCCGATGCCGTCGCGTCGCTGCAGCGCTGGGGCGCACGCGACAGCCTGGGCCGCGCGATGGGTGCGGCCGGTGCCGACTGGAAGGCGGTCGATGCGCGCAACTTCACGCTGACGCTGAACGAGCCCTTCGGCATGGTGCTCGACGCGCTGGCCAAGCCATCGGGCTTTCCGCCGGTGGTGTTGCCCGAACGCCTGGCCAAGATGCCCGCGACCTCGCCGCTGCCCGAAGTGCTCGGCTCCGGCCCCTTCATCTTCAAGCGCGACGAATGGGTGCCGGGCAACAAGGCGGTGTTCGTGCGCAACCCGAACTACGTGCCGCGGAGCGAGCCGTCGAGCGGCCTGGCCGGCAGCAAGAAGAGCAACTTCGACCGCGTCGAATGGCTCTACCTGCCCGACTCGAACAGCGCCGTCGCGGCACTGAAGCGCGGTGAAGTCGACTTCATCGAACAGGTGCCGCCCGACTACATCACGCCGCTGCGCGCCGACACCGGCGTGAAGATCGTCTCGGGCGGTTCGTACCAGGGCTTCCTGGTGCTGAACCACATGTTCCCGCCCTTCAACAATCCGAAGGCACGCCAGGCGCTGGCGATGGCGACCAGCCAGGAGCGCTTCACCGCCGGCATGGGCTACCCGCTCGACATGCGCGTGACCTACTGCGCCACCTACTTCATCTGCGGCAGCCCGAACGAGACCGACGCCGGTGCCGAGCCCTACCGCAAGCCCGACATCGCGAAGGCCAAGGCGCTGCTGGCCGAGTCCGGCTACAAGGGCGAGAAGGTGGTGCTGCTGGTGCCGACCGACGTGACCTACCTGAACGCCGAAGCGCTGGTCGCGGCGCAGACCATGCGCAGCATCGGCATGAACGTGGACATGCAGAACTCCGACTGGGCCTCCATCGGCGCACGCCGCGCCAAGAAGGACGCACCCGAAGCCGGCGGCTGGAACATGTACGTGACGGTGGCCGGCGAGTTCGACGTCAACTCGCCGATCTCCAACGCCTACCTGAGCGCGGCCTGCGGCAACAGCCTGCCCGGCTGGCCCTGCGACAAGCCGCTCGACGAGGCGCGCACCGCGTGGATCAAGGAGACCAACCCGGCCAAGCGCAAGGAGCTGCTCGACGCCTTCCAGAAGCGCGCCTATGAAGCGATTCCCTACGTGAACGCCGGCCAGTACACGGCCGCCTCGGCCGCGCGCGCCAACATCAAGGGCCTGGACAAGCTCTGGTCGGGCATGCCGGTGTACTGGGCGCTCGACAAGTAATCGCCGCGGGAAGACACCACGACCATGGGCTACATCCTTCGCCGCCTCGTCGCGACGCTCCCCGTGATGGCGGTGGTGGCGGTCGTGGTGTTCCTGCTGATCCACCTGTCGCCGGGCGACCCGGCCGCGCTCATCGCGGGCGACCTCGCCACCGGCGAGGACATCGACAAGCTGCGCGTCGCGCTCGGCCTCGACCAGCCGCTGTGGCGCCAGTTCGTGCTGTGGCTCGGCCGGCTCGCCACCGGCGACCTCGGCACCTCCATCTTCACGCAGGTGCCGGTGTCGCAACTGCTCGGCCAGCGGCTGGAGCCGACCCTGTCGATCGCCGTGCTCACCATGCTGCTCACGCTGGTGGTCGCGGTGCCGCTGGGCACGCTCGCGGCCTACCGCGCCGGCAGCTGGATCGACCGGCTGGTGATGCTGTTCGCGGTGCTGTCGTTCTCGGTGCCGGTGTTCCTCATCGGCTACCTTCTGGTGTTCGCGTTCGCGATCCAGTTGCCATGGTTTCCGGTGCAGGGCTACTCGTCGCTCTCCGATGGCGTGGGCGCCTGGCTGCGCGGGCTGGTGCTGCCCTGCGTGAACCTCGCGCTGGTCTATATCGCGCTCATCACGCGCATGACCCGCGCCACCGTGCTCGAAGTGCTGCAGGAAGACTACATCCGCACCGCGCGCGCCAAGGGCCTGGGCGTGCTGCCGGTGCTGATCCATGCGCTGCGCAATGCGGCGATACCGATCGCGACCACGGTCGGCGTCGGG
>JAZKDL010000283.1:0-1705 GCA_040387575.1 Pseudomonadota bacterium
AGCGGTTCAGCCAGCGAAAGATTGGAGAAGGAGCTTGTCATGAAGCCCGCTATTGTCGCACCGACGCCAAAAAACGCGATGACGTTGTCGTGACGGGGGTTTTTTGCTACGGATTCAGGAGCACCCAGTGCCTGAAAAAATTACAAAGTGCGTGCGTTGAACGTATCGCAGGACTGCACCGTGCCGGTCTTGTAGCCTGTACCGAACCAACGCTGACGTTGCGCACTCGACCCATGCGTGAAGCTGTCGGGCACCACGGCACGGCCGGCCGAACGCTGGAGCGCGTCGTCACCGATTTTCTGCGCGGCATTCATCGCAGCCTCGATATCACCGGGGTCGAGCCACTGCTTCGATTCCTGCGAGTGATGCGCCCATATGCCGGCAAAACAATCGGCCTGAAGTTCGACACGTACGCTCATCGCGTTGTTTTGCGTCTGGCTGAGCCGCCCACGCATACCGTCGACCTTGGCGGTGATGCCGAGTTCGTCCTGGACATGATGGCCAACCTCGTGCGCGATCACATAAGCCTGCGCGAACTGGCCCGGCGCGCCGAGCTGGTTCTTGAGCGTGTCATAGAAGCCGAGATCGATGTAGACCTTCTTGTCGCCGGGGCAGTAGAACGGCCCCATCGCCGATTCGCCGGTGCCGCATGCAGTCGGTGTGGCGCCGCGGAACAACACGAGCCGCGGCGCATGATAGGTGCCGCCGTTCTGTTGAAAGATGCCCGACCAGACTACTTCGGTATTGCGCAGGATGGTCGACACGAAGGCCGCTTCCTGATCGTTGGCCGGCGGCTTCTGCGCTGGCGCCTGCTGAACCTGCGGCGCCGGGCCGCTACCGCTGAGCATGCCCAGCATCGTGAGCGGATTGATCCCGAAAATCCATCCCGCAATCAGCGCAACGGCCACGGTACCGATGCCGACGCTCCGACCGCCGATAGGCAACCCTCCAAAGCCGCCGCCTCCGCCGCTGCCTCTCCGGTCCTCGACGTTGTCCGACTGTTCGTTACCTTCCCATCTCATCGCATGCTCCTTGCCAACGCCGGTTGGCGACGGGATCGTACGCTCAGCGTGATGCTGCGAAGCTGACCTGCGTGAAGCCCTCGGCGGATGCCGAATCCTGAGCGGCAGGCGAACTCAACGAGGGCGAGCCCGCCAAACGGCTGCTGCGCTCCATCTCTTCCCGCATGACCGCACGCTGTACCTGCGACTGCGCAACCATCGCCATCGCGACGACCTGGCCCAACAGCACCGCCAGCAAAGCCGACAGCAACAGCAGACGGAGGGGATGCATCTCGCGCAGGTACCGAAAAATCGCCATGTTTCGCTCCATTCATGCTCTGTGCACGACATGCAGCGATGGTGCCGCCACCCTCTGCAGGAACGCCGTCCGGCGAGCGCGAGCGGCTGTAGGACCGAAGCGAAGCTGCGACTCAGGCTTTCGGAAGCGTCACGCCGCGCTGGCCCTGGTACTTGCCGCCGCGGTCCTTGTAGCTGACCTCGCAGACGTCGTCCTTGTCGCTCTCGAAGAACAGCACCTGGGCGCAGCCTTCGCCCGCATAGATGCGCGCCGGCAGCGGCGTGGTGTTGCTGAATTCGAGCGTGACATAGCCTTCCCATTCGGGCTCGAACGGCGTCACGTTGACGATGATTCCGCAGCGCGCGTAGGTGCTCTTGCCCAGGCAGATGGTCAGCACGTTGCGCGG
>JAZKDL010000284.1:0-10475 GCA_040387575.1 Pseudomonadota bacterium
GGTGTCGACCATCTCGGCCGCGGTGTAGCCGAGCATGCGCTCGGCGCCCACGTTGAAGATCTGGATGACGCCCTTGGCGTCGGTCGCGATGCTGGAAAAGTTGGCGCTGTTGAAGATGGCGTCCTGCAGCGCACCCATCTTGATCAGCGTTTCGCGGCGTCGAAATTCGACGATGCCCTCGACGCCCGTCGCTGGGGCTTCGATGGCGGTCAAGCACGCATGCCGGTGACCGCGAGAAATGGAGAGGCGAACATGGGCGTCTTTCGGAGGAGAGCGCTGCGATCCAGGCGGCGCCCGTGCAGTGGCGTTTTGAGGCAGCCCTGCTGCATTTTGCCCTCTGTGCGGCAGAACGTTCGAACAAAATCACGACGGCGATCGATCGCCTCGCGCTCTGGCAGGCATGTGCGGTGTCGAGCCGCCGGGCAGCCGAGGCTGCCCGCGCTCGGCCTCGGCACTGCTTCCTACGGGGTACTGCTCGCGGGCCGGCTTCTGCTGGGACTCGGCGAAAGCTACGCGCTGGTCGGGATGCTGGCCTGGGCGATGGCGACGCTGGGGCCGGCACGGTGCTGCCGCTGATCAGTGCGCTGATGCTGTGGCGCACCCCGCCGGCGATGTCGACGCAGGGCCGGCGTGCGCCATTCGCGCAGGTGCTCGCGCGTGGATTCGCGGCTTTTCAGGACCTGGCCTATGGCGCGACCGGACCGATGGCGGGCTCACAGCCCGCTCTCCCTTGCCAGCACGCGCAACACCTGGCGCGCCGCCTTGGCCGAGAAGCTCTCGCCACGTGCGTCGACCGTCACCACGCCGCGCACGATCTGGTGCAGGTACACCGCGTCACGCTGCGGCTCCAGCGGCCGCATCAGCAGCGGGTACTGGCTCTGGTTGGGCACGGCCCTGCCCTTGTCCGTCACGTTGACCGCGATCGGCCCGCCGTTGACCGACTGCAGATAGGCCGAGTCGATCTCCTCCGCAGCGACCGACGACAGGCTCACCAGCCGGACCTTGAAGCTCGGCTGGCGTGGATCGTCGGGCACGAACCGGCCTTCGGCGCCGTCGTTCAGCCGCCAGGCGTGCTGGCCTTCGACATAGCCGCGCAAGTCCTGCGCACCGCCCTCGTCGACCACCCGCGCCAACAGCTGGCGGCCGGTGATCCAGCGGCCGGGATGCAGTTCGGGGTCGTAGTCGGCCACCGTGCCCGCGAAAGGCGCCTTGATCTGCAGCAGCGCGCGCCGCTTGGCCAGGCCGCTGAGGTTTTCCTGCTCGGCCACCACGCCGCGCAGCAGCTCCTGCGTCTGCGCGCGATCGATCTTGTCGGCCACCGAACGCGACAGCCGCGCCTGCAGCAGCGCCAGCCGGATGCGCGCCTCGCGCTGCTCCTGCGCCAGCATCGGCGAGTCCAGCGTGAACAGAACCTGGCCTTCGCGCACGCGATCGCCGGGGCGCACATGGCGCTCCGCGAGCTGCGCCGCTTCGGGCGCGAACACCGGCTCCTCGCGGGTGGCGCCCAGCACGGCGGGCACCTTCACGCTCAGGTCGAGTGGCAGGAAAGCCGCGACCAGCAACAGGCCGATGAGCACGATGCCGACCACGCCGCGCCGGCTGAACGCGATGCGTTCCCTGATGCGCCACCAGTGGTTCATCTCGCGCCACACCGGCATCACGACGAACCAGCCGATCTCCACCGCGAACAGGAAGATGCCCGCGGCCTTGAAGAAGAAGTGGTAGACGACCAGCGCGATACCGAGAAAGAGGAAGAGCCGGTAGCACCACGTCGCCCAGGCGAAGAAGGCGAACAGCCGGGCGGTGCGCGGCGCCACGGGTTCCGGCATCGGCGCGCCCAGGCCGAACAGCCATTCGCGCAACTTCCATTGGCCGAAGGCCTGGGCGCGGCTGCTGAGGTTGGGCACACCGACCATGTCCGACAGGAAGTAGTAGCCGTCGAAGCGCATGAACGGGCTCATGTTGATGGCCAGCGTGCTGATCCAGCTGGTGGTGGCGATCACGAAGGCGGCGCTGCGCACCGGCCCGTCGGGCAGGAAGGCCCACAGGAAGGTCGCGATGCTCGCCAGGCACAGCTCGGTCAGCACGCCGGCGCCATCGACCAGCAGGCGCTGCCGGCGGGAACGCAGCTTCCAGGTGTCGGTGGTGTCCGTGTAAAGCACCGGCACCATCACCAGGAACGACACGCCCATGGTCGGCACGCGGCAGCCGTAGCGCGTGGCGGCATAGGCATGGCCGAGCTCGTGCATCGTCTTGGTGAAGGCCAGGCTCAGGCCGTAGATGGCGACACCCTTGAGCGAGAAGAAGTACGGAAAGGTGTGCAGGAAGTCGTCCCACTGGCGCGAGACGAAGTACAGCCCCATCAGCGCCAGCGCCACCATGATCGACGCGAAGGCGCGCGTGAACACCGGGTCGACCCAGTGCACCGTGCGCCGCAGAAAACGGTCGGGCTTGACCAGCGGTATGCGGATGAAGAGGTAGTGGTGCAGCAGCCATTTCCACCAGCGCTGGTCGTGCGCCCTGGCTTGCGCGTTCAGGCTCTTCACCGCGTCGCCCAGTGGCGCCCGCGTGAGGTTGTTGCTCGCCAGGAACTGCATCAGCGCCTTGATCGCACCGGACTCGGGCTCGCTGCCCTGCTGCTGCGCGAACAGCCGCTTCATCTCGCCGACCGTGCGGCCACGCCAGGCCGACAGCAGCGCGAGCTCGACCTGGCCGATCTGGAAATAGGCATGGCGCACCGGGTCGAAGATGCTCCAGCTCGGCGCGCCGTCGAGCAGCGGCGAGCTGCGGTCGAAGCGCAGTTCTTCGCGCAGCTCGGGGAGCAGCGCTTCGTCGGGCAGTTCGCCCTGGGCCATCGCGGGTCGTAGCGTGCGCATGACCGCCCTACCAGCCGAGGCTCTGACGCGCCACCGTGATCGGGCGGCGCAGCACATAGAAGAGCAACGGGACCTTCCCGCCGTACACCTGGGCGGTGCCGCGCGTGCCGATGCGCAAGCCGTGCAGCGCCTGCGCATCGGCGGCGCGCGCAGCCAGCCTGAAGGCCAGGCTGCTGCTCTCGGTCTTCTCGGCCTGGTAGCCGGCGCGCAGAAGATGCGCCTCGATCGGGCGCAGCGGATCGCTGTCGAGGTAGATCTTCACGCGCGCGCCGTCCTCGATCAGCAGGCTGTCCTGCACCGGCAGGAAGATGCTGAACTCGATGCGCTCGGCATTGGCGATCTTCATGATCTGCTGGCCCGTTTCCACCGGCCGGCCCTGCCAGTCGCGGCGGTCCGAGTACACCGCGATGCCGTCCACCGGCGCACTCAGCACCGACTTGCCCATCAGGTCGCGTGCGTATTCGTATTGCGCGGTCGCAAGCTCCAGCTCGGCCTTGTTGATCGCCACTTCGCGGTTGGCGTCGGCGCTGTCGATCGCGGCCTGCGAGGTGCTCGCGAAGCGCGCCGTCGCCACCTGCATCTTGCGTTGCGCGAGTTCGAGCTCGTTGCGCAACTTGGTGTCCTCGAAACGCAGGATCGGCTGGCGCGCCTTCACCGGCGTGTTCGGCGGCACCAGGATCTCGGCCACCACGCCGGTCAGCGGCGCCGCGATCACTGCCGGGTCGGCAGCGGCGACCTCCATCGGCGCCAGCGCGCTCATCGACACCGGAAAGACGCAGGCCAGCAACACCGCCGCGGCAATCAGCCAGCGCGTCCGGCGCTCGAAGCGCCAGCGCTCCCAGAAGCGCGTCGGCCCGGCCAGCGCGGCCCAGGCATGCGAGTAGGTCTCGGCCAGGCGGCGCGCGACCTTCTGCTGCGGATCGCTCCAGGGTTCGGCGGCAAACAGCAGCACACCGCCCAGCGCATCGCCCTCGTGCATGCGCAGCGGCAGCCACAGCGCATGTGCGAACGGATAGGCGGCGGCGTCGCGCTCGTCCGGGTCGACATAGGCATCGCGGCCGAAGGCCAGCGGCTCGTCGGTGCGCGCCGCCTCCGCCGGCAGATGGGCCACCATGCGCTCGATCCAGCGGATCAGCGGCACGTTGCGGTCCACCGCGGCGAGGCTCGACACGCCGATCACCTGAAAGGCCGCATCCCCATGCCGACGGCGCAGGCAGAAGGCTTGGCGAAACGGCAGGATGCGCTTGGCCTCGTTGAGCAGGTGAAAGATCAGTTCCTTCTCGGTCTGCTGGCGGCGGATCTCGGCCTCGAGTTCGAGCAGCACCAGCGTGCCGTCCCGAAAGCGCGGCGTCGCATCGACCACGCGGGCACCGCCCGTGCCCAACGGCGCGGCGCTCATGTTGCGGCCCGCCGCGTCATGGCCTGGGCTCCATCGCTTCGCGCGCCGCCGTGTTCTGCGCAAACTCGGCGCTGCCGCTCATCCCCGGCAGCACCGCCTCGCGGTTGCCGATGAACTGGCCGACCACGCGCACCGTCTGGCTCACCGGATCGACCGCAGCGCCGAGCCGCATGACCTTGCCTTCGTAGCTCCGCCCGGTCTCGTCGATCTTGAACCTGAAGACGCTGCCTTTCTGCAGCCAGCTCAACCAGGCGGACGGGGCGATCAGATGCATCTCGAGCTCGCTGTCGTTGAGCACCCGCGTGAGTTCCTTGCCGGCCGCAGCGTTCTCGTGCTGGTGCGAGATGTTCTCCACCACGATGCCCGAGAACGGCGCGACGATGCTGCAGTCGCGCATCTGCGCCTCCAACGCTGTCGCCTCGGCGCCGGTCTGCTCCGACTTGGCCTTGGCGATCTGCACGTCGCTCTTGCCGATCGCGTTGTACTTGTCGAGTTCCACGCTCTGCGTGAGCACCTGGTTGCTAGCGCGGTTGGCGGCCCAGGCCGCGTTGGCCTCGGCGCGGATGCGGGAGCAGTCGAAAGCGACCAGTACGTTGCCCTTCTGGAAGCGCTCGCCTTCGCGAAACGGCATCTGCGCGATGCGCGCGGCGATCTTGGCCGAAAACAGCACTTCGTCCTTCGGCTTGACCACGCCGCGCACCGCAACGGCATCGGCGCGAGGCGCGTCGGCCGGCGCGATCGCGGCCATGGCGCCCGGCGCGGCGGCGGCGGCGACCGCGGCGCTCGCCGATGCGCTCGATGCCGACGACGACGCGGTGGCAACACCCGCAGTGACCGGTACGTGCCTGGGCGCGGCGGGCGGTGGCGGTGCAGCGGGCACCGGCGCCTCCGCTGCCACCGCAGGCGCCACACTTCGGGCCTTCAGGCCGCTGCCCCCCAGGTAGCCCCAGCCGATCGCCGCCAGCACCGCGACGAAAGCCAGGCAGATCGCCAGCATGCGCAGCACACCGCCGCCACCACTTCCTCCACCAGCAATCGGCCGGGGCCGGTCGGAAGAATGCGATTCATCGAGTTTCATGAGCAGGTCCCGGTGAGAAGACGATGGGCAAAACCGCAGCGCGGCCGATCACGACGCGGCCATGCAGGCCAGCGCATTCCTGGCGCCCGTCGTGTCCTGCCGGCTCAGCCACAGCTGCTGCAGGCCGTTCGAAAGATCCTTCACCGAGTCGCGGGTGCTCACCTCGGGCGTGAAGCTGTCCAGCCCGATCGCGCTGTACACGTTGGCAAACGCGTTCTGCATGTCGGCATAGGCCAGGTCGTAGCGCACCTCCGACAGCAGGCCGTTCATTTCCTCGCGGATCATGCGTTGCCGGCTTTCCTGGTTGGCCTTGAAAGCCGACTGGATCTGGGTGGTGATGCCGGCCTGCACCTCCGCATAGCGCCCGGCGGTGACCAGCGACTGCCGCGCAAAGGCGAACTGCGCGCGGCTCACGTGGACTTGCGTCATGACGGCCATCGTCAACGCGCGCTCGCGTTCTCCGAGCCATTCGGTCTGCGCCTCGATCACGCGCTTGTCGGCCGGGTACCGGAAGATGCTCAGCAGGTTCCAGCTCGCGCGCACACCGACACCGGCCCAGTTGTTGTTGTAGAGGAAGTCGTTGGAGTCGTAGTTCGCGCCGATGAAGGTGCGCAGGCTCGGCAGGTTGCGCAGCAGCGCCACCGTGCCGTCGCTCTCGTTCATGCGCAGCCGGTAGGCGATCTCGCGCAGCTCGGAGCGGTTCTCGAGCGCAGCGGTCATCATGGTTTCGCCCGACATGCAGAAGTCGGTCGACAGCGCGGTGCGTTGCGGCACCACCAGCGAGAACTCGGTGCCCGGCGCCAGGTTCATCAGCGCAGCGAGCTGCGCCTTGGCGATCACCAGCTCGCGCTGCAGCGCCTGGATCTGGCGCTGCACGTCGATCAGGTCGCGCTGGTAGGTCAGCGCGGCCAGCGGGCTCGTTGTGCGGCGGCTGGCGAGCTCCTGCGAGTCGCCCAGCGCGTTGTCGACATCGCCGGCCAACTGGGTGAGCTTCGCGATCAGGCGCTCGGCGCTGATGGCGCGCCAGTAGGCGGTGCGCACGTCTTCCACCATCCGGTTGGCGACCTTGCGGCGGCTCTCCAGAGAAATCAGCCGCAGGTCGGCCGCCTGCTTGGCCCGCGCGTACGACACGCCGAAGTCCAGCACGTCCCAGCTCAGGCTCAGGTCGACCGCCGTGGTCTGGCGCTCGGTCGAGGTCGACGGCTCCAGCGACTGGCGCCCGCTCAGCAGCGATCGGCTGCTGGCGCCGCTTTCGTTGCTGCGCGCATTGAAGCCGGCGTTGGCAACCAGTTGCGGCAGCATGTCGAAGCGCGCCCGGTCGAGCTCCTGGCCCCGCACCGCCTCTTCCATCATCGCGACCTTGTAGTCGAGGTTGTATTTCAGCGCGCGCGCCATCGCCTCGTACAGGCTGATCGCGTTGCTCACCGGCTCCTGCCCGGTGGTGAGCGTCTTCATGTTGCGCGTGATCCGCACCGTCAACTGTGGCTTGGTCAGCGGCTCCGGCGTGACGGCACAGCCCGCCAGCAGCGCGATCGCGGTGACGCCCAGGACGGCGGCGCGCAGCCGCGCCACCGGACGGGTGCGCGCCGGCAAGCCGGTGCAGCGCTCACGGTTCTCCGGGCTCGTGAGGGGCGTGTGGTGGATCGATGGCATGGCGGGCGTCCTTCCTTGAATTCGGTTTCTCAAAGGTTGATTTCCACGACCGGCTGTGCGCGCAATGCGGCAGCCAGCTGTTCCGTTTCGGTGGCCGACTGGCCGACGTAGAAGGCGATCTGCTCGCTGAAGAGCAGCCCGCCCACCTCGGCCGCCGGAAGGATGGCGGCGCGCAGCGGAGGCACGGCAGCGCGCTGCGGCTGCGCAGGCGCGCGCTCATTGCCGATGCGCGGGTCGTTCGAGGCATCGGCCGGTCGGTCGGCCGTGTCGCCGGCCAGCACCTGCTGGCCCGACTGGGTCGCATCGAAGATGCGCGCGTCGCCCTGCCGCGAGAACATCGCCCGCACCGGATCGAGCATCACGAAGCGGCGCTGCAGGCTCTCGACCACATCGACGATCGGCGTGCTGCTGTCCAGGCTCGGCGTGCCGTTCAGCGAGCGAATGGCGTCGAGCGCGGTGCGCAGCGGCTCCTTGCCTTCCAGGAACTGGATGCCGTACAGCGGACGGATCGAATTGACCGCTTCATCGATGTGCAGCGGCACCTCGATCGGCTTGAGTTCGTAGGCCTTGTAGCCCCACTCGGTGCGGATGTCCCAGCCCGCCGGCCAGTCCGGCTCGCCGATCGCCAGTAGCTGGCCGACATCGGCCGATGCGGGCGGCTCGGCCGGCGGCACCGGTGGCACGGATGGTTCAGGCGGTTCAGGCGGCTGCACTGCGGGCGACACGCTCAGGCTCACCGTGCCCGTCGCCGCCGCGCCATCGCGATCGACCGCGGTGTACGAGAAGCTTGGCGTGCCCGAGAACCCCGGCTGCGGCACGAAGCTCAACGTGCCGTCGGCATTGAGCGTGACCGTGCCGCCGGTCACCGCCACCGAACCACCGACCGCGATCGGCACGCCTTCGATGGCACGGATGGTCAGCGAGCCGCCCTCGGGGTCGCTGTCGTTGGCGAGCACGTCGATCACCACGGTCGCGCCGTTCGCGGAAGCCGCCGTGTCGGGCCGCACCATCGGCGCATCGTTCACAGCCGAGATGTCGATCGTGACGGTGTTCGGTGTGGCGTCGAAAGCGCCGGCCGAATCCTGCACCGAGAAGGTGAAGCTCGCATAGCCCGTGCCGTTGCCGTCCGCTGCAGGCACGAAGCTCAACCGGCTCGCCGCGATGTCGGCCGCCGAGATGACCTGGCCCTGCACGACCGCCACGCCGTTCAGCAGCAGCGTGCCCTGGCTCGGCAGCGTGTCGATGCGCACGCTGGTCAGCGTCTGGCCGGTGTCGGCGTCCGCGAATGCAAAGTCGTTGAGGCCCAACGTGAGCGGCGTGTCTTCGGTGCCGTTCAGCCTGACATCGACGCTGTCGGGCGGCGTGTTGGCGCCGACGTTGACCGTCAACGTCGCCGTCGCCACGCCGCCGTGGCCATCGCTCACCGTGTAGGTGATCACGACCGCGCCGCTCACGTTGGCGGCCGGCGTGAAATTCAACGTGCCATCCGCGTTGATCGAGACCGTGCCCTGCGCGGGATCGTTCAGCGTGGCGCCGGTCACGGTCAGCGGGTCGCCGTCCACGTCGCTGTCATTCGCCAGCACCGGGATGTTCGTCAACGGCGTGTTGATCGGCGTGCTGGCCGTGTCGTTGCCGGCCACCGGCGCATCGTTCACCGCCGCGATGTCGATCGTGACGGTGTTCGGTGTGCTGTCGAACGCACCGTCCGAGTCCTGCACGGAGAAGGTGAAGCTGGTGTAGCCCGTGCCGTTGCCGTCGGCTGCAGGCACGAAGCTCAACCGGCCCGCCGCGATGTCCGCCGCCGAGACGACCTGGCCTTGCGCGACCGCCACGCCGTTGAGCAGCAGCGTGCCTCGGCCCGGCAGGGTGTCGATGCGCACGTTCGCCAAGGTCTGGCCGTTGTCGGCATCGACGAAGTCGAAGGCCGCGGTCGTCAGCACGACCGGCGTGTCTTCGGTTCCCTGCACCGTCACGTCGACGCTGTCCGGCGACGTGTTGGCGCCGACATTGACCGTCAGCGTGGCGGTGTCCGTGCCGCCGTGGCCATCGCTCACCGTGTACGTGATGACGACCGGGCCGCTGACATTCGTTGCCGGCGTGAAGTTCAGCGTGCCGTTCGGGTTGACCGTGACTGTGCCCTGCGTCGGATCGTTCAGCGTGGCACTGATCACCGTCAGCGCGTCACCGTCCACGTCGCTGTCGTTCGCCAGCACTGCGATGTTCAGGAGCGGCGTGTTGACAGGCGTGCTGGCGATGTCGTCGCCGGCAACCGGTGCGTCGTTGACCGCGCCGATGTTGACAGACACCGACACGATCGATGTGCCGCCATGGCCGTCGCTCACGGTGTACGTGAAGCTGGCCGGCCCGTTGTAGTTGGCATTCGGCGTGAAGACAACATTGCCGCCGGCCAGGCTCACCGAGCCATTGACCGCGTCCTGCACGCTGATCAACGCCAGGGTGTCGCCGTCGACGTCGCTGTCGTTTGCCAGCAGCGCCGTCGCCGGGATCGTCAGCGGCGTGTCCTCGGCGGCGCTGAAGGTGTCCGGGCCGCCCACCGGCGCGTCGTTGACGGCCGCGATGTCGAAGGCGATCGTGTTCGGCGTGGCGTCGAACGCGCCACCCGAATCCTGCACCGAGAAGGTGAAGCTGGCGTAACCCGTGCCGTTGCCATCCGCACCCGGCACGAAGCTCAGCCGGCCCGCTGCGATGTCCGCGCGTGAGATCACCTGCCCCGCCGTGACAGTCGAGCCATTGAACAGCAGCGTGCCATTGGCCGGCAGCGTGTCGACGCGGACGTTCGCCAAAGCCTGGCCGGCATCGGCATCGCTGAAACCGAAGTCCGCGACGTTCAGCGTCAGCGGCGTGTCTTCGGTACCGCTCAGCGTGATGTCCGTGCTTTCAGGCGGCGTGTTGGTGCCGACGTTGACGGTCAGCGTCGCCGTATCGGTACCGCCGTGGCCATCGCTCACCGTGTAGGTGATGACCACCGGGCCGCTCACGTTGGTGGCGGGCGTGAAGTTCAGCGTGCCATCGGCGTTGATCGTGACCGTGCCTTGCGCCGGGTCGTTCAAGGTCGCGGTCGTCACGGTCAGCGTGTCGCCATCGACGTCGCTGTCGTTGGCCAGCACCGCGATGTTGGCCAGCGGCGTGTTGATCGGCGTACTCGCGATGTCGTCGCCGGCCACCGGTGTGTCGTTGACCGCGCCGACGTTGACTGTCACCGTGGCCGTCGAGACACCACCCTGGCCGTCGCTCACCGTGTACGTGAAGCTGGCCGGTCCGTTGTAGTCGGCGTTCGGCGTGAAGACGATGTTGCCGCCCACCAGGCTCACCGTGCCGTTGGTTGCGTCCTGCACGCTGATGATCGTGAGCGGGTCGCCGTCGACGTCGGTGTCGTTGGCCAGCAGCGCCGAGGCGGAGATCGTGAGCGGGGTGTCCTCGACCGCGCTCAGCGTTTCGCCGTTCACTG
>JAZKDL010000285.1:0-8032 GCA_040387575.1 Pseudomonadota bacterium
TTGAGATCGAAAATACCGGCCGCATGCGTAAGCAGGAGCTGATGTTCGCGATCATCAAGAAGCGCGCCAAGGCTGGCGAACAGGTCTTCGCCGATGGCGTGCTCGAAATCTTGCCCGACGGCTTTGGTTTCCTGCGAAGCCCGGACACCAGCTTCACCGCCAGCACCGACGACATCTACATCTCGCCAAGCCAGGTGCGCCGCTTCAATCTGCACACCGGCGACATGGTCGAAGGCGAAGTGCGCACGCCCAAGGATGGCGAGCGCTATTTCGCGTTGACCAAGCTGGACGCCGTCAACGGCGGCCCGCCCGAGCAGAACAAGCACAAGGTGATGTTCGAGAACTTGACGCCTCTGTTTCCGAAGGAACAGATGAAGCTCGAGCGCGACGGCGTGAAGGGTGAAGAAAACATCACTGGCCGCATCATTGACATCATCGCCCCCATCGGCAAGGGACAACGCGCACTGCTCGTGGCGCCGCCCAAGAGCGGCAAGACGGTGATGATGCAGCACATCGCTCACGCGATCAGTGCCAACTACCCCGAGGTCCACATGATGGTGCTGCTCGTCGACGAGCGCCCTGAGGAAGTGACCGAAATGCAACGCACGGTGAAGGGCGAAGTCATCGCTTCGACCTTCGACGAACCCGCAGCACGTCACGTGCACGTGGCCGAAATGGTCATCGAGCGCGCCAAGCGCCTGGTCGAATTGAAGAAGGACGTGGTGATCCTGCTGGACTCGATCACTCGCCTTGCTCGCGCGTACAACAACGTCGTGCCGTCCTCGGGCAAGGTGTTGACCGGTGGCGTCGACTCTAACGCATTGCAACGTCCCAAGCGCTTCCTTGGTGCTGCGCGCAATGTGGAAGAAGGCGGTTCGCTGACCATCATCGGCACCGCGCTGATCGACACCGGCAGCCGCATGGACGAAGTGATCTTCGAAGAGTTCAAGGGGACCGGCAACTCCGAAATCCATCTGGATCGCCGCCTCTATGAGAAGCGCGTGTTCCCTTCGATCCAACTGAACCGCAGCGGCACGCGCCGCGAAGAGTTGCTGCTCGCACCGGAGATCCTTCAGAAGACCCGTATCCTTCGCCAGCTCATGTACAACATGGACGAGATCGAGTCGATGGAGCTGATGCTCAAGAACATGAAGGCGACGAAGACCAATGTCGAATTCTTCGACATGATGCGTCGCGGGGGCTAGAGCTCGGCTCGCCCCCTTTGCTGCAGCCCGGCAGAGCCGGCACTGCGGCGCCCATGAATAGAGCCCGCTGCTTTGGCGGGCTTTTTTCATGCGGAAGTCATCTTGCTTTCAACGCGCGTCCTTCCCGTGCACTGCGAACGCCGAGATCAAGCAGCTCCATCAGTGCGACCGCCTGCTCGGACGGCACGGGATTGGCACCGACACCGGCAATTGCGTCGCGCACCGCGGCGTAATAGGCGGCGTAGTCGCCGCGCGAGTTCGTCACTTCACGGCGCGATAACACACCATCGACTGTCAGCGTCAGCTGACCTGGCAACAGATCGACGCCCCAACTCTCGCCACCAGGTCGACCGCCCGCGCGCAGCGCATCCTCCTGCGGATCGACGCCATGCTTGACGTAGCTGCCGCGCGTGCCGTGCACGATGTAGCGCGGGGCCGCATGCGCAGCCAGCGCGGTGGCGTGCAGCACTACGCGCAATGGGGAATGACGACCGTTCTCGTAACGCAACACGGCGTGGAAGTAGTCCTCGACGACAGCACCGTCGCGCAGCGCCGCACTATCGAGCTGAAGCGTATCGGGCCGCCCGAACATTTGCACGGCCTGGTCCAGCAGATGCGCGCCGAGGTCGACCCATAGCCCCGCGCCGGGCACCGCCTGCTCGCGCCACCGCTCTCGCACCTCGGGCCGAAAGCGATCGAAATGCGACTCGACGTAAACCAGCCGCCCTAGCTCGCCGCCAGCCAGCAGATCTCGCAGCGTCAGGAAATCGGCGTCGAAACGCCGGTTCTGATAGACCGACAGCATGAGCCCCTGCCGAGCCGCCAGCGCAGCGAGTTCGCGCGCCTCGACGGCATCGAGTGTGAAGGGTTTGTCGACGACCACATGCTTGCCGGCCTCCAGCGCCGCACGGGCGATCGGAAAATGCGTTGCGTTGGGCGTCGCCACGACGACAAGGTCGATTTCCGGACGAGCCGAGAGCGCCGCAGCATCCGGAAAGACGGTGACACTTGGCAAATCCTCATGCACGATCTCCGGTCGGGAGCTCGCAACGGCCATCAACTCGACGTCGGGCACCGTCGACAGCACGGGCGCATGAAAAGTTCGCCCGGCAAATCCGTATCCGATCAGACCGACGCGCAACGTCTCCGTACCCATCGTCTCAACCTCTTCACGACAAAGCCGCAGTATGCGATAATCATGGGCTCCGCGAAAAGTGCAGCCGAAGATGGGCACCAGGCAACATGTGTTGCGCCAGCTCCGTCGGAACAAGCCGTTCTCGCTTGTAGTGCTTGTGGCTCTTGCATCGACCCCCCAAAGGAAACACCATGGCAAAAGAAGGCATTCACCCCAATTACCGCGAAGTTTTGTTCGTCGACATGTCGAACGGCTTCAAGTTCGTGACCCGTTCGTGCGCGAACACCAAGGAAATGGGCAAGACCGACGACGGCCGTGAGCTGCCCTTGTTCAAGCTCGACACCACCAGCGAATCGCATCCGTTCTACACCGGCACGCAAAAGTCGGTCGACAACATGGGTGGTCGCGTCGAGAAGTTCCGCAATCGCTTCGGCAAGACCACCGGCGCTGCTTCGAAGTAAAGCACCTGCTTCCAAGGTCGAGGGCAGCCCGGTTTACCGCGCTGCCCTTTTGCTTTCTCCCGTTTCCATAGATCCATTGAACAAGCCGACCCCTGCGATCGTTGCCCAGAGCGCCGTGCGCCGAATGCCGCGGCTGGCCTTGCTCCTGTTGTGCGCAGCCTATCTGCTGCCTGGCCTGCTTGGACGCGGGCCCTGGAAAAGCGCGGATGTCGCATCCTTTGGGTACATGGCCGAGTTGGCGCGTGCAGGGACAGGCATCGCTCGCTGGTTCGATCCTCTGTTGCTGAATCTCAGACCGGAGTCGCCAGCCTTGTTGCCGTACTGGATCGGAGCCGCAGCGATCAAGCTCGCGCCTTCATGGATCCACCCGGATCTGGCGGTGCGCATCGTCTTCGCGCTGATGCTCTGGGGCGTCTTCACGGTCACCTGGTATGCCGTCTATTTCCTCGCGCGCACACCGGGTGCGCAACCCGTGGCATTCGCATTCGGCGGCGAAGCGCGTCCCAAGGACTACGCGCGAGCGATCGCCGACGGCGCGCTGCTCGCGTTGCTGGCCTGCCTCGGATTGGCGCAGCTGGGGCATGAAACCACGCCAGCACTGGCGCAGCTGTTCTTCATCTCCCACATATTCTTCGGCGTCGCGGCGCTGCCCTATCGCCCGATAGGTGCCTTGACGGCGCTCGCCATCGGCGTTCTGGGCATGACGCTGAGCGGCGGACCGGCAGTCGGCCTGGCACTCGGAATCGGCAGCGTCGCAGTCGTGGCACTCGATCGCCGCCGCATGAAGCGGGCGCAAACGTCCGACGATGTACGGCCTTACACCGGGATGGCCCTCCCTGCCATCGCCGGGCTGACGGTGCTGGCGGTGGCGGTAGGCATTGGCCTGGACCTGTGGCGCTGGCAGATCGCACTGCCCGGCTCGCACGCCAACCGCAGTCTGTGGATCGATGTGCGCAGCCAGATCAAGCTGCTGCTTTGGTTCACCTGGCCAGCTTGGCCACTGGCGATCTGGACACTGTGGCGCTGGCGACGACAGCTCATGGCGCGGCATGTGGCGTTGCCGCTGTGGTTCGCCCTGGTGCCTCTGCTCGCCACCTGGACCACCGACTTCTCCGAACGTTCGCTGCTGTTGGCGCTTCCGGCCTTTGCCACGCTTTCCGCTTTTGCATTGCCGACGCTGCGCCGTAGCGTGGCCGCGCTGATCGACTGGTTCACGTTGCTGTTCTTCAGCGGATCGGCGCTGATCATCTGGGCCTACTGGATCGCCATGCAGACCGGATGGCCGCCCAAGATGGCCGGCAGCGTCGCTCGCCTGACACCTGGCTACATGCCGACCATCTCCTGGCTGGGCCTGTTCTTCGCGGTGGCGGCAACGGTGGCATGGTGCTGGATGGTGAGATGGCGCACAGGCAGGCACCGCTCTGCACTGTGGAAGACGCTGGTACTCCCTGCCGGCGGCGCTGCACTGTGCTGGCTGCTCGGAATGACGCTGTGGCTTCCCGCGCTGGACCATGCGCTGAGCTACGGACCACAGGTCCGTGCCATCGCCGATCGCATCGGCCAGCCGCAACCCGCGTGTGTTGGCGAGCTCGGCCTGAGCAGGCCACATATCGCTGCACTTCGCCATCACGGCGACTTCAACCTTGCGCCGATTGCGGGCGACAGCAAATGCCCCTGGTTGATCGTCAGCGCCGACGCCATTTCCGCTTTGCACAACTCGGTCCAACTCGACCAATGGCGCCTGATCGGCACGTTCCGACGGCAGACCAGCGCCAGCGACGACCTGCTGCTCTACCAGCGCATCACGCCCTGATCACGTGATGAGCGAACGGCGCACGATTGCGCGGCACGCCGGCACGGTTTTCGCCGGCCAGTTGGCAGTGATGGGTTTCAGCATCACCGACGCCGTCGTGGCCGGCCGCTACGACGAGAGCGCGCTCGCGGCGCTTTCAGTGAGTTCGGCCATCTTCGTGAGCGTGTACATCTCGCTCATGGGCATCCTGCAAGCCCTGCTGCCGGTGTGGGCGGAGTCGCATGGTGCCGGCCGCAAGGCCGAAGTGGGCACCTCTCTGCGCCAAGCGCTCTATCTGTGCGGCATGACCATCGTCGTGGGCATGGCGGTGCTATGGACCCCCGGTCCGCTGCTGCGCTGGACTGACGTGCCTCCCGGAATGCGCACCGATGTCGACACCTATCTGGCCGTGCTGGCATTCGCGCTTCCGCCAGCGCTGTTGTTCCGCCTTTTCAGCACGCTCAACCAGAGTATCGGCAAACCGCATTTCGTGACCTGGTTGCAACTCGGCTCGCTGCTGTTGAAACTGCCTTTGTCGATCTGGTTCACCTTCGGTGGCGCCGGCGTGCCTGCAATGGGGCTGGTCGGCTGCGGCTGGGCCACTTTCGCGGTCAACTGGGCGATGCTGGCCGCAGCGATCTGGCTGCTGCGCACGCAGCCGGTCTATGCGGAATACCGGCTTTGGCAACGCATCGAAGCGCCCGATTGGCGCCAGATCGGCCGCTTTGCGCGGCTGGGGATACCCGGCGGTCTGTCCATCCTGGTCGAAGTCACTTCGTTCACGCTGATGGCGCTTTTCATCGCGCGCCTCGGCACCACGGCCACGGCGGCGCACCAGATTGCAGCCAATCTCACCGCTGTCGGTTACATGCTGCCGCTGTCGTTGTCGATCGCCACGAGCGCACGCGTGAGCTTCTGGCTCGGCGCCGGAAGCCCCGCTCAAGCGCGCCACGCATATCGTCTCGGATTCGAACTGGTGGCGGCATGCGCCCTGCTCTACGCAGTCGCTCTGGCCGCACTGCGCTGGCCGCTGGCGCAGGCGTATTCGGACAACCCAGCCGTCGTGGCCGCGGCCGCAGGCCTGCTGCTGATCGCGGCGATGTATCACTTGGCGGACGCGATACAGGTCCTGTGCGTCTTCGTACTGCGCTGCTATCACGTGACGGTACTGCCGCTGGTTCTGTACAGCACGATGCTCTGGGGTGTCGGCCTGGGCGGCAGCTACTTGCTCGCCTACCGAGGCTTCGGGCCCTGGCCCGCCATGCAATCGCCGACGGCTTTCTGGCTGATGAGCGGCATTGCACTTGCGTTGACGGCGTTGCTGATCCTGGCACTGGCGCGACGCACCGTGGCACGCCAGCGCTGACCGAAGACCGCACGGCCCTGAGGCCGATCAGGCACCCTCAGCGCAGATGGGCACGCGCCTCGCGCACACGGCCCGCCGGGAAGATCAACGCGAAGCGCGACCCGTGCCCCACCGTGCTCTCGATACGGAACTCCGCGCCGTGGCGCTGCGCCACATGCTTCACGATGGCCAGGCCGAGCCCGGTACCGCCCGTCTCGCGCGAACGACTGCGATCGACCCGGTAGAAACGCTCCGTCAGCCGGGGGATGTGTTCCGCGGCGATGCCCGGCCCACTGTCTCGCACCGCGTACTCGCCGCGGCCGTCGGGCAGCACGCGCCAGCTCACCGTCACTTCGCCGCCGCCGGGCGTGTAGCGGATCGCGTTGCTCAACAGATTGGACATTGCACTCTGCATCTCGGTCGCCATGCCAGCGACTTCGGAGTCCGCTTCGATCGCGAAGGACAGGCGATGGCCATGCTGCGGCGACAGCCGACCCGAAAGCCCACGCGCCTCGTCCTCGCAGTGCGCCATCAGCGCGCGCATCCGCGTCCATTGATTGGCCGATGGTGTTGCGCTGCCCTCCAGGCGGGACAGTGTCAGCAGATCATTGACCAGCGTCTCCATGCGGTGCGACTGCTGCGCCATCAGTCCGAGATAGCGGGAGCGCTCCGTGGCATCGAGCGGCAGGTTCTGCAGCGTTTCGACGAAGCCCGCCAGCACGGTGAGCGGCGTCCGTATCTCGTGCGAGACGTTCGCCACGAAATCGCGACGCATCGCCTCGGCCTGCTCCAGCGAAGTGACGTCGCGCGTCAGCAACATGCGGCGGTTGCCGGCGTAAGGATGCACCTGCACCGAAAGCCGCAACGGATGGCTTCTGCGCTGGCTCGACAAGGCGGGACCGTCGATCACGACGTCGCGGCTGTAATTCCAGGAAGCGAGATAGGCAACGAAGGCCGGGTCACGCACCAGGTTGACCAGGTGCTGTTGCAGATCACGCTCGGCATCGATACCGAATTGCTCGGCGGCGGTCTGGTTCGACCACTCGATCCGACCCTGCTCGTCGATCAGGACCACGCCATTCGGAGACGCCTGGATCGCGGCAAGAAACTCCTGCAGCCGGTCCTCGGCCTGGCGAATCTGCTGGTCGCGCTCGCGCAACAGCTTGCGGATTCGGTCGGCAACCTCGCCCCACATGCCAGTGCCGCGCGAAGGAAGCGAAGAGGCATCACTGCGCAGCGCGCGCAGCAGTCGGCCGCCGCGCCAGGCGTCCAGAGCGAGCCAGGACAACGCACCAAGCCATGCGCCCAGCCAGATGAAACGCGGGCCGCCCAGACCCCAGGCGCCCGCGGCAAATACGACAGAGGCCACCACGAACGTGACGATACGAAAAGGCATGGCGCGCGATTATCCGCGGCGGCCCGAAGACGGAACCCTGATCAAACAGTGGCCTGCGTGGTCAGTCGATAGCCTGCGCCACGGACGGTCTCGACCATCGACGACGCCGCGCCGAGCGATTCGCGCAGGCGCTTCACGTGCACGTCGACCGTGCGCTCCTCGATGTAGACGTGATCGCCCCATACCTTGTCGAGCAACTGCGCGCGGCTGTGCACGCGCTCGGCGTGCTGCATCAGATAGCCGAGCAGCTTGAATTCGGTCGGGCCGATCTTCAGCGGCGCACCTTGCCAGGTCACGCGGTGCGTGGCCGTGTCGAGCACCAGTTCGCCGATCTCGACCCGTTCCGTCACCGCCTCGGGCGCGCGTCGGCGCAGCACGGCGCGAATGCGCGCCAGCATTTCCTGCGTCGAGAACGGCTTGGTGATGTAGTCGTCGGCACCGGCATCGAGCCCGGCCACCTTGTCCGGCTCGTCGCCGCGCGCCGTCAGCATCAGGATCGGGATGGCCTTGGTGCGCGCGTCCTTGCGCCAATGGCGCGCCAGCTGCAGACCGCTCTGGCCGGGCAGCATCCAGTCCAGCAGGATCAGATCCGGCAGGAAGGCATCGATCTCGCGCTGCGCCGCGGCGCCGTCCTCCGACCAGATCGGCTCGAAGCCGTTGTGGCGCAGGTTGACGGCGATCAGCTCGGCGATCGAGGA
>JAZKDL010000286.1:0-2887 GCA_040387575.1 Pseudomonadota bacterium
TCGATGTCGCGCGGCACGGCCAGGTCGACCATGAACATCGGGCGGTGCTTGCGCTGCTTGAGCGCGCGCTCGACAGCGCCGAGGCCGATCAGCGGCAGCGTGCTCGCGGTGCAGCTCACGACGATGTCGAACTCGGCAAGGCGCCCCGGCAATTCGGCCAGCCGCATGGCTTCGGCGCCGAAGCGCGACGCCAGCTTCTCGCCGCGTTCCAGCGTCCGGTTGGCGATGGTGATCGACTTCGGCTCCTTCGCCGCGAAGTGCGTGACCGCCAGGTCGATCATTTCCCCAGCGCCGACGAAGAGCACGCGCGTCTGCTTCAGGTCTTCGAAAAGTTGCGCTGCCAGCCGGACCGCAGCGGCCGCCATGCTGATCGAATGTGCGCCAATCTCCGTGGCGGTGCGAACTTCCTTCGCCACGGCGAAGGAGCGCTGGAACAACTGGTTGAGCGTGCTGCCGAGGGCTCCTGCAGTTTCGGCGGCGCGGACGGCATCCTTCATCTGGCCCAGGATCTGCGCCTCGCCCAGCACCATCGAATCGAGGCCGCTGGCGACGCGGAATGCGTGGCGCGCCGCTTCGTCGTCGCGCAGCGTGTAGGCATGCGATTGCAGCAGGGCCGGTGCGACGCCGCCGCTCTGCGCCAGCCAGCCGACGGTGTGTTCGAGCGCCATCTGGTCGGCGGCGCAGTAGATTTCGGTGCGGTTGCAGGTCGAGATGATTGCCGCCTCGATCTGCGGATGCCGCGAGCCGGCGAACGAACTGCGCAAACTCTGCAGCGTCGGCGCCATCTGGTCGAGCGCGAACGCGAACCGGCCGCGCAGATCGAGCGGCGCGGTCGTGTGGTTCAACCCGAGGGCCCAGACTGACATAGCCTCCGATTATAAAATTTGTAAAGACCGTTCGCCCGGCCTCTGCGGCATAGCCAAGACTATCGCTGCGGTATGGCACCTCTATTCAGCGTGTTTTCACCCGGTTCCGCCTGCTCATGTCCGTTCTCGCCTTCCTGAATCACCTGCTGAATTTCGCGGCGCCGGCGCTGTTCGTGTCGCTGCTGCTGGCGGTGATGGCACGTTTTGCGTTCCGTCGTCGGGCAGTGGCGGGGTTCTGGCGGCAGGCTGCGATCAACTTCGCGGCCGGGCTGGTGGTGCTGGTTGCCGGTCTCGGCTACTTCGGCCGCGACGGCGTGATGGCGACCTATGCCGCGCTGGTGTTGGTCTGCGGCACCAGCCAGTGGCTGCTGGCGGGCGGGCTGCGGCGCTGAGCGCGTCCGAGTTCAGACGTTCGACAGTCCCGGCGTTCCGAGCGCTCCCGAATTCCCCGCGGTGCTTGCCGGGCCTGGCAACGGCGCCGTGACCGGCGTTGTGACCGGTTCGGCTGTCGGCGCCGGTGGTGCGGCATAGGCCATGAGCGGCAAATGGGCTGCCTTCAAGCCATCGAGGATCGTGAACAGCAGGTCGCTGCGCACGCCGCCAGCCAGGCGCGGGCTTTGAACGTACGCGATCACCTGAAAGATCAGGAAGCCACTTTCGATACCGTCCAGCGTCACCGATGGCGCCGGCGTCGCGAGCACGCCGGTGTGCTCGACACAGGCTGTCATCATCACGTCGCGCGCGCTGTTGGCGTCGGTGGTCAGCGGCATTGGCATGCGGATCAGCACGCGGCCTTCGGCGTTGGTCAGCGTCATGTTGCGCACCGTCTTCGTGATGAACTCGGAGTTCGGCACGATGAGCGTCGAGCGGTCGCCCAACTGGATCTCGGTCGCTCGCACATTGATGCGCCGCACGTCGCCCTCCGCCGTGCCCAGCACAACCCAGTCGCCCACTTTCACCGGACGCTCGGCCAGCAGAATCAGGCCTGAGATGAAGTTCTGCACGATCGCCTGCAGCCCGAAGCCGATACCGACCGACAGCGCACTCGCCACCCACGCGATGCGGTTGATGCCGATGCCCAGCGCCGACAGCGCGAAGGCGACGACCAGCACGCCGCCGACGTAGCCGAGCAGCGTGGTCAGCGAGCTCTGCATGCCGGGCTCGAGCGTGGTGTTGGGCAGGTAGCGCTGCTCCAGCCAGCGCTTGAAGATGCGCAGTGCGATGAATCCGCCGATAGCGACGGCCACCGCGCTGAAGATCGCGCCGGGGACCAGTTCGAATTCGCCGATCTTCAGGCCGTCGCCCAGCTTGCCGCTGCGCTGGAAGACCTCGCCGGGGCTGCTGCCCAACGGTTCGACCAGTGCGACGATCATGTAGAAGAACAGCGCGACCCGGCTCACGCCCGACAGCACCACCGACGCCTGGTCGAGCGTCTGCGGGGCAAAGCCGAAACTCTTCTGCAACCGTTCGCCGAAGCTGCTTTTCGACGACACCAGCGCGGTGAACAGGTCGTCCGCGAACTTGAAGAGCACGTAGAACGCGGTGACGACGATGCCGCCCCAGGTCAGCTGTCCGGCCAGGAAGCTGGCCAGCGCCACGTAGCCTGCGGCCACCAGCACCCAGATCGCGATCACGGCCACCAGCACGGCGCTCAGCAGCATGCCGACCCAGATCGGGCGCTCCAGCGTGGCGGCATTGCTGCTTTCCGCGCTGGCGGGCTCGGCGGTGGATGCGTCCATGGCTGCCGCGCGGCGCGTGTTCGGCAAGCCCAGCCGAAGCACGATCGCGGCGATCAGCGCGGTCAGCCCCAGCGCGGTGAGCACGTGCGTAGCAACGATCGCCGCGAAGCTGGCGTCGACGACGGCATTGATCTGGGCCGGCGTCCAGACCAGGATTGCCACTGCCGCGATCGCCCAGGGATAGGGCACCAGGCGGGCCGCCATCTCATCGGCGATCGGCGGCAGACGCCAGGACGGACGCGGAATGGCCAGCAGCGCGCGGCCCAGGCCGACGACGAAGGC
>JAZKDL010000286.1:2987-4943 GCA_040387575.1 Pseudomonadota bacterium
CTTGGCCAGCCGCACGTCGGCGTCCAGCGCATTGCGCTCCTTCGTCAGCGTATTGCGTTGGCGCGCGATGGCGGGGTCTTCGCTGCCGCCGGGTGCTGCCGGCGCATTGCCGAGTTCGCCGAGCCGGGCGTTCAGGTCGGCCAGTTGGGCGCTGCGGGAGGTGATGAACTTGTCGGTCTGCGCGGCGATGTCGTTGAGCTGCGGCAGCAAGGCACGGAGTTCGCCGTTGTTGTCGACCGTCTCGGGAATGCGCGAGAAGCGCGCGCGCAACTCGACGATGTCCGGCTCCGCGGTAGCCTGTTTGGTGTCGTCGGAAGCGGTCTGTGCGAAGACCGTGCTGGCGAAGGCCAACGCCAGCATCAGGACGACGCAGAAACGGTAGAAAAAGCTCATCGGCGCATCATAGGAGCGCGCCGACCGGCAAGGTGAAGGACGGCGCCGGCGTCTCGCCGACAGCTGTCGACAGAGCTCAGCGCGCCGGCCCGAACAGGTCGATGCGGTCGGTGATGATGCCGTCGGTGCCGAGGGCGATCAGCCGTTCGGCGGCCCACTCGTCGTTGACGGTGTAGCTCAGCGTGCGCAGGCCGGCGGCGTGCACGCGCGCCACCGTCGCGGCATCCCAGAGCGCGTGGTTGCAGACGATCGCCGTGCAGTCGAGCGCGAGCGCGGCGTCGAGCCAGCCGTCCCACAGCGTGTCGAGCAGCAATCCGCGCGGCAGTTCGGGTGCCGACGCCTTGGCGCCTTCGAGCGATTCGGACTTGAACGAGGTCAGCAGCGGCGGTACTTCGGCGTCCGCCCACAGCCTGGCGGCGTGCTGCGCAACGACGCCACCGGTGACGCGCTCCACGCCGGGCGTGGGCTTGATCTCGATGTTGAGGAAGTAGCCGTTCTTCAGACAGAAGCGGGCCAGGTTGTCGAGCGTCGCAAGCGGCTCGCCCGCGAATGCGCGCGAGTGCCAGCCGCCGGCGTCGAGCTGCGACAGCGCCGACCATGGCTGGTCGCCGCCGATGCCGCTGCCGCTGGTCGTGCGTTCAAGCGTCGCGTCGTGCATCAGGAAGGGCACGCCGTCGGCGCTGAGCTTGGCGTCGCACTCGAACATGCGGTAGCCGTGCGCGGCGCCGAGTCGGAAGGCGGCCAGCGTGTTCTCGGGCGCCAGCTTGCCGGCGCCGCGGTGCGCGACCCAGCGCGGATAGGGCCAGGCCCTGCGATCCGCTGCGCCGCTCATGACGAGCGCTTGCCGGAGTTGGCGTCGAACCAGTGCAGCTTGTCCTGCTGCGCGGCGATCTTCACCGTGTCGCCGGCCGAGGGCGGCAGGTCGGCCGCGTCGGTGCGCATGATGACCTGCTCATCGCCGATGCGCGCATACACGAGACGCTCTGCGCCCAGCAGTTCGACGTGCTCGATCTGCGCCGTCCAGCCGTTGTCGTCCAGCGTCAGGTGTTCGGGGCGGATGCCGAGGATCTGGCCAGGCCGCACGCCGGGCGCCTGCTTCAGCAGGTTCATCGGCGGCGAGCCGATGAAGCTGGCGACGAAGGTGGTCGCCGGACGGTTGTAGACCTCATCGGGCGTGCCGAACTGGTCCATCACGCCGCCGTTCATCACGATGATCCGCTGCGCCAATGTCATCGCCTCGACCTGGTCGTGGGTGACGAACAGCGACGTGATGCCGAGTTCGCGGTGCAGCTTCTGGATCTCGATGCGGGTCTGCGCGCGCAGCTTGGCGTCAAGGTTGGACAGCGGCTCGTCGAACAGAAAAACTTGCGGCTGGCGCACGATCGCGCGGCCCATCGCCACGCGCTGGCGTTGCCCGCCCGACAACTCGCGCGGTTTGCGCTGCAGCAGATGGCCGAGTTCGAGGATCTTCGCGGCCTTGTCGACGCGCGTCTTGATCTCCGGCACCGGCACCTTGGCGATCTTCAGGCCGTAGGCCATGTTGTCGAACACGCTCATGTGCGG
>JAZKDL010000287.1:0-6707 GCA_040387575.1 Pseudomonadota bacterium
CGTCCTTGTCCAGCGACGCCCCGTGCGCACGCATCGCGCCGAGCAATGCCTGCCGCTGCGCGTCGTCGAGCTTGCCGGTGTCCTGCACGGTGCGCACCGCATCCGGCGCGCTGCGGTCGATCGCTTCGCCCAGCCCCTGACGAAAGCGCTCGATGTCGGGCAAGGCCATCGCGTCGAGCAGCCCGCCCTGCACGGCCAGCACCAGCGCGACCTGGTCCGCGAGCCGCATCGGCGCGTGCTGCGGCTGGTTCAGGACGGCGCGGATGCGGGCGCCCCGTGTCAACTGGTCGCGCACGCGGCCGTCCGGCATGCCGCCGAAGCGGGTGAACATCTCCAGCTCCAGAAACTGCGCATAGTCCAGCCGCAGCGTGTCGGCGGCCTTGCGCAGCGCGGGCGCCTGCGTCTTGCCGCCGACGCGGCTCACGCTGGTGCCGACATCCACGGCCGGCTTCTGGCCTTCGTGGAACAGCTTGGCGTCGAGCACCACCTGGCCGTCGGTGATCGAGATCAGGTTGGTGGGGATGAACGCGCTCAGGTTGCCGGCATCGGTCTCGGCGATCGGCAATGCAGTGAGCGAGCCGCCGCCCTTCTCGGGCGACAGCTTGGCCGCGCGCTCCAGCAGCCGCGCGTGCACGTAGAACACGTCGCCCGGATAGGCCTCGCGTCCCGGCGACTGGCGCGTCAGCAGTGCGATCTCGCGGTGGCTCGCGGCATGCTTGCTCAGGTCGTCGATCACGATCAGCGCGTGCTGGCCGCGGTCGCGGAAATATTCAGCCATCGTGAAGCCGGCGAAGGGCGCGATCCATTGCAGCCCGGCCGAACTCGACGCGCCGGCCACCACCACGATGCAGCGCTCGGGCGCGCCATGCGTGCGGATCGCGTCGATGGCGCGCCGCACCGCCGAGCTCTTCTGTCCGACCGCGACGTACACGCAGACGATGTCGCTGTGCTTCTGGTTCAGGATGGTGTCGATCGCGATGGTGGTCTTGCCGGTGGCGCGGTCGCCGACGATCAGCTCGCGCTGGCCGCGGCCGAGCGCGAACAGCGTGTCGACCACCAGCAGGCCGGTCTGCACCGGCTGCGTCACGAGGTCGCGGTCGATGATGGACGGGGCAGGGCGCTCGATCGGCGCCATCGTGTCCGACACGATCGGCCCTTTGCCGTCGAGCGGCCGGCCGAGCGAATCGACCACGCGGCCGAGCAGCGCCGGCCCGACCGGCACGCGCACCACGTCGCCGCTGCCGCGCACCGTGTCGCCGGCCTCGATGGCGTCGACCGCGTCCAGCAGCACGCAGCCGATGCGCTCGCGCTCCAGCACCTGCGCAAAGCCGAACTGACCCTTGTCGAAGCGCAACAGCTCGTCCAGCCGGACCTCGGGCAGGCCAGAAACGAAGGCGATGCCGTCGGCCACTTCCTCGACGCGCCCGATGGCATCGGCACGCGGCCCCAGCGCCGCCGCGCCGAGCTGGCCGCGCGCGTGGTCGAGCCAGGCGTCGGCCTGCAGCTCAGGTGACGTCATGGGCCACCTCGGTCTGGATGCGTTGCAGGTCGGCGCGCCAGCTGTTGCTGACGATCAGGTGGGCACCGCGCAACTCGATGCCCGCGATCAACGCTGTGTCGGTGCGGAAGGCGAGGCGAGGCGCCGTGTCGAAAGCGTCCGTCAGGCGCTCCTGCAGTCGATGCTGATCGTCGGGTTCGAGTGGCGACGCGCTGACAACGTCGAGCGGGGTGTCGGGCGCCGCCATCGCGCGGCGCTGCGTCTCGGGCAGGCTGCGGATCTGCGCGATCAGCCGATCGACGAAGACCGCCTGCACGGCCGCGCCGCCCAGTGGTTCACAGAGACGCTTCGCAATGTCGATGGCGAGCTGTGCGGCACGTGCGCGCCAGGCATCGTCGGCCGCTGCTTTCTGCTTGTCGATCGCGGCCAGCGCGTCCGCTGCGACCGTGGCCGCCTCCTTCGACGCGGCTTCCATCGCCGCAGCGCGGGCGCGGTCCGCCGTGGCATGGGCTTCGACCAGGATCGCCTCGCGCTCCTGCGCAAAGCCGGCACGCGTGCGTTCGATCTCGGCGAGCGCCGCGGCGGCCTGCGTGCGCTGTGCATCGGCGTCGGCCAGCGTCTGCTGCGCCACCGCGTTGCGCTGCGCGATCATGGCCGCCACCGGCTTCCAGAAGAAGTGCCCGAGCAGCCCCACCAGCACCAGCACGTTGACCGCCTGGAAGCCCAGGGTCCACCAGTCGATGGTCATGTCGGCGGCGCCACGCGAAGCGATGAGCGTGGGCGAGCGTTCATTTGATCAGCGGGTTCGCGAACAGCAGCAGCAGCGCGATCACCAGGCAGTAGATCGCCATGGTCTCGATCATCGCGAGCCCGACGAACAGCGTGCGCGAGATGGTGTTCGCCGCCTCGGGCTGGCGCGCGATGGCATCCATCGCGGCGGCGACCGCGCGACCTTCCGCCAGGGCCGGGCCGATGGCCCCGAACGAGACCGCGATGGCGGCCGAGAGGATGCTGATGAATGCCAGCCAGTTCATGGAGGAGTCCTTGGGGTGGAAGGTGGAGACGTAGGTGTCGGCGTGGGCGTGGGCGTGGCCTCGTCGCTGACCGCGCTCGCGATGAAGACCATCGCCAGCACCGCGAAGATGTAGGCCTGCACGGCGCCGGTCAGCAGATCGAGCGCCATCAGCGGAATCGGCACCAGCAGCCCGGCCAGCGAGCCGACGATGCCGATCACGAACACGCCGCTCATCACGTTGCCGAACAGGCGCACCAGCAGCGAGAAGGCGCGGGTGAGGCTCTCGATGAAGTTCAGCGGAATCATCACCGGGCTCGGCGACGCGAAGGTCTTGAGATAGCCACGCACGCCGACCGCCCGCACCCCATACCAGATGATCGAGACGAAGACCAGCAGCGCCAGCGCGGCGTCGGTTTCGAGGTGCGCGGTCGGCGGCTCGACGCCCGGCACCAGCGACGACCAGTTGGCCAGGAAGATGTAGACGAACAGCGTGCCGATGAAGGCGCGGTAGGGCGCGGGCTCGACCCGCATGGTGTCGCGGATCTGGCTGTCGAGCACCTCGACCAGCATTTCGCAGGCGGCCTGCGTGGCCGACGGCTGCAGCTTCAGCCGGCGACGCAGCAGCATCGCACCGACCACCAGCACCGCCATCAGCACCCAGGTGACGACCACACTGGCGCTGATCGGCACCGGGCCGAGGTGGAACAGCGCGACGCTCTCGAGCGGGGATTTCATCGTGCGCTCTCCGGCAGGTTGCGGACCTGCCGCGTGACGAAGAAGCGGGCGATGAAGATGCCCAGCGCCGTCGTCAGCAGCGGCATCGCGCCTTCGCGGCTCACGGCGATCAGCACCGCGGCGAGCAGCACGAAGCGACCCACCATCAGTGCGATCGTCGCCATCACATGCGAGCCATTGCCGAAGCGACGTGCAATCCACCAGAGCAAGCGAAAGTACAGGGCGCCGAGCGCGATGCCGCCTGCGAGATAAGCAGCCAGCAACAGGCCGATCGCCCAGGCGGAATCGGCGTCGAGAACGGGCAGCGTCATCATGCGGTCTTCATCCATTTCCAGGCCGACCCGCAGCCGATGCCGATGCCGACCAGCAGCAGCGGCGCGGTGCAGAAGATGCCCGAGCCGAACCTGCCGTCGAGCCATCGGCCGAGGAACAAGCCGAGCAGCGCCGGCGTCACGATCATCCAGCCGAGCACGCCGATCTGCGCGAGCCGGCGCGCGACGGAGGGCTCGCCTTCGGCCACCGACGCGCGATGCCGTTCGCTGCGCAAGCGGGTCTCGCGCAGCAGCGCGTCGTCGCCGTCGTTGCCGCTGCGGTTGGCGCTTTCAACCGCGCCGTGGCCGTTGCCGTCGGGCGTCCGCGTCATTGGTAATTCCCGGTGCCGGTGGCGCCGTGCGGGCGCAGGTGCCGCATCAGCTGCCGCACCGCATTCAGCTGCAGGCGCGCGCTCTCGACCTGCTCGACGCGCTGCGTGTCGAGGTCGGCACGGAAGCGCTGCAGCACGTCCTGGTCCAGCGTGGCGAGGTCGTCGCCGCGGACGGCCTCGCGCGTGGCGATGGCGATGGTCTGGCCGCCCAGCACCGTGAGCATGCCGCGGCGGACCGCGCAGTAGCGGGGCTTGCCATCGGCCGCGGTCCAGCGCACCACCGACACGGCCAAGCTGGTGAGGAAGTCGGCATGGCCCGGCAGCACGCCGAAGCTGCCGCTCGCGTCTTCGGCGCGCAGCGATTGCACCTGGTCGTCGTCGACCACGACGCTGAGCGGTGTCGTGATGCGCAGCTTCACCGTGCGGCCGCCTTCGACGCCTTCGACGTCGTTGCGGCTGCATCTGCAGCGGCTGATGTCGCGCGGGCCGCGAGCTCCTTCTGCCGCGCTTCGTCGAGCGTGCCGACCATGTAGAGCGAACTCTCGGCCCAGCCGTCGGCTTCGCCATCGAGGATGCCGCGCACGCCGTCCAGCGTGTCGGCCAGGGCGACGCTGCGCCCCGGCGTGCCGGTGAAGGCTTCGGTCACGGTGAAGGGCTGGGTCAGAAAGCGCTGCAGCCGCCGTGCGCGCTGCACGGTCAGCCGATCGTCGGCGCCCAGCTCTTCGACGCCGAGCAGCGAGATGATGTCCTGCAGGTCCTTGAAGCGGGCGAGCGCCTCGCGCGCCCGCTCCGCCAGCCGGTAGTGCGCGTCGCCGACGACCAGCGGGTCGAGCAGCACCGACGACGATGCGAGCGGGTCGATGGCCGGATAGAAGCCCTGCGCTGCTGCCTCCCGCGACAGCATCACGATGCTGTCCATGTGGCTCGACAGCGTGGTCACTGCCGGATCGGTGAAGTCGTCGGCCGGCACGTAGACCGCCTGGATCGCAGTGACCGCCGCGCCCGCGACCGAGGCGATGCGCTCCTGCAGCGCCGCGACTTCGGTCGCCAGCGTGGGCTGGTAGCCGACCCGCGACGGCAGCCGGCCGAGCAGGCTCGACACCTCGCTGCCGGCCTGCACGAAGCGGAACACGTTGTCCATCAGCAGCAGCACGTTCTGGTGCTTGCTGTCGCGGAAATGCTCCGCGATGGTCAGCGCCGTGAGCGGCACCCGCCAGCGCGCACCGGGTGGCTCGTTCATCTGGCCGTAGACCAGCACCGTGCGCGGCAGCACGCCGGAGCCGCGCATGTCGTTGAGCAGTTCGTGGCCCTCGCGCGATCGTTCGCCGACACCGGCGAAGACCGAGATGCCCTGGTACTTCTCGACCATGGCGTGGATCAGCTCCATCACCAGCACGGTCTTGCCGACACCGGCGCCGCCGAACATCGCGGCCTTGCCGCCCTGCGCCAGCGGCGTCAGCAGGTCGATCACCTTGATGCCGGTCTCGAACACCTCGGTGCTCGACGTGCCCTGGTCCAGCGCCGGCGGCAGGCCGTGGATGCCGCGGCGCGGTGTGTCGGCGGGTAGTGCAGGCCCGCGGTCGCGCACGTTGCCGACCACGTCGAGCAGCCGGCCCAGCACCGCGTCGCCGACCGGCACCGCGATCGATTCGCCGGTGGCGCGCACCGCCGTGTGGCGCGCCAGGCCGGCCGTGGCCTGCAGTGCGATGGTGCGCACGGTGGTGGTGTCGAGATGGCCGTGCACTTCGAGCAGCAGCGGTTCCGGCTGGTCCCACAGCACTTCGATCGCGGTGTGGATCGGCGGCAGCAATGCGCCGTCGAAGCGCACGTCGACCACCGCGCCGCGCACGGCCACGACGCTGCCGTCGAGCCGTCCGTCAATCGCTGTCACGAGGGTGTCCTGGATGCATCGGTCGATCATCGGGCGGCTCGATGGCGCGGGCTTGATCTGCGTCAATCCGTTGGCCGACGGCGATGCTTCGCTGCCGATGCAGGGTCGCAGAATGGGCCGATGTCCAAACCCGACCTCAGCGCCGTCAAGGCCCATCTCATCGGCGGAGGCATCGCCTCGCTGGCGGCAGCCGCCATCCTCATCCGCGACGGCGACCTGCTCGGCCGCAACATCACCATCTACGAAGAGCTCGACCGGCTGGGCGGCAGCCTCGACGGTTCGGGCGACGCGCGCAACGGCTACATGGTGCGCGGCGGCCGGATGATCGAGAGCAAGTACCTGTGCACCTACGACCTGTTCTCGTCGGTGCCGACGCTCGACGGCAAGCAGACGGTCACGCAGGAGATCTTCGAGTGGAACGAGATCATCAAGACCGGCTCGAAGTCGCGCCTGGTGCGGGCGGGCCACAAGATCGATGCGCCCGAGTTCGGCCTGAGTGAAAGGCACATCCTCACCATCGAAAAGCTCGCGATCGAGCCGGAGGCGATGCTCGGCGACAGCCGTATTTCCGACCACTTCGACGAGGCCTTCTTCCGCACCAACTTCTGGTTCATGTGGTGCACGACCTTCGCGTTCCAGCCGTGGCACAGCGCGGTCGAACTCAAGCGCTACTTCGTGCGCTTCACGCACATGGTGGCCGGCTTCAACGAGTTGCGCGGGATCATGCGCACCGTCTACAACCAATACGACTCGCTGGTGCTGCCGCTGCGCAAGTGGCTGGACGAGCGCGGCGTGGTCTTCGAACTCGGCACGCGCGTGACCGATGTGGTGTTCATGCCGTGCGGCGACAAGACCGCCGTCACGGCCATCGATGTGCAGAAGGCGGGGCAGAGTGTGCGCATCGAGGTCGCGGCGCAGGACATCG
>JAZKDL010000288.1:0-2919 GCA_040387575.1 Pseudomonadota bacterium
GCGAACGCCGTGCGAAGGATTCTTCATGGTCAACCCAGTGTGATGAGCGAGCGCGTACCGTTGCGCCGCCCGATGATGTTCAACAGATTCGAAAGTGCGTCTTCGCGGCCCGGTGCGGCGCTGGCTTCACCGTTGAAGCGCATGGCCGTGCCGGTCCAGTAGCCACTGCCGTTCAGAAGCAGGCTGCCCTCGCGCGTGGTGAGCAGCAGGCTGGTGGCCGTGCCGCCTTCGAGCGTGAGTCGGTAGCTGCCCATCGGCCGCAAGGTCGAGAGGCTCGAGGAAATGTCGGTGGCGTCGAGCGTGGCACGTCCGGCCATGGCCACCTTCTGTCCGTTCAATTCCACCGCGAAGGATTGCGTCGACAGGTCGAGCGTGCCCTCGGGCTTGAGCGTGTTGAAGGGCGCGCCGAAGCCGACCAGCATGGCGGCCGGCCAACGGGAGTTGCCGTCGCCCATCGCGAGTTGCAAGCCGCCGGCGCGCGGCTTGGCCGTCAGCAGCAGTGGTTGCGGCGCGCAGCAGGCCAGGTCGAGTGCTGCGGAGACGCCGTCCCAGCGCGGGCGCAGCGTCCAGCCGAAGCGGCCGGGCACCGAGATGGCCTCTGCACCGCCGACACCGCTCGCGAACACCAGGCTTGCGGTGCCATTCCAGACCGTGCCGCGGGGATTGACGAGCTTCAGGTGTCCGGTGGTCCAGCGATCGATACCGGCCGCGAGCCACCGCGCAGGCGCATAGGCCACCAGCGCCAATAGCAAGCCGAGCAGCAGCCCGATGACGGCCCATCGCCAGCCATGACGGGCAGCGACAGGTGGGAGCGTGCGAGTGGCCATGCGGGCGTGGTGCCTCAGCGTGCGGGCAGGCTCATGACCACCGTGCCGTCCCAGTTCGGGGCGCGCGGCGTGTCGGTGGCAGGGGCGGAAGCTGAGGCGGAGGCGGGCGCGGCGGTTGCCGGCTTGCCCGCTGCAGGTGCGGTGGGCACCGTCGGGAGATTCGGGCTGCGCGTCAGATGTACCTCGCGCGGCACGGCACGCGCGTTGCCGCGCGCCTGTGCGAGCCACTGCGCGATGCCGTCCGCCGGTGCGGCGCGCACGTTGATGGTCACGCCTTCGCCGGCGCCCGTCGGCTGCATCTGCGCATTCGGCCCGAGGTTCTGGCGCACCGCCGTGTCGAGCGCCTGCAGCGCATCGTCGCGGTTGACCCGCGGCTGGCCCTGCAGCGACTTGGCCTGTGCCTGCAGCGTGGTCATCTGCTGCAACTGCGCATCGAGTTGTGCGTGTGCGGCCGGTGCTTCCGTCAGCGTACGCAATGCGGGTGCGAGCGCGACCCACCAGAGCAACGCCAGCACGATCAGCGTGAGCGCGATGGCGACCATGCGTTGTTCACGCGGTGCGAGTTGCGACCACCAGAGCTTGCGGCGCGCGTTGAGGGTGTCGAGTCTGTTCATCGTGCGGCATCCGCCTGGACCAGCAGCAGGTCGGCCTCGCTGCGCGCGCTGTAACCGCGCGACGAGAGGGCGCCGGCGATGCGCTGCGTGTCTGCTGACTGAAGGCCCAGTCCACGCAACCGCAGTTGGCCGGCGCTGTAGTCGATTGCCGTGGGCACGCGGCCGGGCGGCAGGCTGGCAGCCAGCAAGGCCAGCATCGGTTCGAAGTCGGAGGCCGAGAGGCCGCCGGTGGCCTGCTGCAGCGCCGCCACCTCACGGCTCATCTGCACCGGCGCGTCGACGACGAGCTGCACCGACGGAAAGGTGCGCGTGAGGATGCTGCGGACCGCAACGCGCTTCGCCTCGAGCGCATTGCGCTCCTTCCATGCCCACGCATTCACGCCGATCAACTGGGCGAGTATCAGCAGCAGGGCGCCCCAGCGTGCGGCGCGCCACTGGGGCGCATGCAGCAGGCTGGCCGTGACCGACGCGAACTTCTTGCCGGCACGTGCACGCCCGGTCGAGGCGAGGTCGAACTGCGCCAGGTCCCACGGCGACTGGCTGGCCTGCAGCCAACGCTCATCGGACGTGGCGAGCGGTATCGGCCGTTCGAACAGGCCGTCGGTCAATTGCGCGACCGCGGGTTCGGCCGTCACGACGGTATCGGACGGCAGCGTGCCGAGCAGCTTCAGGCTGGCTGGGTCGAGCGGGAGGGTTGCGACGCCGCTCGAATCGCACACCGTGAGCAACGCGTTGTCGGGTTCGCCGGTCGCGAACACCAGCGTGGGCGCGTCGGCCGGCTGCGGCGCCCACTCCGGGACGATGCGGGTGACGCGGCGGCCGGTGGCTTCGATGGCCTGCACCGCGTTGCGCAGCCAGTTGCGCTGGCAAGCCGCCAGCCAGACCGGCGCACCGGTGCGGGCACCGGGTTCGAGTGCGAAATGCAATTGTTCCGGGTCGTCGAGCAGGCGGTCTTCCAGCAGCCCGTTGAGCATCGATCGCAGACGCACACCGCCGCTCATGCTGCCCTGTGGCAAGGTGACCTGGTGCCACGACAAGGCGGCCGCCGGGACGCCGAGCGTCACTTCGTTGCCGCTCGGCAGCAGGGCTGGAACCGCGTTGCCGCTGGCGCGCAACTGACGGCCATCGCCGGACCAGGCAGCCCAGCCGTATTCGCCTCCGGCGGGCGCGGGCGGCAGGGGAATGGTGACGAGCAGCACAGCCATGGGTCTTGTTTGGAGGGTCGCTATTGTAGGAGGCAGGAATGCATCGACTGCTATTTATTCAATAGCAAAGGATGTATGTCCGATGGGCATTCCGGCATCAATGATCGAAAATCGAGAGCTCATGATTAAGACACGGTATTGACAATTCACTGCTTGGCCTCAACGCTCGTGGTGCCCGCGCCACGTTGGCGCCAGAGAATCGTCAATGTGCTGCCGCTGCGACTGAGCAAGGACCGTTCATCCACCCAGACGTCGTCGAGCCTTAGTCTGCCC
>JAZKDL010000288.1:2929-5520 GCA_040387575.1 Pseudomonadota bacterium
AGGACCTCGAAATAGCCGGTCGCCACGCCGTAGTCGGCATCGTTGAAAGGGTTGGTGTTCTGGAAGAGGGCATTGGCCGTCGACAGCGCGTCGAAAGCCTTGCTCATGCGCTGCAAGGTCAGCAGCTTGGCACCAGCCAAGCCGATCGTCGGTGCGCTTGCGGCGAGTACCTCCGCGCTGGCCGTATTGACGTTGAGCATCGTGCGTCGGGGCAGTACCGTCACGTAGGGGGCCAGCGCTGCAACGGTGGCCGGCGACAGTCCGAACCATGTCAACTGATCTTCCTGCAACGGCATCAGTGGCGCGTTGGCCCCGCTGGAGTTGCTGTCGCCATCGCTGCCGCCCGATGACGACGAGGTGGATGTCGACGCCACGAGCGCTTGCTGGATGCCGGTGGCCAACAGGTTCACTTCCTGCGCTGGCAATCCGAGCATGGAAAACAACCGGTTGAAGGTCGCCACGTCCTTTTCGGAAGGTGTGAATCCCGTGTCGACCACCAGATTGCGTACGTTCAGCTTCGACTGCGCATCGACGATCCGGCCTGACAGGAATGCATCAGGAAGGCCGTCGAGCGAATCGCTCGCGATGTTCTTGTCGGCCGACAGGAAGGCGGTGAGCTTGGCCTCTTCGAGTGGAACCGCCCACGGTTCGGTGAGGTTGTCGACGTTGCTTCGCGTGAGTCCGTCCTCGCGCAGGATCAACCGAGACCAGTCCAGCGCGCCGATCAGCACCCAGGCCGACTGCATGCGCGCCCGCTCGGCTGCTTCGACTTCGGCCGAGCGCCACTGCTGCCAGAGCGCCGCCGCCGCGAAAGTGGCGATCAACGTCACGGTGAGCATCGCCATGAGCAATGCGGCGCCCGACTGATGGGTGCGACGGGTCAAGGCCAGCCGGTGGGGTGAAGGGGTTCGACGGCACTTCATGATCTTGGCGTCAGCGGCGTGAAGGTCGGCCGTATCCAGTCGCGCGTGATCTCGCCGGCCAGAGACGTGCCGGGCGACAGGTCGAGCACCAGCCTTATGCCGTTGGGGATCGGCGTCGTCGCACCCAGGCTGGTCGCCTCCGCGGGCACCCAGTTGCTGTTGATGAAGTAAAGCAGCGACCAGCTCTGCAACGGCATCAGCGCGACCTGCGTGCCGCCTCCGTTGTCGCCGCCATCCTGCGCCCATGCCGCCGCCCGGGTCCAGGCTTGCTGCCAGTCGCCGCGGGTGCGCAGCGCCGGCGACTGCCAGCGGTACCAGCGCGATGTGCCGGCACCATCGCTGCGCTGGGTCCAGGCGACCACCTGGGCGATCGACTGCACGCCGTCGTTGGCGCGTCGCGTCAGCCGCAGCACGCGGCCGTTCCACTCGATCGGCTGTATCGACACCGGCGTGAGCGCGATGGTGGCGTCGAGATCCGCGCTCCATTGCGCCAGCGCCGCCTGCGCGGTTAGCACGCCGTCGCTGCGGTCGCGGTTGAGCGTCTGCGAACGCACCATGCCGTCGATGCCGCGCCAGCTCATCAGTGCCAGGATCGCCATCGCGGCGATCGCGACCATCAATTCGATCAGGGTGAAACCCCGTGTGGCACGGCGCGTCATCAGTAGCGGCCCACCACGGTCGAGATGCGGATGATGGGATAGCTGCCGACATCGCGCACCTGCACGTCGACGCGCCGGAAATTCGGGTTCAGCGTCGCGGTTGTCGACACCGTCACGCCGAAGCTGGTGTTGGCTTGCGTACAGGTCCGGCCGGCTTCGCCAACCGGCGGCATCTGCGGCGAGAGCTGGGCGCGGACCAGTTCGTTCTCGGCGCCGATTTGAGCGAGCATCGAGTCCGACTGCCGCTGCGCATTGCGTGTGAGTGCGCCGGTGGCCTGGGTGCCCGCCGCCAGCGCAATGGCGACGATCGCGAGCGCGACCATGACCTCGATCAGCGTGAAACCATGGGAAAGCCGGCGCTTCATGGCGAGACGATCGCGAAAGGCCGCAAGCCATCGGTTCCGATTCGCAACTCGCGTGCCGGCGGGCCGACGCTTGTCAACACCAGCTGTTGCGCGGCAATGATCGGATCCGGACCGAGCTGGAGCGCGGGTGCCGCCGTTCCGTCGGCTGCGATGGGTTGTGCGCCGATGCCGGTCGACATCCATTCGTTGGGCAACGCGTCGGGCGGCAGGCCGTCGAACACGAATGCGCCCGGGCCCTCGGGCGTGAGATGCCAGCGCACGGTCGCGCCGCTGGCACGGGAGCGCGCACGGGCGGATTCAAGGAGGGCCACCAGTCGTTCGCCCTCGCGATCGAGCGTCGTCTGACCGGCGTCGCGCATCGCGAAACCGACGCCCACGGTGGCCATGGCGATGATGGCGATCACCACCAACAGTTCTAGCAGCGTGAATCCGGCACGGCCACGCGCGGCAGCCGAATGTGGGCGAGAGCTCGCAGCGCCGCGAAGGTCGTACAACGCCGCAGCCTGGCTACTGCCAACTGCCGATGTCGGCATTGTTGCCCTCGCCACCAGGCTGCCCGTCTGCGCCGAGCGAGAGCACATCGATCTCGCCCTTGATGCCGGGGTTCAGGTACTGGTAGGGGCGACCCCACGGATCGTTGGGCA
>JAZKDL010000289.1:0-2137 GCA_040387575.1 Pseudomonadota bacterium
AGCGCCTCGTAATAGGAATTGAAGAGATAGTGAAAGCGCGGATCGAAGGCCTGATAGCCAGTGGCGTGCGCTTGCAACAGGACGGTTTCGAAGAACCAGGTGGTGTGCGCCAGGTGCCATTTGGTCGGGCTCGCGTCGGGCATCGACTGGATGCACTGGTCCTCGGCGGAAAGCGGGGCGGCCAGGGCCAGGCTGTCGCCGCGGACTTTGCGGAAGTGCTCGCGCACCGTGCCGGCAGCCTGCGGATGGGGCCGGGAAAGCTTCATGGAATCTCCAAATGTCGCAACTGGGGTTTTTAGTCGAGCCCGCCGGGTGCCGTCCGTAGGACAAGCCCGCGCTCACTGTGGCACAGGCCGGATGGCCTTGCACGGCGCGCCGTCGACGCACCTCGGACACAGGCTGCCGATAATGAACCGCATGAGCATTGCCGCAGACAGCCGGGCCCAGCGCCCGCACATCCTGATCGTCGGCTGCGGTTTCGGCGGCCTCGAAGCCGCCCGCAAACTGCAGCACGCCGACGTCGACATCACCGTGGTCGACAAGACCAACCACCACCTGTTCCAGCCCCTGCTCTACCAGGTCGCGACCGCCGGCCTGGCCGCGCCGTCGATCGCCGCACCCACGCGCGTGCTGTTCCGCGGCCAGCCCAACGTGACTACCCTGCTGGGCGAGGTGACCGACATCCGTCCCGCGAATCGCGAAGTCGCGCTGAAGGACGGCACCCTGCTGCACTACGACCACCTGATCGTCGCCGCCGGCGCCACGCACAGCTATTTCGGCCGTGACGACTGGGCCGCCGTCGCGCCCGGCCTCAAGACGCTGGCCGATGCGTTCGACATCCGCCGCCGCGTGCTGATGAGCTTCGAGGCCGCAGAGCTTGAAGAAGACCCGGCACGCCGCGCCGCCCTGCTGACCTTCGCGGTCATCGGCGGCGGGCCGACCGGTGTGGAAATGGCCGGCACGCTGGCCGAGATCGCGCGCCACACGCTGTCGGGCGAATTCCGCCGCATCGACCCGGGCAGCGCCAAGGTGCTGCTGATCGAAGGCAGCCCGCGCGTGTTGCAGGCGATGCCCGAGAGCCTGAGCCTGAAGGCGCAGTGGCAACTGGAGAAGCTCGGCGTCGAGGTGCGGCTGAACGCGCGCGTGACGTCGATCGATGCCGAAGGCCTGCAGGTCGACGTGGGCGCGACCGGCGCCGGCGCGTCGGGCAGCTACCGCATCCAGAGCCATTGCGTGGTCTGGGCTGCGGGCGTGGCCGCGTCGCCGCTCGGGCGCCTGCTGGCGACGGCGACAGGCACTGAAACCGACCGTGCCGGCCGCATCCGCGTCGAACCCGACCTGAGCCTGGCCGGCCATCCGCAGATCAGCGTGGTGGGCGATCTCGCCGCAGCGCTGAGCCACGTGTCCGGCAAGCAGCCGACGCCCGTGCCCGGCGTGTCACCCGCCGCGAAGCAGATGGGCCGCGCCGCCGCGACCAACATCCTGAACCGACTCACCGGCCGTCCGACGATTCCGTTCCGCTATGCGGACTACGGCAACCTGGCGACCATCGGCCGCAATTCCGCCGTGGTCGATCTCGGCACGCCTTTCGGACCGCTGCGCTTCAGCGGCAAGTCGGCGTGGCTGTTCTGGCTGTTCGCGCACGTCTACTTCCTGATCGGCTTCCGCAACCGGCTGGTCGTGCTGATGGACTGGGCCAGCGCGTACTGGAGCTTCCAGCGCTACGCCCGCGTCGTCGCGCACGTCGAGCCCGGCAAGGAGTCCTGAGCGCGCAAAGCGCCGGCGGTCAGGCCTCCGCCTCTTGCAATAGCCGCCACATCACCTTGCCCGCGCCGCTCTTGGGCAGCGCATCGACGAACTGCACCTGGCGCGGCGCCTTGTAGACCGCCATGTTCTCGCGGCACCAGTCGATGATCTGCTGCGCGGTCGTGTCCTTGTGGGTCGGGCGCAGCACGACCACCGCCTTGACCGACTCACCACGGTACGCATCGCGCGTGGCGATCACGCAGGCTTCCTGGATCGCCGGGTTCTTGAACATCAGCAGCTCGACCTCTGCCGGCCAGACCTTGAAACCGCTCGCGTTGATCATCCGCTTGAGCCGGTCGGTGATGAAGAAGTAGCCGTCTTCGTCGACCCG
>JAZKDL010000290.1:0-1507 GCA_040387575.1 Pseudomonadota bacterium
CGGTGGACGACTTCGGCACCATCATCAATCCGATGATCGTCGAGGGCCAGGTGCATGGCGGCCTGGTGCAGGGCATCGGCCAGGCGCTGATGGAGAACTGCGTGTACGACGAGACCGGCCAGCTGCTGACCGGCAGCTTCATGGACTACGCGATGCCGCGCGCGGCGGACTTTCCGCAGTTCCGGCTCGACACGCTGAGCACGCCGTGCACCCACAACCCGCTGGGCACCAAGGGCTGCGGCGAGGCCGGCGCGATCGGCTCGCCGCCGGCGGTGATCAACGCGGTGCTCGACGCGCTGCGCCCGCTCGGCGTGCGCGACTTCGACATGCCCGCGTCGCCGCACCGCGTGTGGGAGGCGATGCAGACCGGCCACACGAGCCCGACGCAGGAACCGCAGACGCCGTCGCTGGCCGCCAGCACGCAGGGCCGGCCGGCGGCCTGAGCCGCGACCGACGTACCCACCGAACGAACGCGCAAGGACTTCACCATGTATCCCTTCACCCTCGAACGCCCGACCACGGTCGACGACGCAGTCGCGCTGGCCACGGCCGGCGCCAAGCCGCTGGCCGGCGGCCAGACGCTGCTGGCGTCGATGAAACTGCGGCTGTCCGCCCCCGAGCAATTGGTCGACCTCGCGCTCATCCCCGCGCTCACCGGCATCCGTCGCGATGGCGATGCGCTGGTGATCGGCGCGATGTCGCGGCACCTCGACGTCGCGAACAGCGCCGAGGTCAAGTCGGCCTATCCGGCGCTGGCCGATCTCGCGTCGCGCATCGGCGACCGCCAGGTGCGTGCCATGGGCACCATCGGCGGCTCGGTCGCCAACAACGACCCGGCGGCCTGCTATCCGAGCGCGGTGCTGGCGTCGGGCGCGACGGTCGTCACCAACCGGCGCGAGATCGCGGCCGACGACTTCTTCCTCGGGCTGTTCAGCACCGCGCTGGAAGAGGGCGAACTGATCACTGCCTTCCGCTTTCCGTTGCCGCAGCGCGCGCACTACGAGAAGCTGCGGCAGAAGGCATCGCACTTCCCGCTGGTCGGCGTGTTCCTCGCGCAGTACGCGGACGGCGTGCGCGTGGCGGTCACGGGCGCGGGCAACGGCGTGTTCCGGCATGCCGGCCTGGAAGCCGCGCTGAGCCAGAGCTTCACGCCCGAAGCGGCGGCTGGCGTGAAGATCGATGCGTCCGACCTGAATGGCGACCTGCACGCGTCGGCCGCCTACCGGGCGAACCTGATCAGCGTCCTGACGCAGCGGGCGGTTCGCACGGCGCTGGGCTGAGCGTTTTCGGGCCGTTGCCGCATGTTGCACACCGCGTTGTGGCCGGCGGTGCGCCGGGCACCGCCGCTGTGCCTGCATTACCCTTCGCCATGATCTTCTCGACCATCGATTCGCTTGTTGCCGGGCTGGAAGAAGCCGGTTACTTTGCCGACCGCCGGCTGGCGACGGCCGTGTTCCTCGCGCTCAAGCTGCAGCGTCCGCTGTTGCTCGAAGGCGAGCCCGGCGTC
>JAZKDL010000291.1:0-6736 GCA_040387575.1 Pseudomonadota bacterium
ACGTGGTCGATGAAGTTGCGGTTCCAGATCGGTTCGAACAGGCCGTTGGCGAAGCGGAAGGCGAGGATGTTCTGCGCCGGCTCCTTGCCCAGGAAGTGGTCGATGCGGAAGATCTGCTCTTCCTGGAACACCTCGTGCAGCTTGCTGTTGAGCGACACCGCGCTCGCCAGGTCAGTGCCGAAGGGCTTCTCCATGACGATGCGTGAGCGGTCGACCAGGCCGGCCTCGCCGAGCGTGCGCACCACGGTGAGCGCCGCACTCGGCGGCACACTGAGATAGTGCAGCCGCCGGCATTCGCTGCCAAGCGATTGTTCGGCCCGATCGACCGCGGCGCGCAGCGCGCTGGCGCCGGCCGACAGCGGCACGTAGTCGAGCGTCGCGGAAAAGGCGTCCCAGTCGGTGGTCGTGATCTCGCGGCTGCCGAACTCGTCGAGCGCTGCGCGAGCGATGCCGCGGAAGCCGTCGACATCGATGTCGTCGAGCGACACACCGATGATCCTGCAGCCCGGAATGAAGCCGGCGCTGCACAGATGGAACAGCCCCGGAAGCAGCTTGCGCCGCGACAGGTCGCCGGTCGCACCGACCAGAACCACCACCTGCGGAAAGCGCGGCCCGACGCCGGGAGGGATCTTCGCCATCTGGGTCTCCTTGGAGTTGTGGAGAAGCCCAAGCGATTTCGGTGCCAGCCTGATGTCGATGCAGGTGGCGAAGCTCCGGTCAGCTGATCAGGTCAGTCTTCGTCGGGCCTGCGTGGCACGTCGCCCATCGCCTCGTCCTCGCGCACCGCACGCGCCGCCTTCAGCAGATCGATCGACAGTCCCTTGCCCTGACCCGCGAAACCCTTGGCGACGCTTTCGAGCGCGGCCGACAGGCCAGCTTCGCCGTCGTCGCGAGCGTCCATGCCGATGTTCAGGACGCGTGCGGCCATCTGCCGGTACGTCACCACGCCTGCGCCTTCGAGCACTGCCACCAGGTCCAGGTACAGCGCCAGGTGCAGGTCAAGCACCAGCTTGGGGGTGATTTCGAGATCCTTGGCGTTGTCTTCCATATGTGTTTTCACTCCTTGGGTCGAAGTATCGCCGCAGGGCGTGACGTGATCGCGTAGGCCGGTGGCGCAGTTCAGCGGGCACGTGTGCCCATGACCGCGGCCGAGATGATCAGCACCGCGGCGAGCACGATGCTCCAGTTCAGAGGCCGCCCGGTGACGACCAGCAGCAGGGCGGTCGACGCCAGCGGCGTGAGGTAGCTCAGGATGCCGATCTGCTGCGCATCGCCTCGCTTCAGCGCCATGTCCCAGGCGAAGAAAGCGGCGCCCAGCGGGCCCAGGCCGCACAGCGCGAGCAGCCATCCATCTCGCATCGACAGCGCGGTCGATGGCTCGAGCAGGGCATGGCAAGCCAGCGCCAACACGCCCGACACCAAGCCGAACAGCCCAACGGCTGCCGTGCGGAACGGCGGCACGCGCCGGGTCCACAGCGAGTAGCTGGCCCAGATGAAGGCCGAGCCCAGCGCTGGCGCGAAGCCCCATGTGCTGGTGGCTTCCGTCGCCGTGCCGCCGCGCGCGCCCAGGATCGCGATGGCCGCACCCGCGAAGCCCAGCAATGCGGCCAGCACATGCAGCGGCTTCAGCGACACACCCGGCAGCAGCAGTGGCGCCAGCACCACGATGAACAGCGGCCACAGGTAATTGACGAGGTTGGCCTCGACCGGCGGCGCATGGCGCAGCGCGATGAACAACAGGAAGTGAAAGCCGAACAGCCCATAGATGCCCAGTGCCAGCGTGCGTGGCGGCACACGCCAGGCGCTGCGGTCGCGCCATGCCAGCGGCCAGCTCGGCACGCTGCCGATGATCAGTGCGAGCCCGGTCAGCAGGAAGGGCGGAACGTGCGCAAGTGCGGTACCGAGCGAGGCGAGGGTGGCCCACAGCGCGATCGCGGCAAGGGCATAGAGGGTTGACGACATGTATCGAGCGTAATCAGGCCGTCCGTCACAGCCGGAGCAGGCCGGCGCTCAGCGCGCAGACAAGCAGGAACGGAATGCTGATGCGATGGAATTCGCGCAGCCCGTTCGGCAACTGCGCGAGCCGCAATGCGATCAGGTTGGCGAGCGATCCCAGTACGCATCCGAAGCCACCCACGCTCACACCCGCCGCCAGAGCAGGCAGATCGCGCACGTACGGGTCGAGCAGGATGGCGGCCGGCACATTGCTGATGAATTGCGACGCGACGATGGCCGCGAGGTACGCGCGCCAGCCCTCCGCGATGGGCCATTGGTGCAGCAGCGACGCGATGGCCGGCAGTTCGGCCAACTGGCGCAGGTCGACGAACATCAGCGCGATGATCGCGAGCAGCGCCCAGTCGACGCCGCGCAACACACGCGGGTAAAGAAGCAGAAAGGCCGCGAACACCACGCCCAGGCCGGCCAGCAGCCAGTGACGGTCGAGCGCCACGACGAAGCCGACGAACAGCACGCCCGACAGCGCCAGCAGCCGCGGCTTGACCAGCGCTTCCGTGCTGTCTTGCCGAAGCTGCAGCGCTTCGCGTGGCACCAGCAGCCAGACGGCCACGAACAACCAGCACAACATCACGGCCACGGTCGGCGCCATCATTCCCATGAAGCCGGCAAAGCTTTCGCCCGAACGGTGCCAGAGGTAGAGATTCTGCGGATTGCCGATCGGCGTCAGCGCCGAGCCCGCATTGACTGCAAGCGCTTCCAGCACGACCAGGCGCGCCAGCGGCAGGTGGGCCTGCGTCGCGAGCACCCGCGTCAGCGGCACCAGCAGGAACAGGCTCACGTCGTTGGTCACCAGCGCCGACAGGAGGGCGGCGCCGGCAGTCAGCAGCAGCGCGAGCTGGCGTGTATTGGTGGTGCGGGCCAGCAAGCGCTGTGCGGTCGCCTGCAGCATGCCGCTGCGCTCGACGCCCTGGGTGATCGCCAGCAGCCCGGCCAGCGCGCCGACGGTCTGCCAGTCGACCAGCTTCAGGTAGTCGGCGGGTGCGCGCAGGTTGAATATGGCGAAGCCGATGGCAACCGCCACCAGCACCCAGAGCAGCCCGTTGCCGCCGGCGGGCTTTGCCGCCTTATCGGCGAGGGGCTGGCCCATCGTGCTTTCTGCGTGACGCCAAAGCTATGCAGGATGAATGCTTTTGGCTCACACGCCAGCGGCGTGCGCCTGCTGATCGGCGTGGTAGCTGGAACGCACCATCGCACCGACCGCTGCGTGGCTGAAGCCCATCTTGTAGGCCTCTTCCTCGAACATCTTGAAGGTGTCCGGATGCACGTAGCGGCGCACCGGCAGATGCGAGCCCGACGGCGACAGGTACTGGCCGATGGTCAGCATGTCGATGTCGTGCGCTCGCATGTCGCGCATCACCTGCAGGATCTCTTCATCCGTCTCGCCCAGGCCGACCATGATGCCGCTCTTGGTCGGCACGTTCGGGTGCAACGCCTTGAACTTCTTCAGCAGGTTCAGGCTGAACTGGTAGTCGCTGCCGGGGCGCGCTTCCTTGTAGAGGCGCGGCGCTGTTTCCAGGTTGTGGTTCATCACGTCCGGCGGCGCGGCCTTCAGGATCTCGAGCGCGCGGTCGTCGCGACCACGGAAGTCCGGCACCAGGATTTCGATCTGCGTGGTCGGCGACAGCTCGCGGATGTTGCGGATGCATTCGACGAAATGGCCGCTGCCGCCGTCGCGCAGGTCGTCGCGGTCGACGCTGGTGATCACCACGTACTTGAGGCGCAGCTTGGCGATGGTCTTCGCCAGGTTCAGCGGCTCATCCTTGTCGAGCGGGTCAGGGCGGCCGTGGCCGACGTCGCAGAACGGGCAGCGGCGGGTGCACTTGTCACCCATGATCATGAAGGTCGCGGTGCCCTTGCCGAAGCATTCGCCGATGTTCGGGCACGAGGCTTCCTCGCACACCGTGTGCAGGTTGTTCTCGCGCAGGATCTGCTTGATCTCGTAGAAGCGCGTGGTCGGCGAGCCCGCCTTGACGCGGATCCATTCGGGCTTCTTGAGCATCTCGCCCTGCACCACTTTCACCGGAATGCGCGAGAGCTTGGCGCCCGCCTTCTGCTTGGCCAGCGGGTTGTAGGTTTCTGCGCTTTGGTGGTCGCGGACGACTTCGGTGGTGCTCATACAGGTCACGGCGCAAGAAACGTGGCGAGCTTGCGGCCCAGCACTTGCGCGGCTTCTTCCCAGGTGGTTTGGACGCCGATTGTAGAAAGGTCGACGGTTTGGAGCCCTGCGTAGCCGCAAGGGTTGATGCGCGAGAAGGGTTCCAGGTCCATCGCCACGTTCAGCGACACGCCGTGGTAAGTGCAGTGCCGGCTGACCTTGATGCCCAGCGCTGCGATCTTGCCCAGCCCGCGAAACGGATCTGCCGGATGCGCCGGCCCAGTGAGCGCGGCGTGCGAGAAAGGGTCGTCCAGCCGCACGTAGATGCCAGGCGCACCCGCAACGCGGTGGCCTGTAACGCTGAAGTGCGCAAGTGTGCGAATCACCGACTCCTCGATGCGGAAGACGTATTCCTTCACGTAGTAGCCGGCTCGCTTCAGGTCGATCAGCGGATAAGCGACCACCTGGCCCGGGCCGTGGAAGGTGACTTGCCCCCCGCGATCGGTCTGCACCACCGGAATATCGGTCGGGTTCAAGATGTGTTCGGGCTTGCCGGAAAGCCCTTGGGTGAACACCGGCGGATGCTCGCAGACCCAGAGCTGGTCGGGTGTGTCGGGTTGGCGCTGCGCGGTGAACTGCCGCATCGCCTCATAGGTCGGCAGGTAGTCGACGTGGCCGAGCACCTCGGCAGCCATCGGTGCGACCGAAGCGTCGGCGAGTGTCAGAGAACCACCTTCACCATCGGATGCGATGACAGCGCGCGGTACAGGTCGTCGAGCTGTTCCCGGCTGGTGGCGGTCACCGTGATCGTCACGCCCAGATAATTGCCCGCCTTGCTGTTGCGAAGCTCGATCGTCGCCGCGTCGAAGGCCGGGTCGAAGCGCTCGGCGATCTGCGTCACCGCATGCACGAAGCCGTCGGCTTTGGCGCCCATGACCTTGATGGGAAACTGTGAGGGATACTCGATCAGCGACTCCTTGCGGGCGTCGATCGGCGGAGTGGGTGGGGCAGGTGGCGTGATCATCTGGCGGTGATTGTGTCAAACGCGGGAAGTTCCCTTTTGACCTGCTTGGTCATGGCGGAACGCCCATGCTTTCTACCTATAATCAATGGCTTTGTAAAAATCTCGGCAGACGCTCGCTGGCCACTGGTTACAAAATTCCAATGACAACGAACGCCCTCGATTACGAGATGGATGCAGAAGATTCCGATTTCAAGCCGCTGACCGCCGAACAGGCTCAGCAGCTGCGCGAAGCAAATCCCGAACCGTCGCCCTGGTGGGTGATCGTGGCCCAAGTGGTCGCAGGATTGGTCGCGGCAGGTGCGGCTTGGATGTGGACGGGTCGGGCAAGTGCCGGCATGTCCGCACTGTACGGAGCAATGGCGATAGCGATCCCGGCAGCATTGTTTGTCCGGGGCGCAATGAGGGGCACGCAGGCCGGCAACCAGTCGGCCTCGATGCTGAGGTTTTTTGTCTGGGAACTGATCAAGCTGGCGCTGACCATTGCCTTTTTGGCGGCGGCGCCTTGGGTGGTCGGTGGCCTGAGCTGGCTGGCGTTGCTGGTCGGTGTCGTGGTCGCGCTGAAAATGTACTGGGTGGCACTTCGTGTGCGGCCCAGGTTGTTGAACCGGATTTAGTTTTTAAGAGACGTTGAAAGATGGCCGCTGAAGGACACGCACCGACCGCGAGTGAATACATCGTTCACCATTTGCAGCATTGGCAAGTGAACTGGAGCTTCGAGCCCGTCACCCAAAAAGCGATCGTTGACTTCAATGTCATCAATCTGGACTCGGTCCTGTATGCACTGGTGATTGGCGTCATCGGCTGTTTCGTTCTGTGGCTCGCTGCGCGCAAGGCCAGTGCCGGCGTGCCCGGCCGGTTCCAGGCGGCTGTCGAAATCCTGGTCGAAATGGTCGACAAGCAGGCCAAGTCGAACATTCACAGCGCCGTCAGCCGCAAGTTCATTGCGCCGCTCGCGCTCACCGTGTTCGTCTGGATCTTCCTGCTGAACGCCATGGACATGCTGCCCGTCGACCTGCTGCCCGCCATCTGGACGCAGGTCTATTCGGCAGCCGGCCACGATGCGCACCATGCGTACATGCGCGTCGTGCCGACCGCCGACTTGTCGACCACGCTCGGCCTGTCGACGTCCGTGCTGCTGCTTTGCCTGTTCTATGGCATCAAGGTCAAGGGCCTGGGCGGCTGGGGCCATGAGCTCATCACCGCGCCCTTCGGTGCGCACCCGGTGCTGTGGCCCATCAATTTGCTGATGCAGGTCATCGAATACGTTGCCAAGACCGTGTCGCATGGCATGCGGCTGTTCGGCAACATGTATGCCGGCGAACTCGTTTTCATGCTGATCGCACTCATGGGTGGTGCGATGGCAGCCTCGTTCTCGGGGGTGATGTTGCCGATCGGTCACATCATTGCCGGTACCGTCTGGGCGATCTTCCATATCTTGGTGATCACGCTCCAGGCATTCATTTTCATGATGCTGACGCTCATTTATCTGGGCCAGGCGCATGAAGGCCACTAGGCCTGGTTCTCGCAGCTTCTGTTCGTTTTTTCTTTTCGCTTTCAATCTGTAATCTAAGGAGTCATCATGGAAAACATTCTCGGTCTCG